>CALIJE010000042.1 GCA_938017825.1 uncultured Flavobacteriaceae bacterium
AAAGTATGGATAATTACCGATTTATCAACCTTCGTATGGCAATAAAAACAGGAATAAAAAGAGAATACCCAATGAAAAACGGAATAATATAATCCTTAAGGTTAAAAACGAGCATCAAGCCGATCAATAAAAGTTGAAAACCCAGACCAAAAGTTGAAACCGCCGTCATCAGCCAGTTCGGAAGCTTCTCTGCAGTAGCTGCGTCCTTTTCCCATCGATAGATGATTTTATCGAAAACCCCATAAAACAAGGAGTATAGTTTAAAGAGAATATTCACATGTTTCTGTTTTTCACCCGCCATAGCGGTTGGTATTTCATTTTCGAATACCCTGCTGATCGTATCCCCATTATGTTTGTTTCTAAGAATCACATAATAGTAGTTGTACAAGGTGCCTTGTAGCTGTAGCCCTAAAAAGGACAAAATAGTATAACTCAACGATCCATCGGTCACGTACCAAATGGTAATGAGAATTAGAAAATTCAACACGATATCCGATACAGAATCGAGGTATCTACCCGTATAACTTGGTGTATTCTTTGCACGGGCCAACTCCCCATCTGCGGCATCCAAAATAGATTTGAGCACCAAAAGAAAAAAGGCGGTCAAATAATAACCCTTTAAGATTGTAAGGATGGCCAGTAAACCAGCGATTATAAACCCCATGGTAACGTGAACCGGCGTAAGCGAGGTGTGCTTAAGAGAATTTGCTATCACCTTTGCTACGGGTCGACCATAATCCGATAAATCCAAGAATTGATTCTGCTTGGGCAGCTTTGACATAGCAATAAAGTGTTCGTAGAAAACCGGTAACGGAAACACGCTTGCCCGGTACACTCCGCAACACATGGTACAAAGATAAAGCTAATTTACTTTTTAATAGGAATCCCATTGCTTCTCACTATCTTTCCAATTGATGAAACAAAAAGCACCTTGGTATTACTTAACACTGCTTATTTTGGCAGGAGAGGCAGTTTTTATATTGCCCTTTGTGCTCCCAAGAATTTTTAGATCAACGGTGTTGGATGTTTTTGAACTTGACAATACACAACTCGGACTCTGTTTTTCTGTTTATGGTATCGTTGCGGTTATTTGTTATCTATTAGGAGGACCTATAGCAGATAAATATCCTCCGCGGAAGCTCATGGCAATTGCATTGGTGATGACGGCGGCAGGTGGACTCGTATTCGCAACTTTTCCAAGTTTCGAGCTACTCCAAATTCTATATGGATATTGGGGTTTTACCACTATTTTCCTTTTTTGGGCTCCGATGATAAAGGCGGCCCGGGTTTGGGGTGGCACAACTTCACAGGGCAAAGCTTTCGGACTACTTGATGGCGGGCGAGGACTAACCGGGGCGTTTTTTGGACTATTGGGCGTTTTTGTGTTTTCCTTATTTATATCCGACATTGTAGAAACCGCTTCATTTTGGGAAAGGCGAGAGGCCTTTAAATACGTCATTTATTATTCCGCCGCGTCAATAACCATAATTGCACTTATGACGTGGTTTTTTATGAAGTCTGGAGTAGATGAGAAGGAAATCCTTTTGGAAAAAATTTCCGTAAAACAGATCCATAGCGTGTTAAGACTTCCAGCGGTTTGGCTGCTTATGGTGATTATTCTATGTGCCTATGTAGGCTATAAAATAACAGATGTGTTATCACAATACGCAAGGGAAGTAATGTTGTACAACGAGGTAAAGTCGGCCGAGGTCGGTACGTTTATTCAATTTCTGCGGCCGGCTACGGGGATATTGGTTGGTTTGATCGTGGATCGTTTTAAAATTACGCTTTGGTTGGTCTTTAGTTTTATTGCCACTCTAATGGGCGGGATGTTGTTCGCATCGGGCATAATAGAACCATCTACAACGGCTTTGTATTTCTTATCGGTAGTTGTTATTGCGGTCGGGGTATACGCCGCTCGAGCGCTGTACTTCGGAGTAATGCAAAGTGGCAAAATACCACTAGTACTTACGGGTACTGCTGTTGGTATGATTTCTGTTGTCGGTTACACCCCAGATATTTTTGCTGGTCCCGCCTACGGATATCTTTTAGATTCAAATCCCGGGGAACCTGGCTTTCAAAACGTTTTTTGGATGTTGTCGGCATTTGCCTTCGTTGGTGGTATTGCTGCCATAGTATACCATCGATTTTACGGCCGGAAATAGCACCTCGTAATCAATTTGCTTTTTCATAAGCTTCCTTTAGCCATTCGGCCAATTGTGAATCTACCTCAGTACTATTGGTCAGCTGTACACGATGCGTGCACATAGTTCCAAAAGGTCCTGAATTACCCAATCGATCGGTTATCGGCTTGTCCTTTAATTTTAACCCCAAATCGATCCGGGTCTTCGTGGCGGGTTTGATAAGGGCGAATTGTTTTTTACGAATAATGCTTACCGCTGATTTTTTTGGGGTAATGGTGACGTCCTCGCCAAAAGTCTTTACCAAAGCAATCAGTTTGTCATAGATTGCAATCAGGGCCTCCTTGCCCTTGTACTGGTTGCTCACCAAATCATCCTCTGATGTTTGTTCCTCCTTGGAGAGGTGTATGATGGTATTGGCAAAGCCGTGGGTAACCCCATGTTCCCCCTTTAAGAATTTCATGGCCTCGCCGTGTTTAGCGAATTTTTTTTGCCGTAGGATTGTTGTCCATTCTGCCAGCGACTTTCCGGTTTTTTCTGGCATATTTGCAATCATATTCTGTAGCGCTTTGTCCATATTCATTTATTTTTTTTAGTGGCAGCTGTCGCTTTTCCCCAGCCATTATCCCTCGATTTGATGTTCTGTTCGCAGAGCGATACTATTTCCCTGATTCTCTTTTCTTTCGTTTCCTCCCGTTTGGCCTGATTAAGCCAATATAAATAGCTCTTTCGTTGACCACGCGTAAACCCTTTAAAGTTATCAAAGGCTATCGGATTGCCATCAAAGGCTCGTTTTAGATTTTTTGGAATGATTCCTTTTTCCACGTCATCCAATGCTGTCCAAGAGCCATTGGCCTTGGCAATTTCGATGCTTTCGAGACCACTTTGATGCATAAGCCCTGCAGCTTTCAACTCTTTGAGATGATCTTTATTCACTTTGCTCCAAACGCTTTTTGGTTTTCGGGGACAAAAATATTGACGTCTTTTGCCGGGGCCGATGTTCTTCACAGTACTATCGATCCAACCATAACACAGTGCGACCCGCACGGCCTCCTCCCAACGCATGCTTTTTTTTGAATGCGAAACGGCATAAAAAATTAGATTGATGCCGGCTTTTTGTGCATGGTTTTCGTGCAGCCAATTGCGCCATTGCGAATCGTTCTCAAAGTATTTCTCTTGAATTTCTTTCATGACTAACTTAAAAATAACAATTTCAATTATACGAACATTAGATTTTATAAAAGCGAATTCTTATTTTTAAATCTTATGCTTCTTAAAACACAGACGAAATGAAAAAGTATACCATTTTAGTATTGATCCTGGTCGGACTTATTTTTACCTATTGTAGTAATAAGCGTGAAGGTAAACCCAAGGTGCTGGTCTTTTCGAAGACTATGGGTTTTAAACATGCCTCTATTCCTGCCGGAATTTCAGCACTCCAGAAATTGGGTGATGAGAATGGTTTTGCGATTGATACCACAAAGAACGCAGAACTCTTTACTGATGAAATTCTAAAGCAATATAGTGCCATCGTCTTTTTAAGTACCACTGGTAACATATTAGACCACAAACAGGAAGCTGCTTTTGAACGCTACATCCAATCTGGAGGTGGTTTCGTTGGGATACATGCCGCCGCCGATACGGAGTATGATTGGGGATGGTACAACAAATTGGTGGGTGCCCAGTTTTTGAGTCATCCAAGTGGTACACCAGAGGCCAATTTTATAGTGAAGGATAACAGTTTTATAGCAACAAAGCACCTCACGGATTCGGTATGGACAAGAACGGACGAACTTTATAATTACAAAAAAATAAATCCGGATGTCAATGTTATAATGACTCTAGATGAGTCTTCGTATGAAGGAGGAGAGAACGGGGACTTTCATCCTATAGCTTGGTATCATGACTTTGATGGTGGACGTGCATTTTATACTGGGGGCGGTCACACTGATGAAAGTTATACCGAGGCAGATTTTATAAAGCACATTTTAGGTGGCATCCAGTATGCTATAGGGGATAACGAAAACCTTAAATATGATAAGGCCATATCGCAAATTCCTCCTGACATTGACCGATTCTCGAAGAATGTTTTGGTAGAAGGAGAATTCTTTGAGCCGACCGAGATGACCATACTGCCCAATAATGATATTTTGGTTTCGCAACGACGAGGGGAGGTCATCTTGTACAAATCGGATACAAAAGAACTCAGTGAAGTACTGAAATTGGATGTATATCATAAGACCTTGCGAACTCCTGGCACCAACGCGGAAGAAGGCTTAATGGGAATACAGAAGGATCCAAATTTTGCAGAAAACAACTGGGTGTATCTTTATTATGCCCCTACGGGTGATAAGGAGGTGAACATTTTAACACGTATGAAATATAATGACGGAGCCTTTGACAGGGCTTCCGAACAGGTGATTCTAGAGGTATACAGTCAGCGTGAAATATGCTGCCATACGGGAGGATCAATTGCCTTTGGCGGTGATGGACTACTCTATTTGTCGACTGGCGACAATTCTACGCCCTTTGATGAGAAGGGTGCAAAATATGTGAACAAGGGGTATGCGCCCTTGAACGATCTTCCTGGAAAGCAACAATTTGATGCGCGTCGTTCGTCTGGAAACACAAACGACCTTCGTGGAAAAATACTTCGAATCAAGGTGAACGAAGATGGTTCCTATGATATTCCTGAGGGTAATCTTTTTCCTAAAGGAACTGAAAAGACAAGACCTGAAATTTATACCATGGGGCATCGAAATCCGTATCGTATTTCGGTAGATCCAAAAAATGGTTATGTGTATTGGGGAGATGTCGGTCCAGATGCCGGTGCTGACGATTTCGTAAGTAGGGGACCACGTGGCTATGATGAAATGAACCAGGCTAGAGAGGCAGGGAATTTTGGATGGCCTTTATTCATAGCCGATAACAAAGCCTATGTTGATTATGATTATTCCAATGGCGTGAGCGGCAAAACCTTTGATCCGCAAAGACCCATCAACGATTCTAAGAACAATACAGGACTCCAAGAATTGCCACCTGCACAACCTGCTTATATGTTCTATGATTATGGAGAATCGCAAGATTTTCCGCAGTCGGGCAGTGGAGGTCGTAATGCAATGGCAGGGCCTGCCTATTATTCCGACATGTTTGCTGATGGCGGTGGATTGCCTGCATACTATGACGGGAAGGTTATTATTTATGAATGGATGCGCGGCTGGATGATGGCACTGAGCTTGTTCGAAGACGGAACCGTAAATAAAATGGAACCCTTTGCCTCAGACATTAAGGTAAATGCGCTTATTGATATGGAATTGGGACCCGATGGTAAGTTGTATCTTCTCGAATATGGCAGTGGTTGGTTTTCCAAGAACAAGGATTCGGGCTTAAGCGTTGTGGATTACAATTTTGGAAATCGACCTCCCGTGATCCACAATATGACCGTAAACCGAACGTCTGGCCAGCTTCCTTTGAGCATAACTGCAACCGTAGAAGCGGAAGATCGCGAAAAAGATGCAATAACATACGTTTGGGATTTAGGCAATGGGGAAACAACGGAAACATCAGAACCTAAAATTACCCACACCTATGCCGATGCCGGGGAATACAAAGTATCGGTTGAAGTAAAGGATGCGGGCGGCGAATCCGTAAAAAGTGAAGCCACGTCAATAGTAGCAGGAAATACGAGACCTGAAGTATCTATTGATATTCTAGGGGGCAATACGTCGTTCTATGTACCAGGACAACCCGTAAATTACGAGGTTTCGGTTGCTGATCCCGATAGCGATAACATCGATCCTGCAAATATTTTTGTCTCTGTGGATTATTTGGAGGGTATGGACAAGGTGAACATGAACCTTGGCCACCAGCAGGTATCCGCAGCGGTGACCGGAAAGGCCATGTCTCAGGCGATGGACTGTAAAGCATGCCATAAGGAGGCCGAGGCGTCGATTGGGCCGAGCTACCTCGATATTGCGAAAAAATATAAAGACGATGATAATGCTTTAGGCTATCTTCAAAAGAAAATCAAAGAAGGAGGCGCTGGAGTTTGGGGAGAGGTTATGATGGCCGCACATCCGAATATCACTTCTGACGAAACACTGCAGTTGGCGACCTATATCATGTCGCTTAGTGGCGAAGCGAACGGCAAACCTTCCTTGCCACCCAAAGGTTCGGTACTGGCGGAAAATGCAAGGTCGGGAAAATTAATGGTGTTGACCGCTAGCTATACCGATGAAGGGGCTGAAGGTACGGTTCCCTTAACAGGCTCCAAATCAATTGCTCTTTCAAGTAATACAGTTGGTTTTTCGGCCTCAACCAAAGTTCAAGACATGATGGCGGTACAATTCGCAGGAATGGACTTGCTGGTGTTGCAAGGGCCAGTAGGTTGGTTTGAATTGGAGGATATTGATCTAAGCGGAGTGAGTGCCATAGTTTTAGGGGTAGGTTGGCAGCAAGCGCCAAAGGTAGCTTATGATTTTGAAGTTCATCTAGAATCACCGGATGGGGAAGTTATCGGTAAAGGTAATTTGGCTCCACAACCGGCAGGTTCACAAGGTGGTGCAGTAGTCATTCCTTTAACAACAAAGCTTAGTGGCAAGAACAAACTTGTCATCAAGGGTAAGGTAGAAGAGGGGAAAACTCCTGCTATGATTGCGTTGATGAATGCTACTTTTAACTAGGAATTCAGTGAATACCATGTTGGTTTGATTTCATAAAAAAGGAGGTTTCAAAAATTGAAACCTCCTTTTTCAATGGTTACATTACGTCTTACATCCCCTCTGCAGCTGCAACGATGTTTTTAAATTCGCTTTTAAAATTATGCTCATCGTTAAGTGAGGTTTCGTTCAACCAATTCAAAATATCAGGATAGTTGCTTGTTCCTTTGAACGTCGAATCAGTTAATAGCATTGAAAAAGAGGCCGCACTTGCGGTAAATTTCATAAAGTCAGAACTCTGTTCAAAAGTGTTTCCGGTGTCGAAGACATCTAAACCGATCGGCTGGCTAGTCTCGGAATTTGGCAGTTTGTATCTAAAGTCAATCTTAAAGGTGCGTTCGCTTCTCGAAACAACTCCGCTTTTAGGCTTAATTTCATAAAGCGCGGTAACGTTCTGGCCGGCACCGATTTCCCCGGCATCTTTAGAGTCATCCTCGAAATCTTCATTGTTCAAAACCCTGTTTTCATATCCTATCAGTCTATAGGCCTCAACGTAGTCTGGATTAAATTCTACTTGAATCTTAACATCTTTTGCAACGGTATAGAATTTATTATACTCATACATAAAAACCTTGCGCAATTGTTCAATGGTATCAATATATTCGTAGTTTCCATTTCCGTTATTGGCAATTTGTTCTAAAGAACCATCGTTTAAATTCCCACGTCCAACTCCAAGAACGGTCAGGAAGATTCCTGAATCCCTTTTTTCTTCGATGAGGGAAATAAGTTCATCCTGACTCGATGGTCCAACATTAAAATCACCGTCCGTACCAATGATGATTCTGTTGTTGCCTTCAGGGATAAAATTCTGCTGGGCAATCTCATAGGCAGTAATGATTCCTTCGGCCCCAGCCGTATTGCCTCCTGACCCTAGCAGGTCGATTGCATTTTTAATTTTGTCCTTTTCATTTCCAGGAGTTGATTCAAGGACCACTCCCGCTGAACCCGCATAGGTCACAATGGCTACCTTGTCGTTCTCAGAGAGCCCATCCACAAATAGTTTGAATCCGTTTTTTAAAAGCTCTAGTTTGTCTTCACTAGCCATGGAGCCCGAAACATCTATGAGATACACAAAGTTTGCAGATGGCTGCTCAGACTGCGGTATGGTTTTGCCCTTTAGTCCTATACGTACTAATTTATGACCATCTGCCCAAGGGCAATCACTTACTTCTCCATTCAAGGCAATGGGATGAACGCTTTCCTCAAAGGGGTAATCTAGATTAAAGTAATTGATAAGTTCTTCGGTTCGCACGGCAGCTTTGGGCGGCAATCGTTTATCCTGTTGAATAAAACGTCTTACATTCGAGTAAGAAGCACCGTCGGCATCTGTCGAAAAAGTGGATATCGGAAATTCAGTGGCATTCAGAAATTCATTCTCTCCAAATTCATTATACCTATCACCAGGTAATTCCAAATCGGAATAGCCGGCAAAGTTTTCGAGAGACTGGCTATCTAGTGCACCCTCTTCACAAGAAATAAACAAAAAAATTAAGGCAAGCGCTTGAAGTTTCTTTTTCATGTTCGTTTTTTGTTGAAACAACCGAAAAAGATTATACCCTACTTGTACCTCTGACCTTCTGTTTTAATATAATAATTGCGGTCTACAATGATATCCTTTGCGGCGGTATCTAACTGCAAGGATTGCCATTCACGAGTCGGCTGAATGAGATGTTCTTTCGTAGCAACAATTTTTACAGGCAACTTAAACCCTTCGATTACATTTGTATATCGATAGCGAAATTTACCATCGGCCATAACTTTATATTCCAGGACCGGGATATCGGTTGTACGTAAATATTGATCGAAAATTGCGGAAAGATCAATTCCGGATTTTTCTGAAATATATGTTTCGATCTGCTTTGTGCTTACGGTTTGATGATAAAAATCAGTATTGAGTCCTCTAAGTATTTCGCGCCACTTGTCGTCGTTGTCGATCAATTGACGAATGGTATGAAGCAGGTTAGCACCTTTGTAATACATATCACTTGAACCCTCTTGATTTACATCGTAGATTCCGATGATCGGTTTATCGTTTCTTATATTGTTTCGTGTTCCGATGACGTAATCGGCGGCTGCCGCTTTGCCGTAATAGTAGTCCAAGAACAAGTTTTCAGAGTACGCGGTAAACCCTTCATGTATCCACATATCGGCAGCATCTTTGTAGGTGATGTTATTGGCGAACCATTCGTGGCCAGCCTCATGGATAATTATAAAATCGAATTTCAATCCCCATCCGGTGCCCGATAGGTCCTTTCCCAAATAACCCTTCTTAAATTGGTTGCCGTAGGTCACCGAACTTTGATGTTCCATGCCTAAATAAGGAACTTGAACCAGCTTAAAGCTGTCCTCATAAAAAGGGTAGGGGCCAAACCAATGTTCAAAAGCCTTCATCATTTTAGGCGTGTCTTTGAAATGTTCCTTTGCCTTTTCCAAATCATCTCTCAATACCCAATAATCCAAATCAAGGGCTCCTTTTTCGCCTTTGTACTTTTCACCAAAGTGAACATAGTCGCCGATGTTGACATTAACACCGTAGTTATTGATCGGGTTGTTCACGAACCAATGATACGTATTGGTCGCTTCATCGACTTTACGCAATCTTCCGTTGGAAATGTTTTTTAATCCTTTGGGTACCTTTACGCTAATTGCCATACTATCGACTTCATCGTACATATGGTCTTTGTTCGGCCACCAAACACTAGCTCCAAGACCTTGGCAAGAGGTTGCCACAAAATGCTTTCCGTTGCTGTCTTTTTTCCATGAAAATCCTCCATCCCATGGGGCACGTACAGCTACTTTTGGGTTGCCCGAATAATGAACGATTATTTCGTTATAAGCTCCTTTTAGCTGTTCTTTTTGGAGATGTACGAAATGCGCGTTACCATTTGTTTTTACCTTCAAATTTTTTCCATCTTGCAAAACTTTTTCAATGGTCAATGGAGGTTGAAGGTCTATTTGCATAATCTTTTTTTCCTCTAAAACCTTATAACGGATCGTGTTGCTACCTGTTATATATTTTTTATCGGGATCCACAGCGATATCAAGGTGGTAATAATTAAGATCCCACCAAGACCGTTCTGGCGTTATACTGCCTCGGAGCGTATCTTGTTCTGTAAAATCCTGGGCTCTCAATGACCCTGCAGTTGCCAAAAGTATTAGAAGTAATGCGTGTATTTTAATCATAGGTGCATTTTTTGGTATTTATCCCAGGTCTCGATTGCCATAGTATCCTAGGGAAGCAATTTAAAATTGATTTTTATCTGAAGATCGCATTTGGAAAAACCACCGGACTTTCAAATCCATCTTTACCGACCGCTGAAACTCCAAAAAAGAAGTTGTCGATTACAATTCCATTAAGGGTGTATTCCAAAACATCTCCAACAAATCTGCTATTGTCCCAAGTGGGTGAGGTGGTATCTCTCCAATATATTTTGTAACCAACTGCCCCATCGACCTTGGTCCATTTGAATTTTGCAGAAGGCTGCACGATTCCGCCGATTTCCACTTTTTCCGGAGCAGGTGGTGCCCAGGCCAAGGAAGCCATGCTGATGGCGTTTACAGCTGTCAGTTTTTTAGCATACTCGAAATTTACATGCTCCAAAACATCTCCGTATTCAATGCCATTTTCAGTTCGGATATCTTGGTGCTGTTGTGTATAGTTTTCATGGGCCTCCATGATTCGAATACCCGCATAACCGGCGTCGTTGAATGGGCGATGATGACCCCCGCGACCAAAACGATCTAGTCTGTAGATCATCATAGGATTCATTTCGGGCATATATGTATTGGTCGTTTTATGCACATATCTGGCCAATTGGCGAGATACCCCATCTACTTCCCCACCATAGAAACGTCTTGCTCTGCGTTGTTTTTCATCTTCTGTTACAGGCACAGGTTCAGAAAAAATTCGGAAATCCCTATTGCTTGTTACGCCGTCTACCCCGGTGATGTTCCCAATCATATCGTTATTGAAGATTCCAATGATATCCCATCCGTCCACTTTCATTTGTCTTGCCAATCCTTGGCCGCCAAAAAGACCTTGCTCTTCTCCTGAAAGCCCTAAATAGATAATACTACTCTCAAATTGGTACTTACTCAAAACGCGTGCTGCTTCTATAGTGCCCGCCATACCGCTCGCATTGTCATTGGCTCCCGGCGAATCATCGGTAAAGTTTGTTGGGTCGCTAATACGTGAGTCGATATCACCACTCATAATAATATACCTGTTCGGATATTTTGTTCCTTTTTGAATGGCCACTACATTAACCACATAAACATCTTTGACGATACGATTATTGGTGCCTTTTTCTACTAGATCTCGTTGAAAATATACATTAAGACAGTTGTTGCAATCGCTAGAAATTTTGTCGAATTCACTTTTGATCCAACGTCTAGCGGCTCCTATGCCGCGCGTTGTAGATACAGTATCGCTAAGGGTATGGCGCGTCCCAAAATTTGCAAGGGTGCCAATATCCTTTTCGATACGCTCCGACGAAACTGCATCGATAATATCATAGATGCGCTGATCGGTCTGCGAGAACGCTATGGTGGAAACTAGAAAAAGTAACAAGATTGATTTTTTCATTTTCTTCGGTATTACGTCAAATGTTTAGAAGTGTACAATGTATTAAAATTAACTGGATTTTTTTGACAGTTGCCATACACCTATTGCCGGACCTATAGCAAGGACCACGAATAGAAACCGAACCATTCCCAAATCGGCAGCGTAAGCCAACAACTGAATACTAATTATGCTAATGGCGAAACCGATGCAGTTTACCAGGGTTAAACCGGTGCCTTTCAATTCGGAAGGAATCGAAGCCGCCACTAAATTCGAAAACTGGGGAGAATCTGCTGTAACTGCCATGCCCCAGAAACACCATCCAAATAAAAAAAGATAGTTGGGCAACTGAAATAGTATAGGTGATAAGAGACATAATATGCCCGACACGGTCAATGCTGTTTTGGCAACTGTATAACTGCCAATTTTTTGCGAAAGATGGCCACCTAGAATACAGGATACACCACCCAAGGCGATTATCAAGCCGGTCCATAAGGGTATTGGTAGTGACTCATCATGCCATCGATTAAACGTTTGGAGCGCTACGGGTATAAACGCCCAAAACGCATATAGTTCCCACATGTGACCAAAGTATCCAAACGCAGCCTTCCGGAAGCCAGCTATTTTAAAAAGCTTTGTACTTGCATCTAAGCGCAATTGGGTGCTAGGCTTACGAAATGGTCCGTTAGGAACAAATAGCCAAAGTAAGACACCGCCAACGGTAGCCAATGCAGATACGCTTAAAATCACCATTTTAGGATTGTTGCCAAAAGCAGTACCTCCAACCAGATAGGGCAGTGCTGTCCCGAAGACTAATGCCCCAACCAACCAACCTAGTGCTTTCCCCAATCCTTTTTCATAATAGTCAGCTGCGATTTTCATCCCTATGGGATATATCCCTGCCAAAAAGAAGCCTGTGCCATAGCGCACAAAGAGCAAGGACCATTTTGAGATTTCATCAGAAAGTAAAACAAGGTTGCATGCTGCGGCGAGCAGCGCACTTATCATAAATACTACAGAAGGAGAAAAACGATCAGCTATCATCAATAAGGCAAATACCAAGGTGCCGCTTATAAAACCCAATTGCACCGATGATAATACATAACCGATAATTTCGGTTCCTAGTCCGGTTTTAAGTGCTAATTCATCAACGATAGCGTTTCCTGCGAACCATAAGGAAGTGCAAGCGAATTGCGACAAAATGATAATGGGAAGAATATGTGATTTCGATTGCAATAGTGTTATCTTATCATAAAAATGTCACTTTTGCAATCTTACCATCTTCGACTTCATAAATAGCGATAGCGCTAAAGTTATTACCGTTTGCGGTAATGTATTCTTCGTCGATGACTATATTGCCTATGACCATCCTGTTTTTTATTTCACAATGCAAGTCAGTGGTAGTTTTGAAGAAACCCACATATCCTTCGCGCATTTTTTCTTGTCCTTCAGTTGTTTTTGTATTCGGGAAATCATACAATTTTACATCGTCGGAATAGGTTGCCATAAAGCTGTCAATGTCTCTAGCGTTATAGGCATCGAGCTGTTTTTGAACAATTTCTTCCGGATTCTCGGCATCTGGCTTGTCAAAAATGAAGGTCATGCTATCAATCGCATCATTGGTCACCTCGTAAATGGCCACCTGCATTTGTACTTTGCCGTTGCCCTTAACTTCTTCGTGATCCACTACTTTATTTCCAACGACCATGCGTTTTACAACTGCTACATCATACACTTTTTTATCAGGGGAAAGACTGCTGTAATTTTTTCGCATTTTCTCGTGTCCTATGTACATGGTGTCGGCCGGAAACTTGCGAACCACCACATCTTTGGAATAACAGTTGACAAAGGCGTCAAGGTCTCCCGAATTATAGGAGTCAACCTGTTTTTGAACTATTTTGCTAGGAGAATCATTCGAGACCAAGGCCAAGTGTTTCCCATCCGTACTGACCGCCATTCTCGAAATTTGGTTGATTTCCTCTTCTTGAAAGTGATGCAAAATAGCTGGATTCTCTTTCGTACCAGGCTCGATTGCCAATATGGAGCCGTTATAGGGGACTAGCAGCCGACCGTCTGGAAGCCAACACATATCACTTACCCCTTTTGGCAAACCTTGCAATTCGGAAGTCTCTCCTGTTTCGGGATTTAAGGAACGTACTCCGGGAAAATCGGTCTCGTTGGTCACAAAGCTTATTTGTCCACTTTTAGGAATCTTGTGCAAGGATCGGCCTACTTTTTTGGCTACCGTTACATGTATGCTATCCTTAAAATTTGAGAGTACCAAATCCATTCTGTTTTCGACCAAAATTGTGTTCACTAAAACATCCTCTGAATCCCACACATGGTACCCTACTTTTGCATTCTTGCGTATGACTGTCGATTCCCCGCTAAGGTCATCGTATCGATAGAGGCGTTGTAAACCGTTGGTATCTAAACGTATGGCGGAAATATCATTTGAGTTCGGGATGCGCAATGGTGAATATTCGCTGCCCTCAGGAGTATTGCTGATCCATGTAACCGATCCAGTATTGATATTATATGCCGCAATATCGGTTTGGCCGTTTCTTGTGCTCGAAAATAGTATGGTTTCATTATCATAAAACGAAGGTTGGTTATCGTAACCCTCGTTGTTAGAAATATTTCTAAGATTCGTAAATGCTGTTTTCCCATCCTCTGAAGTGATGTCCATCAAATAGACTTCTGTATTTGGTTGGGCAAGCAGTTGACGAATGCAAAGCAACAGAATTATGGTCAGCATGTTTTTCATAAGAACAGTTTTTAATGAGATAGTATGTTTTCCAATTTTGATTTTATATTATTTAAAAGGGTTTTGAAATGCGCTGTTGTGGTAAACGGATTCATCACCGTGCACCTTAAATACTGTATGCCCCTTAATTTTGTCTGTACGATATAAAATTCTCCTTCTTCCAGTAAATGTTGACGAAGCTTCGCGTTTATTTCATTTAAAGTACTCAATTCTAAACTGGTATCAACATATCTAAAGCATATGATGTTCGAGTTTGGGGAAATGGCCAATTCGAAATTAGGCTCCTTGGCTATAATTTCACCAAATGCTGTGCCCATGTCATATAAATTTGTAACGTACTCATCAAAGATAGCTTCTCCATAGATCTTGTAAATGGTATACCAATGTATGCTCATCATGTTTTTAGTGCACTCAAAGGTACGTTTCGCTTTGTTGTACCAATCTTCGTCTTCGGATTGAACCAAAAGATAATCCGCTTTTTGACTAAAGGTAGCCTGGCCATGATTTCCATCTTTGAAAAGTAGCGCCGTAGTAATAGTGGGCAACATCATCATTTTGTGTCCGTCTATGACAACTGAATCGGCTTTGTCTATTCCGGTAACTGTGTGCCTATATTTTTCGGAGAATATGGCCGCTCCGCCATGGGCGCCATCAACATGAAACCAAAGACCATGCCTTTGAGCAAAGGTTGCAATCGCCTCCAAGTCATCATACACTCCAGTTGCGGTTGATGGGGCACTGCCCACTATGGCAAAAACCGTTATTCCCTTTGCCTTTGCTTTTTTGATTTCGTTTTCTAAGATATCGGTATCCATTCTGAATTCTGGTGTTGCCGGAATTTTTATAATTCCATTTTCTCCCAGTCCCATGACTTTTGCCGCTCGATCTACACAATAGTGTGCCTCGGCCGATACCATAATGCCCAATGCCTGGTCGTGCCCATCATTCCAAATGTCATTTTTCACAACAGCTTTCCGAGCCGATAGAAGCGCGGTTAAATTTGCCAAGGTACCTCCTGAAGTTAAAAATCCTCGAGACACTTCATCATAACCAATTTTTTTACATAGCAGATCGGTTACAATGCGTTCCATGGCCGAAGGGGCCATACCCATTTCATAGACGGCCATTCCGTTGTTAAGAAGTGCACTCATCATTGCCGTAAGGGCAGTTATGGGAATCGTTGGTGTAACTTGGTGCCCAATACATTTTGGGTTATGAACAGCGGTAATACGATTTAAGATTCGCCCGAACAATTCGGATTCATTCCCGTTTTCCAAAAATTCGCCCCAAAAAACGCGCTCGTCCTCTGGCAAATGCCAGTTTAGGGTCTTGGTACTATTATCGTGCATATGCGCCTCTAAATGATCGGCTAACTGATCGATCAAATGATGCCCACGTGTTCTGAAATCCTCAGGAGAATATGCCTTTTGAAGTAGCGTTTTTTCCATCCGATAAAGTTAATCGATTTTAATTCGAATCGAAACCCTAGTCTTTGAACGTCACATCAGCTTCAGTGAAAGGAGGCCTGGTCGACCATACTCATCAGAATGTCTTTTTGTGCATCAGTTTGATAAAACAGGTCGATGCTCAATGCAAACCCATGAATTTCAGTGTTGTACGAGATAATATCCCTGTTTGTGCCGCCTAAAATACCGTACATGGTTTCTTGTAATGCAGATCCTTGGGATTCTTTGCCAATATACTCACGAAATGCTACACCTGAAATCGATTTCATCTTTGGACCACCATATTCGGGGTTATGAAGGTTTTCAAACTTATTCAAATAGGAATTTAATGATGTGCCTTTAAGTTGATGAGCGGAAATGACCAGTTGGTAATCAGACCCCACCAATTCTCTTTTACGTTTTTCCGAGGATAGTTTCGAGAAGTCTTCAAAGCTAGCCGTTTTGTTGAGGACATCCGATAACTCAATAGACTCTAATTTTTCAGTGATAAGTAGTAAAACAGTATTATTTATCTCAGAAGTAAGTTTGGCCAGAACTGGTACGGAGTCTTTCTCATAGATACCTTTTTTGATAAAGTCGTATTCCTTGTACTTGCCTTCATGGCCTTCGCAAATGGGCATTCTAAAACTGAAAAAATCATTACAGTAGGAGTTGTTTGTGATGGACCCATAATCGAAATATTTGGGAGTATCCACCTTATTTTCGGCGCTTATTTCCATGGCGTTAAAGACACTGTAGTAATGATAGGTCGCCAGAAACAAACTGCCCATGAATGAGATCAAAAGTATTTGAATGATTTGTTTTTGTTTGCCGTTCGATTTATTCTTGTTCATAGTGATCTCAAGATATCTAAATCCAATATCTCAAAAATCACGGTTTACCGTGAAAAACTAAAAACCGCCCCGGATAGGGGCGGTCTTTACTTCTGTTAGTACAAAAGTTTCATTTGAATTAGTCAAAGGTATACCCATTGTCTGCAGCAACTTTGTCGGCAATTTGTGTGCGCAAAGCCACTACATTAGGGTTATTGGTATATTTTGTGAAGCGTTTGAGGCCCATGAGCATCATGCGCTGTTCATCTCCTTCGGCAAAGGAAACAATAGCCTCCTTACCATTTTTTAGGATAATGTCTACGGCATTGTACAAATTCAAACGTGCCATTGCAATTTGTGTGGCCTGCGATTCTTCACCAAAACGCTTGGCGTTCTTTTCAGTTCTTAGAATGGTACTTTCCGCCATATATATTTCAATCAAAATATTGGAAGCAGCCATCATCAATTGTTGGTGTTTTTCCAATTCTTGCCCGAATTTTTGAACTGCAGAACCGGCGACCATGAGGAATACTTTCTTCAAACGCGCCACCAAGTCTTTTTCCTCGGCGAACAATTCGGAGAAGTCGGGGGCATCCATAGAAGGAATTCCCATTAATTCTTCTCCAACCGCGGTAGCAGGCCCTAATAGATCAACATGACCTTTCATTGCTTTCTTCACTAACATTCCTACGGCCAACATTCGGTTAATTTCATTGGTGCCCTCATAAATACGGCCTATACGCGAATCTCTCCATGCAGATTCCATGGGTGCCTCGGCACTATAGCCCATACCGCCATATATTTGGAGGCCTTCATCGGTAGTAAATTGCACATGCTCTGAAACGGCAACTTTTAGGATAGAACATTCAATGGCATACTCCTCAACGCCTTTTAATTCTGCTTCCTGATGCGAATTGCCTTCCGCAGTCCTAATCGAAATTCTATCTTCAATATTTTTGGCTGCCCGGTAGCTTCCAGATTCACCGACATAAATATTGGTGGTCATTTCTGCAATTTTCGCCTTTATTGCGCCGAAATTTACAATTGGGGTTTTAAATTGAATTCGCTCGTTGGCATAGTTTACCGCCTCTTTTAGAACTCTTCGCTGTGCGTCTAAACAGGCTGCTGCTAATTTAATCCGTCCTACGTTCAGCGCGTTCATGGCTATTTTGAAACCATTGCCTCTTTCCGATAACATATTTTCAACAGGAACTTTTGTTTCATTAAAGAAGACCTGACGTGTAGAGGAGGAGTGTATACCTAATTTCTTCTCTTCATCGCCCATTGTAATCCCATTTTCTGGATTGTTCTCGACGATAAAACCAGTAATGTTTTTGTCATCTTCGATGCGGGCGAAAACGATTAGTAAATTACAGAAACCTGCATTCGAAATCCACATTTTTTGTCCTGTAATACTGTAGTATTTACCATCTTCGGATAAAACGGCCTTGGTCTTTCCGGAGTTGGCATCAGAACCGGCTCCAGGTTCTGTTAAACAATAGGAGCCCAACCACTCCCCAGAGGCGAGCTTAGGAACATATTTTTTCTTTTGCTCTTCATTACCGTATAGGGTGATTGGCATCGTACCGATTCCGGTGTGTGCACCAAATGAAGTGCTGAAAGAACCTGTTGCACCCGATATGTAATCACAGACCAGCATGGTTGAGACAAAGCCCATACCCATTCCGCCATATGCCTCAGGAACTGCAATACCCAAAAGGCCTAGTTCGCCGGCTTTGCGCATGGTTTCGGCCGTGAAGTCGTAATCTTTGTTCTCAAAACGCTCCCAGTGCGCCCAAATCTCGCGATCTACAAAATCTTTGGTGCTGTCGCGCATCATTTTTTGCTCTTCGGACAGATCTTCTAATGTAAAAACATCCTCACACTTGGTTTCCTTTACCAAGAATTGCCCCCCTCGTAAAATCTCTTTGTTCAAAGTTTCGGTACTCATAATATATTTCTTTTTCTAATTCAAAAATTCAAAAATTCCACAGGCTCCCTGACCGGTACCAACGCACATGGTTACGGCGCCATATTTCCCTTTCATATCGCGCTTTCGCATTTCGTCGAACAATTGCACGGAAAGCTTGGCACCCGTACAACCTAAGGGATGCCCTAAGGCTATTGCCCCACCATTTACGTTCACGATATCCGGATTTAATTTCAACTCGCGAATTACGGCCAGTGATTGGGATGCAAATGCCTCGTTCAATTCGATCAATTCTAAATCATCTTGTTTTAATCCTGCCTGTTTTAAGGCTTTGGGAACTGCCGCAACCGGACCTATACCCATAATTCTGGGAGGAACCCCTGCCGCTGCATAATTCACTAAGCGTGCAATCGGTTCAAGGTTTAGTTCCTTGACCATTTCTTCGCTCATGACCATAACGAAAGCTGCACCATCGCTCATTTGCGAGGAGTTACCGGCGGTAACACTACCGCCTGCCGCAAATACTGCCCGTAGCTTGTTCAAGACTTCAATCGAAGTTCCTTTTCGTGGTCCTTCATCTTTTGTTACGGTATATTTTTTTACCGCCTTTTTTCCGTTGCCATCTAAATAGGTTTGCTCTACCTCAATAGGGGCAATTTGGCTCTGAAAGCGATCTTCCGCTTGTGCCTTTAAGGCCTTCATATGCGAGTTATACGCAAACTCATCTTGATCTTCTCGAGAAACATTGTACTCATTGGCAACTGCTTCTGCGGTATTGCCCATTCCCCAATAATAATCCTCATGACCTGCATTAACCAGATCATAATTCAATTCGGTTTTGAAACCTGTCATAGGAACAGCACTCATGCTTTCGGCACCACCGGCGATAATGCAATCGGCCATACCAGCCTGAATTTTTGCCGTGGCAATGCCGATGGTCTCTATGCCCGAGGAACAAAAACGGTTTACGGTTACGCCTGGTACATCAACGATATCTAGACCCATTAAGGAAATTAAACGTGCCATATTGAGACCTTGAGATCCTTCTGGCATTGCATTTCCTACGATAACGTCATCGATTCTTTTCTTGTCAAAATCGGGCAGCTCCTTCATCATGTATTCGATGGTCTCGGCGGCCAATTCATCGGTTCGCTTAAAGCGAAAAACACCTTTTGGAGCTTTTCCCACAGCGGTTCTATATCCTTTAACTATATATGCAGTTCTCATAATTCTTAATTTCTTAATGGTTTACCGGTTTTAAGCATGTGCTGTATGCGCTCTAATGTTTTCTTTTCAGAACAAAGCGACAAGAAGGCTTCTCGTTCAATATCCAATAGGTACTGTTCGGATACTCTTGTTGGTTCCGATAAATCTCCACCAGCCATAACATAGGCCAGTTTATTGGCAATTTTCTTATCGTGCTCGCTGATATACCGACTCGCTTCCATTGAATCTGTGCCAACCAAGAACATGCCCAAGGCCTGTTTTCCCAACACTTTGATATCCTTGCGCATAGGAGGTTGTGTATATCCTGCTTCGGCCATCAATTTTGCATGTGCTTTCGCGGTAGCGATCTGCCTGTCTTTATTTACCACTACAATATCCTTTCCTTTTTGAAGCAGGCCTAGATCAAAAGCTTCATAGGCCGATGTAGAAACCTTGGCCATACCAATAGTCAGAAAGTACTCCTGCAGTACGTTCAACTCTACATCATTCTTTTTGAAAGTATCCTGTGCACGCAAGGCCATTTCTTTAGAACCACCTCCACCAGGTATTACCCCTACACCAAATTCTACCAGACCCATATAAGTTTCAGCCGCGGCGACCACTTTGTCTGCATGAAGCGAAATCTCGCAACCTCCGCCAAGCGCCATTCCATGCGGCGCAGCTACTGTGGGGATCGACGAATATCGCATACGCATCATGGTATCCTGGAACATTTTGATGGCCATATTCAGCTCATCGTATTCCTGCTCAACGGCCATCATAAAAATCATGCCGATGTTTGCACCAACCGAGAAATTTGCTGCCTGGTTCCCTACTACTACACCTTGAAAATCTTTTTCGGCGATATCAAGGGCCTTGTTCAAACCTTGCAATACATCGCCGCCAATGGTATTCATTTTGGACTGGAATTCTACATTTAATATACCATCGCCCAAATCCTCAACAACCACTCCAGGGTTCTTGAATACTTCCTTGGATTTTCTGATATTATCTAGAATGATAAACGAATCCTGTCCAGGAATTTTTTCTACCGCTTTCTTAGGAATATCATAGAAATACGTGGCACCATCCTTAATGTCGTAAAACGATTTTTGTCCTGAAGCCAACATTTCGGTAACCCATGGCGCAGCCACGGCACCTTCGGCTTGTATAATTTCCAAGCCTTTTTCCACACCAATCGCATCCCAGATCTGAAAGGGTCCATGCTCCCAACCAAAACCTGCCTTCATGGCATCATCGATCTTATAGATATCATCCGATATTTCTGGAATACGGTGCGAGACATATGCGAAAAGGGAAGCAAAACTCTTTCGATAGAATTCTCCTGCTTTGTCTTTCCCATCAACCAGCACTGGAAAGCGGTCAACGACTTTATCGATTGTCTTGGTTAGTTCCAAGGTTGCAAACTTGGCACTTTTTTTAGACCGATAGTCCATCGTATCCAAATCCAAGGTTAAAATTTCTTTCTTGCCTTCAGCGTTTTTTGATTTTTTATAGAATCCCTGTCCCGTTTTACTACCCAACCATTTGTTGTCCATCATGGTTTGTATGAAATCGGGCAACATAAACAGCTCATGACGTTCATCGTCTTTGCAGTTTTCATGAATACCATTGGCCACATGAACCAAGGTATCTAAGCCAACCACATCGACAGTTCTAAAGGTGGCACTTTTAGGACGCCCTATTACCGGACCCGATAATTTGTCAACTTCCTCAACGGTCATGCCCATATCTTTTACCATATGAAATAGGCTTTGAATACTGAAAATACCGATTCGGTTCCCAATAAAGGCCGGGGTATCTTTGGCAACAACCGATGTTTTTCCAAGAAACTGCTCGCCGTAACCGTTCAAGAACTCCAACACTTCAGGTGCAGTTTTTGGACCCGGAATTATCTCGAACAATTTTAAATAGCGTGCCGGGTTAAAGAAATGTGTGCCACAGAAATGTTTCTGAAAATCATCACTTCGACCTTCGCTCATAAACTTAATGGGTATCCCTGAAGTATTCGAAGTAATCAAGGTGCCCGGGGTTCGATGTTTCTCTAGGTTTTCGAAAACCGACTTTTTGATATCCAATCGCTCAACGACGACTTCTATAATCCAGTCCGCTTCGGAAACTTTGGCAATATCATCCTCTAAATTTCCTGTGGTAATTCTACTTGCAAAACGTTGATTGTAAATAGGGGAGGGTTTAGATTTAAGTGCCGCTGTCAGGGATTCGTTGACAAGTCGGTTACGCACAACTTTGTCTTCTAGGCTTAGGCCCTTTGCCTTCTCTTTATCGTTTAGTGCTCTAGGAACAATATCCAGAAGCAAAACTTCGACTCCGATATTCGCGAAGTGGCAAGCGATGCCGCTTCCCATGATACCAGAACCAATTACCGCTACTTTTTTAATATGCTTGTTCATGAATGGGATTACAATTAATTAGTTGTTGCTTTACAATATATTTTCTTTTCTGAAATAAGGTTGTTGATCGTACCCATTACTTCAAAAAAGTGATTTAGTTTTTCCTCTGAAACATTTTCCTTGATTACATCATTGAATCGGAGTACAACGTCTTTGGAATAGTTTCTTTTTTCAAGACCGAAATCGGTTAGATGGATCAAAACACCACGACCATCTTTAGGATTTGGTTTTCGTTTAATCAGACCTTTTTCCTCCATGCTTTTTAAGATGCGCGAAAGACTAGTGGCCTCCATTCCCATTTTAGGCCCAAGGGCGGTGGAGGGTGTTCCTGTTTTTGGGTCTATACTTAATAAGGTAAACCCAACGGCCATAGTTGAATCGAATTCCTTGGCTTGCTCGTTATACATTCTGGCAACGGCTTGCCAAGTAGACCTAAGGATGTAATCGATGGTGATGTCTTTCATACAAAATATTGTGGGACTCAAAGATACGCAAATTTATTATGCATGCATAATAAATTTTATCAAAATAAGGTAAGCCCCAAATTTTGTCGATGAAAGAATGTCTATTGGAATTTAAGAAGCGTAACCTTCAAAAGTTGTTCGTCATGATTAGATCTGCGCTAAGTTTTAGGCTTCTTTTTTCCTGATTGGCGTGTTTTGAGCAGAAACGTAAAAAACTTGAGCACCCCCCATATTAGCCCAATCATTATGGCCAAACATATTACGAATATCAATGTTGTTTTCATTGCTCAAGATGTACTATTGCCTAATGCCCATAAATGTCATTGTACAAGTTCATATACTTCTCTTTGATGATCTTTCGCCTCAATTTCATTGTGGGTGTTAGGTGACCTTCGTTGATGCTCCAGATATCTGGAGTGAGTCGAAATTGCTTTACTTTTTCCCACTTAGCGAAAGCTTCGTTGGCCAAATCGACCTCTTCCTGATACTTGGCCAATACTTTTTCATTGAGGACGATGTCTGAATTTTCACTAATGGTGATTCCGTTTTCCTTGGCCCATTCGAATAAGAATGGAAAGTCTGGCTGAATTATGGCAGCGGGCATTTTTTCTCCTTCTCCAACCACCATTAATTGCTCAATAAAGCGGGATTGTTTAAATCTGTTCTCCAATAACTGAGGGGCAACATATTTACCTCCAGATGTTTTGAACATCTCCTTCTTACGGTCGGTGATTTTTAAGAAACCATCGGCATCTATTTCACCAATATCCCCCGTATGAAAATAGCCATCCTTCATCACTTCAGCAGTTTTCTCAGGGTCTTTGTAATAGCCTTGCATAACATTGGGGCCCTTTACGCAAATCTCACCATCATCTGCAATCTTAACCTCTACATCCTTGATCAATTTACCGACCGTTCCAATTCTAAAACCATTATTTCTCATATCGTTCACAGAAACAACAGGTGAAGTTTCGGTGAGTCCGTAACCTTCCATTACTCCAAGTCCGGCCGCATTGAATACACGGGCCAGGCGAGGCTGCAAAGCCGCACTTCCTGAAGAAATTACCTGTAAGTGCCCGCCCAAGGCTTCCGACCATTTACTGAATATCAGTTTGCGGGCGACACCCAATTTCTTTTGATACCACCAGCCATTCTGACCATAAGGTTTATATTTTAGTCCCAAATCAACCGCCCAAAAGAATAATTTCTTTTTGAGTCCTGTTAAGGCACTGCCCTTCGCCAAAATGCCATCATATACTTTTTCCAACAAACGAGGAACGGCGGTCATAACATGCGGTTTTGCTTCCTTTAGGTTATCGGAAATCTTTTCCATTGACTCCGCATAATAGATACTGACCCCATTGTACATATATAGGTAAACCATCATGCGCTCGTATACGTGGCAGACCGGCAAAAAGCTCAGACAGCGCGCATTGCCCTTTTCGATGGGCAAACGCTCTGAACTTGCCATTGCGTTACAAACAACGTTTTTATGGGACAACATTACCCCTTTAGGCCTACCAGTGGTTCCCGAGGTGTAAATCAACGTAGCCAAGTCATCGGGATGTACCGCGTTTTTTCTATCCTCAACAACATCTTGATTGGAGTTGTCGGCACCGAGTTCCAAAACTTCGTTCCAATTTTTGCAGTTATCCAATTGATCAAACGAATACACCTCTTTTAAACTGGGTACCTGGTCTTGAACGGACTTAACCTTTGCATATACCTCCGAACAGGAAACAAAACAGTAAGTAGATCCGGAATGATTGAGCACATAGGCATAATCTTCCTCTGAAATTGTTGGATAAATAGGCACGTTTTGGGCTCCTAGTTGCAGAATTCCTGTATCCATCACATTCCATTCTGAACGATTTGTCATGGATATCAGCGCGATTTTATCATCTTTTTGAACCCCCAGTCTTAGTAGACCGCGGCTAATCGCATTGGCCTTGTCTACATATTCTTGTGTAGACATGGGTACCCATTCACTATTTCTTTTATCCAAAAAGCAATTTGGCAGGTTATAGTTTTTCAATTGAAAATCGGGGAAGTCAAAAAGTCTGGTAATATTTTGCATACTAGGTTTCGATTATGTGATTGCAAAATAGGGAAAGGGAACGGGATATTAAAATCTTATCAAAAAAGTAAGTAGGGTGCATTTCATCGGATTAAACTCCAAATTTTGCTCTAAAAGTTAAAAAAAATTGCCGTTCACCGTTCATCTACAATAAAGGTCAATTGAACGGGTTATAGTGCTAAGCTTGCCTAAAAGTAGGAAAAATCCTATGTATTATAGTTTAAGTTTGCGCTAAATATGTTAAACCCCAAATCATGAATAAAATTTACCTACCTAAGTTGAAGACCACTTATTTGAAAGGTTTTATTGTAATCCTATTGCTGTACTCAAGTTTTCAGGGTATAGGTCAATCGGCACCCTTTAATTGCGATTATAGTGCATATTTGTTTCAATATTCCGATGTGTATGCCATTGATTTGGCATCTGGTCGTTCCTATTTGGTTGCTGAAGAGATTTTACCGGGAAAAATTAATGCCAACGCCTACAATCCCAAGGATGGGTATATCTGGGGGTACCTTTCTCAACCTTCGAGCTCCATAGTGCGCATCGGCAACGATTTTACCACCGATATCTTTACCATTCCGGATTTACCTTCGGGCAATAAGTATGTAGGTGACATCAATGCTGAAGGAACTTATTACTTTAAGGCGGGAGGTACTACCTATTACGCCATAGATTTAGATCCGAATTCTCCTAGTTATCTAAGTTATTTAGGTACAAAAACCTTATCCAAGAATATCAGTATACACGATTGGGCCTTCAATGCTCGGGATAACAAGCTGTATGCCGTTGCAAAGAATACGAACATATTGTACCGCATAACTGCAGAAACAGGCGCAGTTGAGGAGTTAGGGGAAGTACCGATCTTATCTGGACTTAGTTATACCTTTGGTGCCGTTTACTTTGACGCGTCGGGTAATTTTTATGTGTCAGCCAATCAATCGGGTTCAGTATATATAATCAGGTCGGTACAAGAGCTTTCCGGTGGCACTATAAGCTCAAACATTTTTGCTTACGGACCAGCAAGTGCAAGTAATGATGGGGCGAGATGTCCTACGGCACCTGTGCCCCAGGAAGATTGTTCAAATGGCATCGATGATGATGGTGATGGTCTTACAGATTGCAATGATCCAGCTTGTTCGGGGATTCAAGAGTGCCCGGTAACCTACTCTTCTTCCACGGCCAATAAAGGTGGATTGGAAAGTAATGATCGCCTTGCCGATAAGATTGGAAAAAGAAATTATCAACGTGCCAAGGAGAACTATGTTTTTGATACTTCAACTGCGAAGCGCCTTGAAAAAGGAAAGAATTATATGAAAAAAGGTACTTCGGCCAAAAATGATATAGCTTTAGAAACCTTGATTCCTATTGGTGCAATTAATGAAAGTGAAGTGGTTGAATCTTCCTCGAACGACTTGTTGAACCTTACCAACGCGAGTGCCCTGTATTCAGTTGACTACCTAAAGAATGACAATGCGATTGGTGCGTTAATGGTGATCAAAACGGATAACCAGGTATATGAACACAGTAAATTCATTTGTGATCGCTTTTTAGGCGCGCAGTTGGTATCTGTTTCCTCGATTCAACTAAGAGAGAACAACTTTATTAAATCAATTATAAAGCAACCTGATGGAAGTCAAGAATTTGCCTTGACCTTTTCGGCCAGATTAACAGGCGACAACCAATTCGTAATTGAATCGCATTGGAATATTGATGCCTATGCCAAGGACTCCATGTACTACAATTTTCAAATTTGGACCAGTTCAATCGACGACCTTCTTTTATTAGGGGAAGAAGTCCTAAATCTCTTGGAAGTCAATACGAACATTGCGTCTTACGAGTCATCACCGCCACCACCAGTATTCGTTAAATCCGCAAAATATGCGAATGGATCGGTTTCAATGGAGTTGGTCAATAATAACAATTCGGATTTATTGATTCTAAACGGAGGCATAAAGCGCACAGAAACCAGTCAATCTGAATCGTACACTTCAACAGCTGATTTAGACGGCTATATTACCTCCCTAAAAATTGAGACTGGCGACTTGTTCGACCTAGGCTTTCGAGTCAGTGATAATCAGGGTAATACACCAGATGACTTGTTTGTAGCCGATGCGCCTTGGGGCTTGGATGACTCTGCGGAAACTTCTTCTGTTGAATCCTATACTGTAATACCCAATGCACTGTCGTATATGGGCGATGGTTATCGAATTGAAAGAAATGTATTCCTTAAAGGGCAAACAAGCGAATATATTGGGGTGTATAGAGCTTTGAACCCCCGTTTTAGTCCTGTGGATTTATCAGAATTCGAGAATTTCGTTTTTGAAGCCTCAGGTACCGATAATCTTAAGATTAAATTGATTAAAGGTAATGGAGATGCTTTTACCGCCGAAGTTAAATTGAACCCTGAACTCAAGGCCTACGAATTAAAAGCCGCTGATTTCGAGACAACTGATTTTTCAGATATTCGCGTTATTTCATTTGAATTGCATTCGAGTGGCGGACAGTTGACCGAAAAAGAGTTGAAACTTGAGAATCTAGAATTCACCAATGAACGTTCGGTTTCTCGTTTCGTGTTGGAAAATACCGACAAGACGGTCGTTATGCCCAACCCGATCGAGGATTCCGCTAAACTATATTTCTTCGAAAATGCCAAATCTAGCTATACCTTTGAGCTATTTACCTTAGATGGTTATAGCCTAGGAAGTCATTTTATGGAAGGAGAAGCGGAGCAAGGTCAAAATGAAATTGTCATAATGCGCAAAGGGTTGAGTTCGGGAATGTATTTTTATACCTTAACAAGTTCAAACGAAAAGACAAGATCTGGTAAGATAATGATCCAATAGATTTTCACATGCCATGCCATAAAAACAGGTCAGCTATTGGTTGTTGACCTGTTTTTTTATTTCTTGGTCTTATTATTCAAAATCCAGTTTTTAGCATTTACAAATGCCTGCAGCCAAGGCGATACCTCATCATGGCGATCACCAGGGTAGTGGGCCCAATTCCATGGAAAGGTAGAGCGCTCTATGTGTGGCATGGTAACCAAATGCCTGCCTGTTTTGTCACAAAGCATCGCGGTATTAAAGTCGCTGCCGTTCGGATTTGCAGGATAGCCCTCATAAGCATATTTGGCTACGATATCATAGTTGTTCTCGGGTAGGGGAAGACTAAATTTACCCTCGCCGTGCGAAATCCAAACTCCCAAGGTGGTTCCTGCCAAACTGGAAAGCATAATTGAATTATTCTCCTGTACGTTTACAGAGGTAAAATTGCTTTCATGTTTGTTCGAATCATTATAGGTCATTTTCCCATGTTTTTTATGCTCGGGATTAATGAGGTCGAGTTCCATAAATAACTGGCATCCATTGCAAATGCCAACAGATAGTGTATTCGGGCGTGCAAAGAAATTCTTGATAACAGTATTTGCCTTTTCGTTGTATTTGATCGCTCCGGCCCAACCTTTGGCGCTACCCAATACATCGGAATTGGAAAACCCGCCAACAGCGCCCAAAAACTGAATATCTTCCAAGGTTTCGCGCCCTGAAATCAAATCTGTCATATGTACGTCCTTAACATCAAAACCCGCTAAAAACATGGCATTGGCCATTTCACGTTCAGAATTGCTGCCCTTTTCCCTAAGGATTGCTGCCTTGGGCTTCTCAGTACCTGCCGCTATTGTCGGAAGCTTTCCGGAGAACGAATTCGGTAGGATATATTTTAAGGGTTGTTCTTTGTAGTTCTCAAATCGATCCTTGGCCAAATTGTTGGCTGTTTGTTTGTTGTCCAACAAGTAGGATGTCTTGAACCAAGTATCCCGCAGCGAAGCAATATTCAAGCCCATTTCCATACCGCTATTGCGAATCAAGAGTTCATTGCCAAAACGTACCGTTCCAATTTTATTGTAATCGATTTTGAAGGCTTCAAGTTGTGCTTCAATCGAACTGTCTTTCGATTGGAAAACGATACCGGCATTTTCGGAAAACAACAATTTTATGGTATCCATTTCCCCTAAGTCAGATAGATCTATGTCCGCTCCCAAATCGATATCAGCAAAACACAGTTCCAACAAGGTTGTAATCAACCCTCCAGAAGCAACATCATGACCTGCAATAATTTGACCTTCTTTAATTAAAGTTTGAATTGAATTAAAAACAGTTCTAAAATAGACATCGTCCGTAATGGTTGGAGCTTCATTTCCAATGGCATTTCGAATTTGCCCAAAGGAAGATCCCCCTAGTTTGTAGTCGTCTTTTGAAAGGTTAACGTAATAAATCGGGCCGCCTTCTTGTTGCAGGACTGGTTCAACAACTTTAGTAATATCGTTACAATTTGCAGCTGCGGAAATAACTACCGTACCAGGGCTGATAACGTCCCCGTCTTTATACTTTTGTTTCATCGAGAGCGAATCCTTTCCAGTTGGCACATTGATGCCCAAAGCGATCGAAAAATCGGAAATGGCCTGCACTGCTTCATACAGTCTTGCATCTTCGCCTTCGTTCTTGCAGGGCCACATCCAGTTGGCCGATAGCGAAACAGATTTCAATCCATTTTTTAAAGGAGCCCAGATAATATTGGTCAGGGCCTCGGCGATACTGTTCTTGCTTCCCGCTGCTGGATCTATGAGTCCTGAAATAGGGGAGTGGCCTATACTGGTGGCAATTCCTTCCTTCCCTTTAAAATCCAAAGCCATAACACCGACATTGTTCAAAGGCAGTTGCAGCGGACCTGCACATTGCTGCTTGGCCACCCGACCTCCCACACATCTGTCAACTTTATTGGTAAGCCAGTCTTTACAGGCAACGGCCTCTAATTGCAACACTTGCTCTAAATAATCGTGAAAGAATTCCAAGGAATATTCCGCATTGGCATAATGCTGTTCGATCGTAGAGTCGGTCATGATGGTTTTTGGTGAACTTCCAAAAATGTCACTTAGATTTACATCCATCGGTTTTTCTTTGGTTGTTTTCGATTCGAACGTAAAGCGATCATCGTTTGTTACATCGCCTACTTCATACATTGGTGCGCGCTCACGTTCTGCGATACGGGCCAAAAGGTCTACATCTTTTTGACCTATTACGAGTCCCATGCGCTCCTGTGATTCGTTGCCGATTATTTCCTTTGCGGAGAGGGTAGGGTCGCCAATTGGGAGTTGATCTAGATCAATTTTGCCCCCTGTTTCTTCCACTAATTCAGACAAGCAGTTAAGGTGCCCACCCGCTCCATGGTCATGAATCGAGACAATAGCATTCCCCTCACTTTCTACCATGCCGCGAATGGCATTTGCAGCTCGCTTTTGCATTTCAGGATTGGAGCGTTGAACGGCATTTAATTCGATTGCGGAGCTGAACTCACCTGTATCCGCACTAGATACTGCGGCACCGCCCATCCCAATGCGATAATTGTCACCACCAAGAATTACGATCTTATCACCTTCCTGTGGTATGTCCTTTAGTGCTTGATCTGCTTTACCATAACCGATACCACCCGCCTGCATGATGACTTTGTCATATGCCGTTCGTTTGTCACCCTCGGCATGTTCAAAAGTCAGAACTGATCCTGCGATAAGGGGTTGACCGAATTTGTTCCCAAAGTCGGAGGCCCCGTTCGATGCTTTGATCAAAATATCCATGGGTGTCTGGTAGAGCCATTCTCGTGCCGGCATTGCATTTTCCCATGGGCGTTCTTCATTAAGCCGTGAATAGGCGGTCATATATACCGCCGTACCGGCCAGGGGCAATGAACCTTTTCCGCCTGCCAAACGATCACGTATTTCGCCTCCCGAACCCGTAGCAGCCCCATTAAATGGTTCAACGGTCGTCGGGAAATTATGGGTCTCTGCCTTTAACGAAATCACAGACTCGAATTCCTCTTCACGGTAATAGTCGGGAACGTCTGCTCTTTTCGGAGCGAACTGCACCACTTTTGGCCCTTTGATAAAGGCCACATTATCTTTGTAGGCAGATACGATGTCGTTAGGATGTTCCTTTGATGTTTTTTTGATCAATTTAAAAAGAGAAGTGGGTTTTTCTTTACCATCGATTATAAAGGTGCCATTGAATATTTTGTGCCGGCAATGCTCAGAATTCACTTGGCTAAAACCAAAAACTTCGGAATCGGTTAATTTTCTTCCAATTTTTTTTGCGAGCTCATTAAGATAATCTACTTCCTCTTCGCTTAATGCGAGTCCTTCTTGTTGGTTATATGCTGCAACATCGTCAATGTTCTTGATCGACTCCGGCTCTATGTCTATCGTATAGATTTTTTGATCTAGGCCGTTGTATTTTTGTGAAATCATCGGGTCAACATCGCCAAATTCGTTGGCAACCGATTTAAATTCTTCAATTCGTACAATCCCCGAAACACCCATGTTTTGAGTTATTTCGGTGGCGTTGGTACTCCAAGGGGTGATCATGGCGGCCCGAGGGCCAACAAAAAAGGCGTCGAGTGACGCCAGGTTGATTTTGGGTTGGTTGCCGAACAACCATATTAATTTTTTCGTGTCTTCTTGAGAAAGTTCGTTAGTGGTTTGAACTGCAAATACTTTGTGCGCTACATCCCCGAAAAAGTGAATCATTGACCGTATGGATTGTTGGGTTTAAGAAAGGCACAAATTTACATCTTTTTCCAAGAAAAATTTCCAAGAATAGTTAACAGTTTTGAACGTCGATTGTTAATTAAATTAGTCAAATTTTAGTACCTTTTCTCTTTCCTAAAACCAACCACATGAATAGAAATGTTTCTTCACTTATCGCACTGGTATTGCTACTTGCCATTAGTAATCCGATTATAGCCCAAAAGAAAAGATCAAACAAGCAGATTGAACGATTAAAGACCGAAGCTGCCCTGCTAATAGAGGGCAACAAAAAACAAGCACAAGTAATGGTCGATAAGGTTTTTAGTTTTGCGGAATTGGGTTTCCAAGAAATAGAATCCTCAAAATACCTTACGGGAATATTGAAGGAAAACGGTTTTGCTATTGAAAACTCCATTTCAGGTATTCCAACGGCCTGGATGGCGAAATGGAGCAATGGAGATGGTCCTGTAATCGCAATTGGCAGTGATGTTGATTGTATACCCAAAGCATCGCAATATCCGGGTGTAGCCTATCATAAACCGATTATTGATGGTGCTCCGGGTCATGGGGAAGGGCACAATGCCGGGGTGCCGCTAAATATTGTTGCCGTATTGGCCGTAAAGCAAATCATGGAACGTGAAAATATAGGGGGAACATTGGTAATTTGGCCCGGAATCGCTGAGGAGTTGGTAGCGGCAAAAGCTTGGTACGTTCGTGACGGGCTATTCGACGATATCGACATGTGTATTTTTACCCATGTGAGCAGTAATCTGAGTGTTTCCTATGGTCCGGCACGGGGAACCGGACTTATTTCGGTCGAATATTCCTTTGAAGGGGAATCGGCACATTCGGCCGGATCACCATGGCGTGGCCGCAGTGCATTGGATGCGGCTGAACTTATGAATATCGGTTGGAATTACAAGAGAGAACATTTACATCCTCTAAAACGTTCCCATTCCATTTTTACGGATTCGGGTGACCAGCCCAATGTAGTGCCCTCGAAAGCTTCGATTTGGTTTTACTTTCGCGATATTACATATGATGGCATCATGGAAATGTATCATGAAGCGAACGACATGGCGAAAGGTGCCGCTTTGATGACAGGAACAACGGTAGAATCAAAAGTATTGGGTGCTGCCTGGCCTAGGCATTTTAACAAGGTAATCGCAGAGACCATGTACGAGAACATCAAGAAAGTAGGCTTGCCAACATGGTCTGAAGCTGATCAGGTCTTGGCGAAAGCTGTCCAGACCGAGGTGCAATCCAAAAAAATCGAAGGATTGGCTACGGAACTCGCACCGCTCGGTTTACCCGTGATCGAGCCTATTAGTGGGGGTTCTGATGACATCGGAGATATCTCGTGGAAGGTGCCTACGGTGACCATGAGGTTTCCTTCCAACATTCCGGAGTTGCAAGGCCATCACTGGAGCAATGCCATTACGATGGCCACCCCAATAGCCCATAAGGGAGTAGTCGCAGGAGCAAAGGCTGAGGCCATGACGATTTTGGATTTTCTTTTGAAGCCAGCGCTCCTGAAAGGAGCATGGGATTACTTCAACAATGAACAAACCAAAGAAACCAAGTTCGTGCCTATGATCGCGGAAGATGATAAGCCGCCCATCTATTTAAATGCGGATAAGCAAGGGCAGTTTCGAGCGGAGTTGGAAAAGTTCTATTATGATGAAACCAAATACGATACGTATCTGGAACAATTGGGAGTTGAATATCCTAGCTTAAAGAAAAATTAGGCCTTTTGTAGTAGCGCCATATAAAAACCGTCAAAACCACTTTTTGAGGCATAGATTTTCTTTTCTTCCGATAGGGTGAAGTCGGTCCCATCCTCTGATGCCAAGAACGATATTACTTGATCGTTGTTTTCTTGCGGGAGAATAGAACAGGTCGCATAGACCATTTTGCCACCTGGTTTTACCATTTTGCTATAAGAGCGAAGGATCTCATGTTGGGTTTTGGTAATCTTATCCAAGAACTCAGGTTGCATCTTCCATTTTGAATCCGGATTTCGGCGAAGCACCCCAAGACCTGTACAGGGGGCATCGATAAGCACACGATCAGCACTGCCATAAAGCTTCTTTACTACCTTGGTGGAAGTAATTTCCCGCGTTTCGATGTTATGGGCGCCATTCCTTCTGGCGCGGCGTTTTAGCTCTTTCAATTTGCTGCCATAAATATCCAAGGAAATCAATTGACCCTTATTTTCCATTAAGGCAGCCAAGTGCAATGATTTGCCCCCAGCACCTGCACAAGTATCCACAACCCGCTGACCAGGTTCAATATCCAACAACTCGGCTACCAGCTGTGAAGAGGCATCCTGAACTTCAAAAAACCCTTTCTTAAAGGATTCGGTTTGAAAAACATTGGCCCGTTGCGGCAGTCGCAAGGCAGCGGAATATCCTTTTATCGGTTCTACATCTATGCCTTCCTCGAGCAAGGCCCTTCGGAGCTTTTCTTTAGTGGTTTTTAAAGTGTTGGTTCGTAGAATTACTTCAGCTGGTTCATTGAGTTTTGCCAATTCTGCGGTCCATAGCTTAGGACCCAATGCTCTTTCTCCAAGTTCATCGATCCAATCGGGTACGGCTTCACGGAATTTTCTGATTTTCGAAAGTTCATCGAATTTCCCCTTGATTCGGCGCTCTGGGGTTTGCTCGATTTGTTTCCAATCTGGCAATTGAATGCCCTTTAGAACTGCCCATACGGCCCATATACGATATAAATCTTGACGTTTATAGGGGGCCTTTACCTCGGCTATTTCGGTATATAAGCGTTTGTAACGCACTATTTCATAGGTGGTTTCAGCAATAAAACCGCGGTCTCGTTTGCCCCAGCGCTTGTCAAATTTGAGCACTTTTTGAACAACTTTGTCGGCGTACTGGTTATCGTTGAAAATCATTTCTAGAGCATCAACAACAGCAAATACCAAATTTCTATGGAGTTTCATAGGTTCTTTTTAGTAGGGCAGCAAAGGTAACATTTTAAACAGGTTTAACTAGGGTGTATTTCAATAGTGTTGCTATTGAGCCTAAGCCCTGTTTTTTACAGGTGAAAACGAGGGTTTTTAATCATCATTTAGGCACAATATCAATGCTTCAAATTCGTTTAAGGTTAAACCTTATGATGTATAATAAGTCAAAGGGTTTGAAATCCCCAATATATGCAGATACATAAATGCCTTCTTGCCTTCCTTTCACTACTTTTATTTTGCTGTACCACCGATGAGAATTCCGGCGAAAATGGTTCTATGGAAGATTCCGATGCCAATTCGCCAAATATACTATTGATCATCGCGGATGATATGGGTTTAGATGCTAGTCCGGGCTATTCCGTTGGAACTACAAAACCCAATATGCCGAATCTACAGGATTTGATTGTCAAGGGAATCACGTTCAACAATCTTTGGTCATATCCGACCTGTACACCTACGAGGGCGAGCATCTTGACAGGTAAATATGGGTTTCGAACAAATGTCATGAAGGTCGATGACGTATTGTCGACCAATGAAACATCGATTCAACGATTTATCGACGATAATACCAATGAGGCATACAACCATGCTGTCATTGGTAAATGGCACCTGTCAAGAGATGTGAATCATCCTATGGATATGGGTGTAGCTCATTTTTCTGGCTTCACTGGTGGGGGTTTGGCAGACTATATGGACTGGAATCTCGTCGCCAATGATGGTACCACGAGCATTGACGAATATAGTACTACAAAATTCACCGATTTGGCGATTGATTGGGTCGATGCACAAAGCAAACCATGGTTCTTATGGTTGGCCTATAACGCACCACATACACCATTTCATCTGCCACCCTCGGACCTCCATTCACAGGGCGATTTACCAGCTGATGAGGCTAGCATAAATGCAAATCCATTACCGTATTATATGGCTGCTTTAGAGGCGATCGATTCTGAAATGGGCAGACTCTTCGATAGTATGAGCGATGAGGAACTGAGCAATACAATAATCATTTTTGTAGGCGATAATGGTACGCCTGGGCAGGTAGCCCAAGAATACAATAACCGTAGGGTAAAAGGAAAGGTTTATCAAGGCGGGGTTAACGTACCCATGGTTATCGCTGGTGCACAAGTAGGTCGCCAAAGTGAATCGGAGGATGCATTGATAAACACGACCGATTTGTTCGCGACAATTGCAGAATTGTCAGGTACCGGCACAACTATGATAAATGATAGCAAGAGTTTTAAAGCTTTACTGACTGATGCTGATGCGGCAAGCCGGGAATTCGCTTACACCGAAGTAGGTGATGATAATGGTGCTTCCGACTATACCATTCGTAACGCTACGCACAAGTACATTCGATTTGCTGACGGTTCTGAAGCCCTATATGATTTAAGCGCCAATCCTTTGGAGCAACCTAATTTACTCAATGCGAACCAACTACCGTTAAGCGAGAGCAATAGCCTTGAAATGCAAAAATTAATTGATGAACTGAATGTCATCAGAAACTAATAATTATTCAAATTCATAACTAATACATATATGAAACATTTAAAGTCGCTTTTACCATTTGTTCTTAGCATGCTAGTCATGGCTTTTCTAAATTTTTCATGTTCAACAGATAGCAACGACAATCCTGTGGTTGATAATGATAGCATGGATGATGAGGATGATGATCCTACTGTTGATACTTTCGATATTACGGGAATTTTAGAGCTTTTTGAAGGTACAGGTTTGTCCTATGAAGTAAGTGGGGAAAATGTAGTTTTCACTACTACGACCTTACCGAATCACAAAAGCCCGTATTGGGATGTGACAAACGAACTATACGAAGCTTATAATGGTGATAACCCTTCTTTTAATCTAAATCCGAACCGCATTTCGGAACAGAATATTGTTTTTACCATTCCCCTTAATCCAAGTGCCGCAACCAACAATCAAGCTACAGGGCTTGGCCCAATTGGAATTTCTAGAAATGGAGTAGTGTTTTTCAATCAGTACGCCGGCCCTAATAACCAGCCACTGACCAACGAAATCAATTCCTTTGACCAGTATTTGGGGCATCCGCAAAACGCAGGGACCTATCATTACCATATTGAGCCTATTTTTTTGACCGGTGAATTTGGCGCTGATGCTTTTTTAGGACTACTTTCTGACGGCTTTCCGGTATATGGTCCAATGGAGAATGGAATGGCCATTACTAATGCCGATTTAGATGATTTTCACGGACATATCAGCGCTACAGCTGAATTTCCGGATGGCATTTATCATTACCATATTACAGATACCGACCCTTACCTAAATGGGAACGGCTATTACGGTACCCCAGGAAACGTTAGTAACTAAGCATGTACCGATTACTAGTACTTCTTTTTTCTTTCCTTTTTTTTGCTTCATGCCAAAACAAAGAGCTTGTAGTCGATGAGAAAAATACTAGTTTGGAATTGGTAAACGGAGTGCTTCATTACCAAAGCAATCCGTTTAACGGGCTGCTTGTTTCATATTTTGAGGCTGCCTCCATAAAGAAGAAATTGCAGTATAAGGATGGTCGAAAAGATGGCCTAGAAGAGCAATGGTATGAGAATGGTCAGCTTTCACAAAGGCGGTTGTATTCCAACGGAATAAAAATTGGAAAACATTTAGGATGGTGGGAAAACGGTACGAAAAAGTTTGAGTACCACTTCAATGAAAAAGGAGCATACGAGGGGAGTAGAAAAGAATGGTACCAGAACGGACAATTGCTTCGTGATTTTAATTATGCAGAGGGAAAAGAAATAGGCAACCAAAGAATGTGGGCAGAAAATGGCAAAATAAGGGCAAATTATGAAGTAAAAAATGGCGAACGATTTGGTTTAATAGGTCTTAAGAAGTGTTTTACCGTAAATACCAACTCCAATGTCTTACAGTAGATTTCTTTGCTTTCTAATACTTATCATTGGATATTGCTCTTGTTCCGAAAAAGAGGACTCCAAAGAAAAACGCATAGCTGTACAAGAAACTGTAATTTCAAAATTACCCTATTTCAATTCTGCCATTTTTACGCCTGAATGGGAAAAGGGAAACCACAAAATCCCAGACTTTTCATTTACGAATCAGATAGGGCAGCAGGTGAACAATGAAACCTTTGCGGGAAAAATATATGTAACTGATTTCTTTTTTACGATTTGCCCTGGTATATGCCCACAACTCACAAAGAATATGGGCTTGTTACAAAGAGAATATCAAAATGATTCAGACATCATGTTCTTGTCTCATTCGGTAATGCCATGGAACGATACCGTAGAGAAATTGGCAGATTATGCCAAAGAGAATGATGTACGTTTGCCAATGTGGAATCTAGTTACAGGTTCGAAAGATGCTATTTACGACATCGCAAGAAATGGTTACTTCGCCGATGAAGATTTTGTAAAAACAAAAGATGAAGCGAGTTTCATTCACACTGAGAATTTTATTTTGGTTGATAAAGAGGGCTATATTCGGGGTGTTTACAATGGTACTCTTGCGTTAGAAGTTAAAAGACTAATGCGGCATATCGAAATTCTAAAATCTGAGATCTGAATTTTGTACTACTTTTGAGCATGCGTAAATTTTATTTGTTAATTGCTCCGCTCTTGCTCTCTTCATGTATACAAACGCCTAAAAAATTGCCATTTACATCGGTAACCGTCGAACCGATATATCACGATTCCATAAGTATTCGTGCCATTGATATTGTGGGCAACACCCTGAGGTACGCAGGCACTGGGGGTACCTTCGGCAATATTGATCTGCACTCTGGAAAAATAATGGAGGGAGTAGAAAAGTATCATACAAGTATCCCTGAATTCCGCGCTATTGCCCATACCAACAATGATTTTTTTATGCTTTCGATAGAAAATCCGGCCCTGCTATACAAGACAGGGGATGGAGGAAAAATGGACCTGGTATATATGGAAGAAGGTGAGGGGGTCTTTTATGATGCTATGACCTTTTGGAACGATGCTGAAGGAATAGCAGTCGGGGATAGTGTTGAAGGTTGCCTTTCCATTATAATAACTCGAGATGGTGGAACCACCTGGGTAAAAATACCTTGCGATAAATTACCTGAAGGCATTGTCGGTGAAGGCGCTTTTGCCGCAAGCAATACCAACATTGTTACAAAAGGTGATAAAACTTGGATAGCAACCACCAAAAGGATATGGTATTCACCTGATAAGGGGCTTAGTTGGCAAGCATCATATGATCACCGAATTGATACCGTAGACCCCACGGCCGGTGTCTATACGCTTGATTTTTATGATGAAGACGTAGGTATCGCCTTTGGAGGGGACTATACCGACCCGAAAGATGCCCGAAATAACAAATCAATCACGAAAGATGGTGGTAAAACTTGGAAGATACTTGCCAATGGCAATCCACCTGGGTATCGAAGTTGCGTTCAATTTGTGCCAAACAGCGATGGTCTTGGTATTGTGGCTTTAGGTTTTGAGGGTATTGATTACTCCGAGGATATGGGAGCGTCTTGGAAACATTTATCGGATGAATCATTTTATACAATTCGTTTTCTAAATGACTCCATAGCCTATGCTGCTGGGAAGAATAGAATTGCAAAACTTACATTTCGCTAAAAAAAAGGGAAGCGTATAAGCTTCCCTTTTAATATGTTTTTGCGTTACACGTTCACCACGACATAGCCGCGACCTTGTTTCTTGTACCATACTCCTTTGTACTTGTACAATTTTCTACCGTTTTTTAGTTTAACCACTTTTCTTCCTCGAGGTAAACTTCTAAGCTGTATGCCTACGGGGGCAGCGCATACCACGAAGCGTTTTCCTTGTGGCTTATACCAAACGCCATCTGCAAAACGGAAGTTAACCTTATTGTGAACCACTATTTTAGGTTTATGAACCTTGGTCACAATGGTTCCATGCTTAGGATAAACCTTTACTACTTTTCGTTGGGCCGTAGCAAAAGATATGCTACCAAGAACTAGCAACGAGACTAAAACAATTTTCAAGTTTTTCATAGTTTAAAATTTAAGGGTTATACCTTTTTTGACTATGATATACCAGTTTGGTTTAATGAAAAAAGAGGCCAAATGGCCTCTTTTTATGTAGTTTGTCGATAAGTGTTTAGCGTCTTCCGCCACCACGATTTTTACGATATTGCCGAATTAGTTTTCGTTTGAATTCCTCTTCCGCTTCTATCAACAGTAAGGTTTTTTTGGCCGAGAGTATACTGCTCACCTTTTGAATGAAACCTATTTTTTCATCATCCTTCATTTGTTCCAGCTCCAATTGTGCATTTAACAAATCGGCTGCCTCTTTTTCACTTAGTAGTGCTAGGTCAACTTTTTTGTTTCGACCTTGGCTGCGTTCTTTTTTACGCAGTTCCTCAATCTTATTTTCATGGCTATTGTACACAGGCCAAAAAGCTTCGGCTTCTTTGCTGGTCAAATCTAGCTTCTCAGTAATATAGGCAATCTTTAGCGACTTTATTTTTTCACGGTCTTGCTTACGCTGCCCGTGCATAAAGGTGCAAGACACCAGGGCAATCACTAAAAGGATGTGTTTTAGGTTATTCATAATCTTCTAGATTTAGTTCATTCAAATCATCTATATTTTCATCAAGGTAATCAATGAGATTCCCTTCGTCCAAGTCGGTTTCCAAGATGTCGCTCACTTCCAAATCTTGAATCGCCAATACCTCCGCAATCTCATAGGAACTTAACCCATATTCATTCGTATCAAAATAAGTTTCAAGATCCGCATCCGCCAATTCATCAAAAGTGAACTCCGTAGTGGTATTCCAATTTAGACCAAAGACGAGAAGCACCACTGCGGCTATTGATGCAGCTGCATAATAGTACTTGCGATATGGGTGCAACTGCACCACTTTGGGTTCTAATTTTTTCTGGATGTTTTGGTGAAAGCTTTCAAAATACCCCTCAGGAACGGCAAAACCATCTTCTTCGGGCAAATTTGACGTTTCTACGTTCAATTTGTCCATAAGCCCATCAGTAAAGTTCTCAAAGTAACCTTCTGGGGTTTTAAAGGGATTATTTTTATTTGACTCGTTCATTGTTTTTGTTTGACTATCAGTAGCTTAAAAGGTTTAATCTTCTTTTAAAAAGGTCTCTATTTTTTTGGTGGCCAAATGATACGATGCCTTTAATCCACCGACAGATGTATCCAAAATTTTTGAAATTTCCTCGTATTTCAATTCCTGAAAATACTTCATTTGAAATACTAATTTCTGTTTTTCGGGGAGGGTAGCAATGGCTTTTTGCAATTGTAATTGTATTTCATCCCCTTCAAAATAAACATCCGCCTGTAAGTTCTCGATCATTTTATCTTGCAATTCACCATCGTTCAGCTTCATTTTTTTGGATCTACTCCTGAGCAGTGAAAGTGCCTCGTTGGTCGCGATGCGATACATCCACGTGTATAATTTACTATCACTATTGAAACCTGCAATATTTCGGAATACTTTGATAAAGGTATTCTGTAAAACATCATCTGCATCATCATGGTTCAATACGATTCTACGAATATGCCAATACAGTCTTTCTTTGTAGGTATCAACCAACACCTCAAAAGCCCGAGATTGGGTTTTTGAATCTTTCAAATCTGCTACTAAATCGGCTTCGGCTATCAATAGTTTCGTTTTAATCGCTTAAATAGGACGTTAAAGTTACAAAAAGGTTTAACTGATCCTTTCCATGTGAGCCAATAGTGCATTGCAAATTCTTGATATGGTGCTGGAGTTATCAGCCTAAAGACTGCATTTGAACCAGCTTCTTATACGTGCCGTTTTTGGCCAAAAGTACCTCATGCGAACCCTGTTCCACGATTTCACCTTTTTGGAGCACTACTATGGTATTGGCCGTTTGAATTGTAGAGAGGCGGTGGGCGATAACGATAGAAGTGCGGTTACGCATCATCTTTTCGAGGGCATCCTGCACCAAACGCTCGCTTTCGGTATCCAAAGCGGAAGTCGCCTCATCCAAGATCATAATGGGAGGATTCTTTAATACTGCACGAGCGATAGACAAACGTTGTTTTTGACCACCACTTAGTTTACTGCCACCATCGCCGATATTGGTCTCGTACCCATCTGGCAGTTCTGAAATAAAATCGTGGGCATTTGCAATTTTTGCAGCTGCTATGATTTCTTCTTCAGTAGCATTTTCCTTGCCGAGACGAATATTCTTGCGAACGGTATCATTGAACAGGATTGAATCTTGTGTTACCAGCCCCATAAGGTTTCTCAGCGATTTTTTGGTCAAATCCCTTATGTCGGTTCCATCTAATTTAATGGCTCCATCATTTACATCGTAAAAGCGTGTTACCAAATTTGCTATGGTACTCTTGCCACTCCCTGATTGCCCGACCAAGGCAACCGAATGTCCTTTAGGAACAATAAGGCTAAAGTTCTTCAAAACATAGTCGTCTTCATATTTAAATGAGATGTTCTCAAGTTCAATTCCCGTCTCAAAAGCAGTTTTAACAAGAGCGTTTTCGTGCTCTACAATTTGATTTTCGGTTTCCAAAACATCAAAAACACGTTCGGCCGAGGCATTCCCTTTTTTGATATTGTAGTTAACGGTAGTAATCGATTTAATGGGATTGATAATGGTGTAAAACAGCCCTATATATCCCATAAATTCTTGAGGCGTCAAAGAACTTTGATTTCCTAAAACCAAACTTCCGCCATACCAAAGTACCGTAATGACCACAGCTACACCTAGAAATTCGCTAAAGGGCGAAGCAAGGCCTTTTCGTTGTAAAACCGAAGTCATTATTGATTTGAACCTTGAGGTCGATTCCTTGAATTTCTTGGAAAGCTTTGATTCGGCGTTAAAGCCCTTTATGATTTTAAGTCCGCCTAAGGTTTCCTCTATAAAGGATAGAAAAACGCCAGTTTCTTTTTGCGCCTCTAACGATTGTGCCTTCAGCTTTCTTCCAACGATAGAAATCAGGAATCCGGCTATGGGCAAAAAGATAAAGACGAATAGGGTAAGTTTTGCACTAATGGCGAGCATCGAAATCAACACAATTAGAATAGTAATTGGTTCCCGTGCCAAAGCCTCTAAAGAATTGATGATAGACCCTTCAATCTCCTTGACATCGGAAGTCATGCGTGCCAATAAATCCCCCTTTTTTTGTTCCGTGAAATAGGAAAGTGGTAAGTTCAAGGTTTTGACATATAGTTGGTCTTGAATATCCTTGACCATCCCTGTTCTCAGGTACGTAAGCGCATACATCGCGGCATAGCGAAAGAAGTTCTTTAAAAAGAAGATTATGATACTGGCAATACATATGAATGCTAAAGCTGCCAAGGGCCCTTCATTATCAACACGCTGGGTTAAAAAGTAATTCAAAGACCCTTCGGCATATTCTTGCAGATTACCAACACCTTTGTATTCAGGGGCAACGGCAACCTTTTCTTGTGTACCGAACAAGATACCCAAAGTGGGAATGAAGATAATGATCGACAGAACGTTGAAAATCGAATAAAGAACATTGAAAAAAATATTCAAATACCCGTATTTACTGTACGGTTTCGCAAAACGAAGAATTTTTTTAAAATATTCCATTAAGACTACTTAACCCAGATTGAGTTCGGACAATATCGTTTTCATTTTTGCATCCAATAGGGCATTGACTTCCCTAAAATCGCTCGAATTTTTTAAAGTTGTATTGGTGCTAATGTAAAATTTAACCTTTGGTTCGGTACCACTAGGTCGAGCGGCGACACGTGTACCATCTTCGGTTTCGTATATGAGAACATTTGATTTTGGGAGGTCGATCGGTTTTTCTTCTCCCGTTAAGGCATTCGTTGCCACTGAGGTATTGTAATCCTCGATCCATTTTACTTTTGAACCTGCTACTGAAGCCACAGGGTTTTCCTTAAAGTCTTTCAACATTTGTTTGATTTCCTCTGCACCGCTGATTCCTTTCTTGGTCAGCGATACCAAATGTTCTTTATAGAAGCCAAAATCGGTATAACAATCGATTAGATCTTTGTAAAAGGAACTGCCATTGGCTTTTGCCTGTGCCGCAATCTCACAGGCCAATAGGGTAGAGGTAACCGCATCTTTGTCTCTTACAAAATCACCGACCATATAGCCGAAACTTTCTTCGCCACCTCCAATGAAGTGCTCTTCGGGAAAATCTTTGATCATTTTACCGATCCATTTAAACCCGGTCAAGGCCGTTTTAAATTGAACACCGTATGCCTTCGCCATACGTTCCATCATTGGGGTAGAAACAATGGTGGTCGCAATGAATTCATTGCCGTTAAATCCTTTTTCTTTCTGTTTTTCTAAAAGAAATCGTGTCATCAGCACCATGGCCTGATTGCCATTTACAATTTCCATACGCCCTTCTAAATTGCGAACGGCAATGCCTAAACGGTCACTGTCTGGATCGGTGCCAACGACCATGTCCGCTCCAATTTCCTCTGCCTTGGCAACAGCAATTGATAGGGCTTCGGTCTCTTCAGGATTTGGTGATTTTACTGTTGGAAAGTCCCCGTCGGGCTTAGCTTGTTCTTCAATGATAGTCACATTGGTGTAACCCGCACGTTGCAATACTTCTGGTATGGCGGTTATTGAAGTGCCGTGTAAGGAAGTAAAGACTATTTTAAAATTGTCTTTCCCTTCGGCATTAAAACTCCCCTGATTCACAGACTCATTAATGAACGGTTCATCTACTTCCTTATCTATAACCTGTATCAATTCGTCGTTCGCCTCAAAATTAATATCCTCAAAAGAGAGTGAATTAATTTCGGCAATGATTTTACCGTCTTGGGGAGGCACAATCTGGCCACCATCCGTCCAATAAACCTTATAACCATTATATTCGGGTGGGTTATGCGAAGCGGTTAACACGATTCCGGCATGACAATTTAGGTGTCGCACTGCGAAAGACAATTCAGGGGTGGTACGTAATTCCGAAAACAGGAATACACTGATTCCATTAGCTGAAAATACTTCAGCTACCGTTCGCGCAAGGGTATCGCTGTTGTGACGGCAATCGAAGGCAATGACCACTTTGAGATCCTCACCCTCGTACACTTTTCTTAGGTAATTGCTTAAGCCTTGCGTGCTTTTACCCAAGGTGTATTTATTTATCCGGTTCGTGCCTACACCCATCATACCGCGCATGCCACCTGTTCCAAATGCCATGTGTTTGTAGAAACGATCTTTTAATTCTTCTGTATCTGTATCCATGAGCCGTTGCACTTCCGTGCGCACATCGGCATCAAAAAAATCGGTTAGCCAAGCTTTGGCGTTATCTAAATATGTATCCATAAAAGTATAACTCAATAAATATATTTGTATTGTTTTTCTTACAATTTGTTAGTTGTCTCATCTGAAATGGTATACCGAGTTTGGTTTTTTCTTGAACGTGTCAGCAGTTCGCCCAAGAAGCCGGCCAAGAATAATTGAGTACCCATAACCATTGACGTTAGCGCAATGTAAAATTGTGGACGGTCGGTAATTAGCCTCCCGGTTTTATTGATGAACAGTTTGTCGATACCCAAATAAAGGGCCAAACCAAATCCTATAATAAACATAATAGCTCCCAAGGCACCAAAAAGATGCATGGGCTGTTTTCCGAATTTAGATACGAACCAGATGGTTATCAGGTCCAGAAATCCGTTTGTAAATCGTTCCATTCCGAATTTTGTTTTTCCGTATTTACGTGCTTGATGTTGTACTACTTTTTCACCAATATTGGAGAAGCCGGCACTTTTGGCGAGTACGGGTATATAACGGTGCATCTCACCGGAAACCTCTATGGTTTTAATGACTTCCTTGCGATATGCCTTTAGGCCGCAATTAAAATCGTTGAGACGCACACCGGATGTTCTGCGTGCCGCCCAATTGAACAATTTTGAGGGCATGTTTTTAAAAAGTACAGAATCATAGCGTTTCTTTTTCCAACCAGAAACCAGATCATACCCCTCATTAAGAACCATAGCGTAAAGCTCTGGAATTTCTTCCGGATTATCCTGAAGGTCTGCATCCATAGTTATGACAACCTCCCCGGAGGCTGCTTTAAAGCCGGCATGCAGGGCTTGCGACTTTCCAAAATTTCTTTGAAAGCGAATGCCTTTAACGTTGGTATTGCTATTGGATAGGGTATCGATAACTGACCACGAAGCATCTGTACTCCCATCATCTATAAAAAGTATCTCGTAGCTGAAGCCATTATCCTGCATCACGCGAACGATCCAATCATGGAGTTCGACCAAGGATTCTTCCTCATTCAACAAAGGAATTACTATGGATAAGTTCATGCAGTACTTCTGAATTGGAGTTCAAAAGTACGAATTAGTCGGTATCTTCTTGTTTTTTTAATACCAATGCAGGAATAATTGAACCGATAAAACCAAGAATTATAGAAAATATTAAACCAATGCCTATTTGTAATGGGTAATTGGGTTCTCTTTGACCTTCCATTCTTTGGTCGATCTGAGCCTCGGTCATTCCCGCATCTCGCATCGATTCAACTGCAAAATTTATTGCCTTTTCTTGCATATCGGGATCGATGACCTGGGCCAAGATAAAGCCAAATATGATACCAATTATTCCTGAAATCAAAGAAAGGCCTACTCCCATTTTTAATCCTTGACCTAGTGAGACGAAACCGTTGTTCGCTTTCTTAAATTCCTTGATGGCCAATATGGTACCAACTACAACAAAAACCAAACCTAGGGCAATGTTGAATAGTAGTCTTTTAAAGTCGAGTTGATAGTGCAATTCTTGTGAGTAGAGCATGAGACTAAACACGATACCTACAAGACCCAAAATAATTCCGTATTTCAGGGCAATCTTTCCAGTTTTAGGTTTGTTTTCTTCCATTTCTTTAGTTGTTTAAGTTGATATGGCTGTTAGTTGTTCGTTTCTAGAATTTGTTACATCTAAAAATACAATTAATTTTGTTTTCTTTTTTCGTCAATTAAATTGTAGGTTTCTGATTTTTGGCTAAATTTGCAAACTGAAAATTCAGTGCCTGTTGGAATGGGCGCAACTAAGTAAACAGCATGAAAAAAGGTATACATCCTGAAAATTATAGATTGGTAGCATTCAAAGATATGTCGAATGATGACGTGTTTTTGACAAAATCTACCGCAGAAACAAAAGAGACTTTAACCGTTGATGGAGTTGATTATCCTTTGGTTAAGTTGGAAATTTCAAGAACATCACACCCGTTCTATACTGGTAAGGCCAAGTTCTTGGATACTGCAGGACGAATTGACAAGTTCAAGAGTAAGTACGACAAGTTCAAGAAAAAACCTGCTGTTGCCGAACCGGTTAAAGAGGAAGCTCCGAAGGCCGAGGCAAAAGCCGCTCAAGAAGAAGAATAGAATTAATTTACATAGAACAAGAAGGCCTTCCAAACGGGAGGCTTTTTCTTTTGCAGGGATGCTGTGTATGATGTTTTGCACCTAGATTGCAATGATCTGACCTTAGATTGTTTATTTTTGCATCAAATTTGAGCAGCACATGAACTACATACTTTTCGATGGTACGGTTCGAGATAATTTACTCCCCTTTACGTTTACAAGACCGGTAGCCGATATCAGAATTGGTATTCTAACAATCCGCGAGAAATGGGAAAAGTATCTGGGCAATACAACTACTACCATTACAGAGGAATATCTGTCTGAGAAGTTTCCGATGGTAGAATTACCTGAGAACGTACTTATCAATGCATCTTACCTTCCAAATTCTACATTGATCGACGCCATAATAAACTTGAAGGAAAACCAAGCTGTTTTTCAAGGGGAGGAGGTCATTGCCTTCTTTACCCAGGATACTCAGGAGAACGTCGACTTCTCAAACTACGAGCAAATCGAATATGATGGTGAGGTACTTCGAATTGTGAACACCTGGGATATTTTTTCCAAAAATCAACAAGCTTTAGAGGATGATTTTGAACTCTTGACCGCAGGTAGAACAAGCCAGCCTATTTCAGATACAAATAGGGTAATAGGTGTCGAACGAATTTTTTTGGAAGAAGGGGCAAAGGTAGAGCACAGTATTTTAAATGCTACTGATGGCCCTATTTATCTTGGCAAGAATGCTGAGATTTGGGAAGGCAGTCTTATTCGTGGCGCCTTTGCACTTTGTGAAAATGCCAAAGTTAAAATGGGCGGTAAGATGTACGGGGCGACAACAATTGGTCCGTGGAGCAAGGTTTGTGGTGAAGTTAGCAATGCAGTTATTTTTGGATACTCCAGTAAAGGACACGAAGGTTATTTAGGCAATGCGGTATTGGGCGAATGGTGTAACATTGGTGCAGATTCAAACAACTCGAACCTTAAGAACAATTACGCAAAAGTGCGCCTTTGGAATTACGCTACCGAGAAATTCGAACAAACCGGATTGCAATTTTGTGGACTAATGATGGGAGATCACAGTAAGACGGCAATTAATACGATGTTCAATACAGGTACCGTTATTGGGGTCAATTGTAACATTTATGTACCGGGTTTTCCGCGGAATTTTGTGCCGAGTTTCAGTTGGGGAGGTGCTTCGGGTTTTTCGAGTTATTTGCCTAAAAAAGCATTTGAAGTTGCCAAGGTCATGATGGCAAGGCGAAATGTGGAATTTGACGATACGGAAGCACGCATTTTAGAGCATGTCTTTGAACTTACCAAAAAATGGCGCAACTATTAAAGACACATTATTCTCATTATGGCCTATAAGCTGTTGATCTTATCTTGAGGTACAACGCCCAGGCCAAAAAGAATGTGGCCATCGTGGTGGTCGTAGCACGAAAATTATTCCAAAATAGCCATGCCTTTTCATTAAATTCTTGGCGTACTTGACCAACATCGATTAAATTAGGGTCACCTGCAGCGAAAATGGCCACATTGGATGGCAAGTTATACAGGACCGTCGTAATCATGCCCAGAGTGAATAGTACAATTGCCACTAGGACCCATCTCGTATAACTTTTTTTCCAGCCCAGGGCTATGGCAAGTAGGCTAAATAGTAGAGCTCCTGGAAAGGCAATCATAGCTGGAACATTTCCATAGCCCAGCGAATGCTTAGGTGCACTGTTTTCCGCGTTTTGAAACCTGGTTTCCAGGCCTTGAAAGGCCTCAACAAATGCACTGTCCCCGATTGTGGCAAGTCCGGGCATTACGATGAAACTATAGGTCAGAAAAAGACTGGCTACATACCCCATGCAACAAAATCCGGCGAATAGCGCAATTGTATGGTATTGGGATAATCGTTTTTTTTTCATGGAACTCTTAGGTTGCACTTTTAGATAATGGTAAAACCCTAACTAAAGTAAGGTAATAAATTTTGGATTTCAATGGAATCGTAACCCGATTCTTTCAATCTGGTTCACAGGTATTTCCTATATTTGCAGCCCATTTTCAAATGGTCATGAAAAGAAAAGTCGCATTTTATACACTGGGCTGTAAGCTCAATTTCTCAGAAACTTCTACCATTGCCAGAGGTTTTCAGAACGAGGGCTATGAACGTGTCGACTTTTCGGAAAAAGCCGACATGTACGTGATCAATACGTGTTCGGTAACCGAGAATGCCGATAAGCGTTTTAAGACCATTGTGAAGCAAGCACAGAAAGTAAATCCAGATGCCTTCGTAACAGCTATTGGTTGCTATGCACAATTGAAACCCGAACAATTAGCCGCAGTTGATGGTGTGGATCTAGTTCTCGGAGCTACTGAGAAATTCAATATTACCCATTATGTAAATGAATTGTTCAGTCATCCCGAGCGCAGCAAAGGGGCAGGCACCATTCATTCTTGTGAAATAGAAGCGGCCGATTTTTATGTAGGTAGTTATGCTATTGGAGACCGAACTCGAGCTTTTTTAAAGGTGCAAGACGGTTGTGATTATAAATGCACCTATTGTACAATACCCCTGGCGCGAGGAATTTCGCGAAGCGATACGCTTCAAAACGTCTTGAAAAATGCAGCCGAAATTTCTGCACAAGGAATCAAGGAAATTGTCTTAACAGGAGTCAACATAGGTGATTACGGCAAAGGGGAATTCGGTAATAAAAAGCATGAGCACACCTTTCTTGAGTTGGTACAGCAGTTAGACAAGGTGGAAGGAATTCATCGTTTGCGGATATCATCGATAGAGCCAAATCTCTTAAAAAACGAAACGATAAATTTTGTTGCTGAAAGCAAAACATTTGTTCCGCATTTTCATATTCCGCTTCAGAGTGGAAGTGATGAGATCCTAAAGTTGATGCGCCGACGTTATATGAGTGATCTGTACATAGATCGCGTAAATCAAATCAAAGAGCGGATGCCCCATGCCTGTATCGGGGTAGATGTTATTGTGGGCTTTCCGGGGGAGACGGATGAACGTTTTTTGGAGACCTATAATTTCTTGAATACGTTGGATATCTCCTATTTGCACGTGTTTACCTATTCTGAACGTGATGATACCGCTGCCGCAAGTATGAGGGGGGTAGTTCCAAAAAAAGTACGTAGCAAGCGCAGTAAAATGCTAAGAGGTTTATCAGCAAAAAAACGGAGGGCCTTCTATGAAAGCCAATTGGGAAGGACCAGGTCTGTTTTGTTGGAAAGTGAGAACAAAGAAGGATATATGCATGGGTTTACCGAAAACTATGTTAAGGTAAAAACCCCTTGGAATCCAGAATTGGTAAATACGATACACGAGGTACAGCTAACCGAAATCGATGCGGATGGTATGGTACGCTTTAATTTTCTCCCGATCAGCGTTGAAGCCTAATAGGTATAAAAAAACCTCCGAATGCGGAGGTTTTGATTTTCTTCGAAAGAAGTTGTTAGATGCGTATTCCAACAGGTAACATTTCTTTGTATTGTCTATTTTTTCTTAAGAAACCGGCTATTTGGGGGCTGGTAGGTACGACTCTTAAGTTTTTATCCTGAATGTGATGTAAAACGGACTTGATAAAATCCTCTTTGAAACTGTCTTTGGTAATTTCCTCAGGAATTACAAGTTTGGTTAGAAATACCTTGCGTTCTTGCGAGGAGTATTCAATCTTTGCTAAATGACCTTCAACTCTAGTTTCAAATTGTCTTAAGAAACTGTTGTCATTGATTTCTACTTCATTCATATAGTTTGATTTTAATTGGTCTTGGACAAAAGAATCACGATGTTCCCGTATCGTAATTAGGGTTATTTTGCATAAAGCAAAAAAAATGGCGCTAATATCGCCACAGAAGGACAAAAGTAATAAAAAAAATGCTAAATTCCTAGCAAAATGGCAAGCAACAACGCATGAGCAAGGAGAGGATCCATGTATATTTTATGCCTGGAATGGCGGCTAGTCCGTCGATATTCAATGGCATAGATCTGCCAAAGGCAGCATTTGAAAAACACCTACTGCAATGGTTCGTGCCAAGGCAGGGGAGTACACTGACCGATTATGCTTTGGAAATGATCGAACATATCAAACATGAGAACCCTGTATTGGTTGGCGTTTCCTTCGGCGGAATGTTAGTTCAGGAAATAGCAAGGCATATTCCTGTTAGAAAGGTCATAGTGGTATCTAGTGTAACCCATGAATCTCAGTTGCCAAAAAGGATGCTGTTTGCCAAGTATACCAAAATACATAAATTGTTGCCTACCGGTCTGGTCAACAATGTTGAGCTCTTGGCTAAATATGCCTTTGGGGAAACGGTCAACAAAAGACTTGAGCTCTATGAGCAGTATCTATCCGTTAGGGATAAATATTATATCGATTGGTCTATCGACCAAATCGTAAATTGGAAAAGTACGGATTGTCCCGAATGTATGGTGCATATACACGGTGAGAAAGATGCAGTGTTTCCCATAGGCAATATAAAGGACTGTATTCCCGTTAAAAATGGTACGCATACCATGATTATACATCGGGCCAAGTGGTTTAATGAACACTTACCTGAAATTATTTTGCAATAAGAGGGTTCTAGAACTACCTTTATAACCAAACCATAAATTAACCGCTATGAAAGTCCTCAAAAATATTGTGATGCTCGTTGGTGTATTATGCATCATCAGTACACTCATTTTCGCTATACAATCAGACCCTCAGTGGGTAAAGGAATTACCCGATTTAGAAACAGAGCTCAATGATGGCAAGAATGTGGCCGATGGTTACCGAATTACCCCTATTACAATTCCTGCCGATTTAAATTTTGCCGGTGAGATGGTTCCCCAGGATGACCCAGAGATAATGGAGCGCGTAGATCGCGAATTTTTGGTAAATACCTACTGGCAATCAAATGCCCTGTTACTGATCAAAAGAGCGAACCAATATTTCCCGATCATAGAACCAATTTTGAAGAAAAACGGAATTCCGGACGATTTTAAATATTTGGCCGTTGCTGAAAGCGGGCTACAAAACGTGGTTTCACATGCCGGTGCAACTGGGTTCTGGCAGATAATGAAGGCTACTGGAAAAGAATACGGACTTGAAATAAACAGTAATGTCGATGAGCGCTACCATTTAGAGAAATCGACCGAAGTGGCTTGCCAGTATTTGAACAAGTGGAAAAAACGTTATGGTAACTGGACACTTACCGCCTCTTCTTACAATGCCGGTCCTGGGGCAATTAGCAAATACTTGCGTATTCAAAAGGTAGATGATTACTACGATTTACTTTTAGGGCAAGAAACGGGAAGGTACCTATTTCGGATTATGGCGATCAAAGAGATTTTAAGCAATCCTGAGAAATATGGTTTTGATGTTGAGGACAAAGATTTGTATAATGCTGCACCGACCTATACGGTTGAGGTCAACAAACCAATTGCTGATTTTGCGGACTTTGCCATAGAGAAAGGTATCAATTACAAAATTCTAAAGCGACACAACCCTTGGCTGCGTGAACCGCATTTGAATAATAAATCAGGAAAGAAATATACCATAGAGCTACCGGAGCGAGGGTATTATAAAACCACGAAATAAGTTTCAGCTTATAATTGGTAGATAAATTTTCAACATTTAAATATAAAATTGCCCCTACATAGGGGCAATTTTCTTATCATTGAAAGCTATGATGAGTTTAAATCTTTTTCATCTGTTGCTTCATCATTTTGATCTGCTCGGTAAGCATATTGTTTTTATCGAGTTTTTTGGCTTCTTGTAATAGGGTGGTCGCTTCGCGCTTGCGACGTTTTTGCATGGCAATTCCCGCTAAACTAAGTTTTGCCATAGCCACATCATAATCCATTGTGAGTCCCAGCTTCAATGCTTTTTTAAAGTACTTTTCGGCCTGTGTCAAATTCTTTTGGGAATGTATGATTCCATGTAGGTAATTATAGTAACCTTGTTGCTTGGTGGTTAAAGCCGTTTCTGGGCTTTTTATTTTATCCAGCCATTTTTGTGTACCTGCTAAATCTTGCTTACGCATGCGAAGAAATGCCAATAAGATCATTTCGTTTCTAAAGTAAAGGAAAATGAAAATAAGCGATAGTAAAATCAAAAAGATTCCATTACCTATATATCCTTCGTAGAACTGATAACAGGCAAAGCCTATGATCAAAGCGGCAATGACCAGTTTAAGGTTTTTATTGAACATATTATTGGCTGATTAATTCGTAAGTAATAGTTGAAATAATGGTCGTGGGAATCTCGGTATCGCCTAACTGTGCCATAGTTGCCATACCTGCTGCTTCACCTTCAACCTTCATCGTTCGCACAAAGCCAGATGCGCGATCTGTAGTTATCGTGGTTTGTTGCGTTCCAGTGAGATTCATTTTGGTCGCAGTATCATCTAAATTCATAATTACATCGGCTGTTCCGCTTATCGAGGCACTATCCTCGGTCAATTGATCAAGCGTCCACGTATTTTTGGAATTTAGTTTTCCAGAGAATTCGTTGTGCCACGAATCTCCAACATTGATTTCATTTTCAGGATAAATAAAGGTCATTTGTTTATAGCTATTCGACAGGGCTTCGGAACCGAATTCTTTTTCGAGACTTTTTTTCATCATATTCATCTGAAACTCATCTTCAATGCCCGAGGCCTGTGCCATTTTGATAATAAGACTATCGCCACCAGAGATATCGACAATATCCCCATTTTTGGCGAGTGTCATTTCGACCGGTATATCAAGTAGACTATTAAAGATCTTCGACTGTATATCACCATCGATCACTTCCTTGGCCGCAACATTCATGAGTTCTCCTTGAATGCTCGAACTCATCTTTAGATTTAAATCCTTAAAACGCAGCGCAATCTGATAACTCTCCTCGTTTTCATTTAGAATACGAAATTCGATGATGCCGTTAATAATGTTGGTTATCTCATGGGGGGCACCATCCATTGTTTGGATTATGAGTTGTTGTGCATCTTGTTTTATCGTAAAAACATCATCTTTTTTCAGCGAATAGCCCAAGGTCGTTTGCGCATAACAAATAGAGCCTATGAGTATAAAGAAAATGATGTGGAGGAAAGTTTTCATAACGCTTGGTTCTTAGGCGGTAAAAATAATAAAAACACCTCAGTTGGTGGCCAGCTGTTTGTGATAAATTATTTTTTCAATACTTGTTTGGCAAAGAAAAAACTCTTCGTATATTTGCGCCCAGTTTTGCAGAGGATTAGTGCAGAATACTAAATTATCAGAAAAGGTTTAAAGAATGCCCGGACAAAAAAGAACATATCAGCCGTCAAAGCGAAAAAGAAGAAACAAGCATGGGTTTAGAGAGCGCATGGCTTCCGTCAATGGAAGAAAGGTTCTTGCACGTAGAAGGGCAAAAGGAAGAAAGAAGTTAACCGTTTCCTCCGAACCACGACACAAGAAATAAATGATTCTATATTTTTAAAATATTGAGGTGTTACTTTTCCGAAAGTAGCACCTTTTTTTTATCCCTTCGGGAAATTTTCCGTAGTTTATCAAAATGAGTAAAAGACTAAAACACGTACCAAAAAATGCCTAAAAGACAAGACTTAAAATCTATTTTAATTATTGGTTCAGGACCTATTATAATTGGCCAGGCCTGTGAGTTTGATTATTCGGGATCCCAAGCATTACGTTCATTACGGGAAGACGGTATCGAAACTGTTCTGATCAACAGCAATCCTGCGACCATTATGACCGATCCTTCAATGGCAGATCATATTTATTTGAAGCCGTTGACTACTAAATCGATCATCGAAGTTTTAAAGGAACACCCGCAGATAGATGCTGTGCTACCGACTATGGGTGGCCAGACGGCCTTGAATTTATGTATTGAAGCAGATGAAAAAGGAATATGGGAAGATTTCGATGTTGAGATTATCGGTGTAGATATAGATGCTATCAATATAACCGAAGACAGGGAAAAGTTCAGAGAACTGATGCTCAAAATAGGTGTTGGTATGGCACCACAGGCAACGGCCACCTCTTTCTTAAAGGGAAAGGAAATAGCCCAAGAATTTGGTTTTCCGTTAGTTATTCGAGCCTCATATACCCTTGGTGGAGCAGGTGCATCGATTGTGTACAAACCTGAGGATTTTGATGAATTGTTGAGCCGAGGACTTGAGGTGTCGCCCATACATGAAGTGATGATCGATAAGGCCATGATGGGTTGGAAGGAATTTGAACTTGAATTGTTGCGTGATAAAAACGACAATGTTGTTATTATCTGTACCATTGAGAATATGGACCCAATGGGGATTCATACGGGAGATTCCATTACCGTGGCACCGGCGATGACCTTGTCGGACAAGACGTTTCAGAAAATGCGCGATATGGCCATTCACATGATGCGAAGTATCGGGGATTTTGCTGGCGGTTGTAACGTACAGTTTGCCGTTAGTCCGGATGAGGAGGAGGAAATTATTGCCATTGAAATCAATCCAAGGGTTTCACGTTCTTCGGCCTTGGCTTCGAAGGCAACGGGATATCCTATTGCAAAAATAGCTTCTAAATTGGCAATCGGGTATCATTTGGATGAACTCGATAATCAAATAACAAAATCGACATCGGCCCTATTCGAACCAACTTTAGACTATGTCATCGTAAAAATACCGAGATGGAATTTTGACAAATTTGAAGGTTCCGACACCACCTTAGGCTTGCAAATGAAGTCTGTAGGGGAGGTTATGGGTATTGGTCGCTCGTTCCAAGAAGCACTACATAAGGCCACTCAGTCTCTAGAAATAAAAAGAAACGGCTTAGGTGCGGATGGCAAAGGCTATTCCGACTACGAAAAAATAATCAAGAAATTGACCGTGCCAAGCTGGAATAGGGTGTTCGTTATTTATGATGCCATTCAAATGGGTATTCCTTTGAGCCGTATACATGAGATTACCAAAATCGATATGTGGTTTCTAAAACAGTATGAAGAGTTGCATCACCTGGAAAAGGAAATTTCCAAGTATACGATTGCGACCTTAAGTAGGGAATTGTTGTTAGAGGCCAAGCAAAAAGGTTTCGCAGATCGTCAGATTGCATACATGCTCGATTGTTATGAAAGTGAAGTTTACGACAAGCGTATTGAACTCAATATTAACCGAGTTTATAAATTGGTTGATACCTGTGCGGCCGAATTTAAGGCCATGACGCCCTATTATTATTCTACCTTTGAAGCGGAAATCGAAACCAAGGATGGAAAGCGCTATGTAGAGAACGATAGCGTTGTGACCAATAGGAAAAAAATCGTGGTACTTGGTTCCGGTCCCAATAGGATCGGTCAGGGTATAGAGTTCGACTATTGCTGCGTGCACGGGGTACTTGCAGCTGCCGAATGTGATTATGAAACCATCATGATCAATTGCAATCCGGAAACGGTTTCTACCGACTTTGACACTGCTGATAAATTATATTTTGAACCGGTCTTCTGGGAGCATATCTACGATATTATCCGACATGAGAAACCTGAGGGGGTCATTGTTCAATTAGGAGGGCAAACTGCATTAAAATTGGCCGAAAAACTATCCAAGTATGGTGTGAAGATCATAGGCACCAGCTTTGAGTCGTTGGATTTGGCAGAGGACCGTGGTAGTTTCTCAACCCTGCTAAAGGAAAACAACATACCGTATCCAAGATTTGGTGTAGCTGAAACGGCTGAAGAGGCGTTGCAGTTAGCGGATGAACTTGGCTACCCCTTATTGGTGCGACCTTCCTATGTTCTAGGGGGGCAGGGTATGAAAATTGTAATCAACAATCAAGAACTTGAATCGCACGTAGTAGATTTGCTGCGCAAAATCCCAAATAATAAATTATTGCTCGATCACTATTTGGATGGTGCTATTGAAGCAGAGGCAGATGCCATCTGTGATGGGGAAGACGTATACATCATCGGAATTATGGAGCATATCGAACCTTGTGGAATTCACTCGGGAGATTCGAACGCGACCCTGCCCCCTTTCAACCTTGGGGAATTCGTATTGCAACAAATAAAAGACCATACCAAAAAAATCGCCCTGGCCTTGAATACAGTCGGACTGATCAATATTCAATTTGCGGTCAAGGATGATATGGTGTATATCATTGAAGCAAATCCGAGAGCCTCACGTACCGTACCTTTTATTGCAAAGGCCTATAAAGAACCATATGTAAATTATGCGACCAAGGTTATGTTGGGTGAGAAGAAGGTGAAAGATTTTGATTTTAAACCAGAATTGGAAGGATTTGCAATAAAACAACCGGTGTTTTCTTTTAATAAATTCCCCAATGTAAATAAGAATCTAGGCCCTGAAATGAAAAGTACGGGCGAGAGCATTCTATTTATCGATAGTTTAAAAGATGACCAGTTTTACGACTTATACGGCCGAAGAAAAATGTATTTGAGCAAATAGCACTCCCCGCCGTATTCTGTTAGTTCCTTATTTGTATGGCATCACAGGTACCCACAAATGGTACACCATCAGTGCCATAGGCATACGTAATGAGTCCAACGTAAACCGATTTTCCATACTCTGGTGCCGTTCCTGGCAAGCTGCCCGTACCACGGTACAGGGTCCAATCATCGGCCTCTATTTGATAATTGCTATTTGGTAGTTGCCAATACACAGTTAGGGAATAATCGGCGTTGCCTACGATTCTAATATCGGCCCTGCCATCGGGCACAGAGTTTTTTCCGATGTCGTTAACGGAAGAATTTCCGTTAAGTGTATTTTTTCCTTCAATCGTAAATGAAGCCGAACCTCTATGCCCTACGACCACATGGGATGAATTGTACGAATCTAAATTAGCCACATGCACTTGTACTCCTGAAAAAATATAGGGTGAATTTGAGGCTTGTGGAGCTGTTTGCGATTCTGCTGTTGTTCCAATCCCGATATTTCTTGCTACGAATTCGAAAGGGAATTCCACTAATTTTGCATCTAGCCTTCCCTGTTTGTCATGAAAGTGAAGGGTCACATTGCTACTGTTATCGGTAAGCAAGGCATGGTAGCGACCTGAAGTCTGGGAGACTTGAGGTAGTGCCTCCGCATTATTGGTTACATAATTGACTAAGTCACCGGTGCCGTTAAATTCATCAACAAAAGTGTTGGGGTCTGTGTTTTCTCCGTCGTTTATAACCATGGGTTCTGAATCATTTTCGGAACATGACAGAACTAAAAAAAGTAAGAATGGCAAAAGATATGGTTTCATACTGTAGTATTTAAGTGCCGGCGTTCCTGTAAAACGATTTTTAGAGATAATTAGTATGAGATGTGTCTTTTGTGATTCGTTGCATTTGTTTTCGATTTCAACTAAGTTTTTTGTATGATATTTTCTCTTAAATATCATTTATGGGGATTCTACAACCCTTTTTATCTATTTGACAACAAAAATTTAACTGTCTTAAGGGTAGCATATACCTTAGCCCCTTCAAACCAACCCCAATAAACATGAAAAAGGGATTTCTGATTATTTTTTTTGCCTTATTCGGTGCAACTATCTGTGCCCAGGAAGGATTTAAGCTAGGTGTTCAAGGCGGTCTTCCGTATAATGACTTTAACGATAAGACCAGTGTAATGGTCGGTGCAGATTTAGGGTATATGCGAGCCTTGGGGGAAGTTGTTGATTTAGGGATTATGACCGGAATCGTGCACGGCTTTCCAAAAACTTTTGTCTTTGAGGAAACAAACGTTGAGATTGAAGACAATACCGCAATTGATTTTGCACCCCTGGCCTTATCGGTCAGAATATGGCCATCGCAATCATTTTCATTTGGTATTGATGGGGGAACGGCATTCGGACTAAGCGAAGGAAATGATGGCGGACTCTATTTTCGCCCTATTCTAGGTTATCTTTTTGGAACGTATACTGAAATCAATGTATCACATACGACCATCAAATTAAAGGATGAGACTTGGTCGACTATAAATTTTGGGATACTACATACCTTCAAATCCAAGAGAACGCGATAATTTTAAGCGCCTAGACCTAATTAAACCAAACGGCATAGCCTTTTCTGCGCAGCTCTAATGCCAGTACTTTCTCCATTTTCAGTGCGTCGTTACGTGTGGCCAATGGGGCAATATGGTGGTATAGACTACCACGTAGATACAGGCCGTATTTTTCTACAATTCTTGCAGATAACTTATGGCCTTTTTTATTCACAAATCCTGTTTTATGTTGTTCAAACCGCTCTTTTGGCGATTTGCTCGTCATGCCAACATAAAGGCATTCGAGTACGCCGTTAAATTGGGGATTCGCTTCACGAAACTTTCTGTTTTCGGAAAATACTTTTTTGTGAAGTTCTATTACGTAGATATGGTATTGTCGCAATGGCATTTGCTTTAGCCTTCCCAATCAGTATGAAAAATACCTTCCCGATCTTGCCGTTCATAGGTATGCGAACCGAAAAAATCGCGCTGGGCTTGTATCATATTTAAGGGCAAAAGATTACTGGTGTATGCGTCGAAATAAGTTAAACTATTGACCAGCCCTGGTAGAGGTATACCATTGGTAATTCCGTAACCTACAAGTTTACGGGCTGCTACTACAGTAGGCTCTATTTTTTTAACAAATGAAGGTGCAAGAAGTAAATTTGGCAAACTATTGTCTTCTTCAAAGGCTGCCGTAATGTCGGCCAACATGGCTGCACGAATAATGCAGCCCGCGCGCCATATTTTTGCAATAAGCCCAATATCCAACTGATACCCATATTCCTTAGAGGCTTCTGCCAACTGATGCAGGCCTTGTGCATAGGTCATGATAAATGAAAAGTATAAAGCCTCTTCCGCTAAATCGATCAGGGCTGTTTTTTCCATTGATTCAATACTAGGCCGGGTATAGAGTTTATTGGCCTGTATGCGTTCTTCTTTGAGAGCAGAGATTTCACGCATGCTAACAGAAATGTCTATTGAAGGTACTGGAATTCCCAAATCCATAGCATTTTGACTGGTCCATTTACCCGTACCTTTTTGTTTGGCCCGATCAAGTATCATATCTATAAGATCTCCATCAGTCAGGTCATCTTTTTTCGCGAGTATTTCAGATGTGATTTGGACCAAAAACGATTGTAACCTTCCCGTGTTCCATTGTGTAAATATATCATGCAATTCACTGTTAGACAGGTCCCCACCTTTTTTGAGCAGATCGTATATTTCGGACGTCAATTGCATGAGCCCGTATTCGATACCATTGTGTACCATTTTTACATAGTTGCCCGCAGAGTTTGGTCCTAGATACGCTACACAAGGCTCACCTTGGTATTTTGCGGCCGCAGCCTCTAGAATAGGCTGTACCTTGGCATAGGCTTCCTTAGATCCTCCGGGCATAATACTTGGGCCTAACCTAGCACCCTTGGCGCCGCCTGATACTCCTGCGCCGAAAAAATGGATTCCCTTTTCTTTAAGATATGCCGCTCTTTCATCGGTATCTGTAAAAAAAGAATTGCCCCCATCGATCAAGATATCCCCGGGTTCAAGGTATGGTAGCAAGCTTTCTATGACTGCATCCACAATTTTGCCTGCAGGTACCAATAACATGATTTTTCTTGGTGCGGACAGTTTTTCTACAAAGGTAGCTAGGTTGGTGGTTGCACTGACTTGGTTTTCATTGCCCCCTTCGCTTATTAAGGCAGCTACTTTTTCTGCATCAAGATCATTTCCGAAAGCCGTAAAACCTTTTTCTGCAACGTTTAAAATAAAATTGCGCCCCATGACACCTAGTCCTACCAATCCAAAATCATATCCCTGCTCCATATTTATTTATAAATTTGTTGGGTTTGTAACCACGATAGTGATTGACCTTACTTTAAATCTATTTGTACGTTCTCTTTTTTCAAACCGCTGATATAAGCTTCTACTTTGAAATTGTTTTCGTCAAATTGGGTATCACGTTTGAAAGCGGCCTCTTTTCGATACTTACTTCTAGCAAAACGACGTACACCCTGTTCATCTTGAATCAATAAACCTGGCACGGCGGTACCTTTACCGTTTTCGTCTTTCGCGACCATAGTTAAGTAAGAGGAGTTGCAATGTCTTTTTTTACCTGTCGTTACATTTTGAGATTCAACGCGAACGCCTACAACCATTGAAGTACGCCCGGTATAATTTATAGATGCTTTCAAGGTTAGTAATTCACCTACTTCAACGGGATGTAAAAAATCGACCCGGTTCACGGAGGCGGTGACGCAATAGCACTGAGAATGCTTAGAGGCACAAGCGAATGCAATCTGATCCATTAGACTCAAGATATGTCCGCCATGAATCTTACCACCGAAATTGGAATGGGAGGGAAGCATCAACTCCGTAATGGAAAGTCTTGATTCTCGGGCGGTTTTAAAATGTTCCATATTAAAGGTTTAAGCGTGGTTCCTCTTCAAAATCATCTTCCTGAGCTCGTTTTAAAATGGGTTCAGGAATAGACTTTTTCGCTTTAGCGCCCATTTTCTTTAACTTTTCAATACTGGTTATGATGTTGCCTCTGCCTTCGACCAATTTATTCATAGCCCCTTTGTATTCGATTTTGGCATCGTCCATTTTTTTACCAACTTTTGTTAGGTCCGAAACAAACCCCTCGAATTTATCATAGAGCGCACCGGCCTGCCTAGCGATTTCAATGGCATTCCGTTGTTGTTTTTCATTATTCCACATACTATCGATGGTACGTAAGGTTGCCAGAAGTGTAGAAGGCGTTACAATAACTATGTTTTGTTCGAATGCTTTGTTATACAATGAGTTGTCGTTATTGACAGCTATTGCAAATGCAGGTTCTATGGGTACGAACATCAAAACAAAATCGGGGCTTTCCATTTCGTAGAGGTCCTCATATTTTTTTGCGGATAATTGATCCACATGTTTTCTAAGTGATGAAATATGATCTTTCAGATATTTTTCTTTTAACTCCTCCTCGGAATTTATAAAGCGTTCGTAATCGGTTAGGGAAACTTTTGAATCAACAATCATTTTCTTCCCATCGGGAAGGTTAATGATGACATCGGGTAGCACCCTTGAACCATCTTCCAAGGTAAAACTCTGCTGCACTGAATATTCACGATCTTTCTCCAAACCAGACTTTTCTAAAACCCGCTCGAGCACTAATTCGCCCCAATTGCCTTGCATTTTACTATCACCTTTGAGCGCTTTTGTTAGGTTCTCGGCTTCTTGGGTAATCTTAAGATTTTGTGTTTGAAGGTTCAATAATTGTTCTTTCAATGCTGAATGAATACTGATGTTTTCCTTTTGACTTTCCTCGACCTTTTTTTCGAACAATTGAATCTTTTCATTTAGTGGAGTAAGGATATCCTTGATGTTTTTTTCATTCCGCTCGGTAAACTTCAAACTTTTTTCCTCTAGTATTTTATTGGCAAGGTTTTCAAATTCCTTAGTGAATTTTTCTTGGAGCTTTTCTACTTCCTGTTGTTGTTCTCGATTCTTCAATTGCAAATTTTCCATATCGGCCTCATATCGTACTAGTTGATTGCCGAGAGCCTCTTTTTCGCGTTGCATATGCGTTTTGTGTTCCTCTACATCCATGAGTTTCGTCTCCATGTTCGCAAGATTTTGACGCAATTGTAGTGCTCTTTCCTCCAAGGCGATTTGGCTCGATTTTGTTTTGAGGTTCTGAATATAAATACCCAGAAAATAGCCCAGCGCCAGGCAGACCAAACCGACTAAAAGATAAATAAGGTACGCGTTCATTTTTTTACTAAAGTATGAAGTAAAGATACAAGATTGCCTTCGAAAACAATCAAGTTGTTTTTAGATTTAGAACTGCTATTTCCTAATCCGAAATGATTTTGTTTCTGAATTAAAAACTACGGTATCTTCGGGGAACAATGTCTCAAAAGCTTGGCTATTAATTAGGGCTTCAGGGGTGCCAAAAGGGTTGTTTTTACCATCTAACAATAACATCTTGTCACAGAGCTGCATGGCCATTTCTATTTCATGACTTGTAAACAGAATAGTTTTTTTGGTTTCATGTGCGATTCTACGTAGTAGTTTTAGTAAGTGTACTTTATGGTAAAGATCTAAGTGGGTCGTTGGTTCATCCATGAGAATGATAGGAGTATCCTGTGCCAAGGCACGGGCGATCAAAACCCGTTGCATTTGACCATCGCTTAGTTCATAGCAGGGTTTGTGCCGAAGGTCTTCCAATTCTAAAATTTGAATGGCTTCCCCGATTTTTTCCTCATCCAAGTGCGACAGGCTGCCTATCCAATTGGTATACGGTTGTCTTCCTAAGGTAACCAATTCCCAAACGGTCATATTTCTGGATGGAATCGCTTCGGTAAGAACCATGCTAATTTGAGAAGCGAGCGTGTTCGATTTAAGTTGAGCCAGTGCCTTCCCATTAATTAGTATGTGACCCGATAACTGCGGTTGTACTTTTCCTAGTGTTCTGAGCAGGGTAGATTTACCAACGCCATTGATCCCTACAATAGACATCAGCTCGCCTTCAGTAAGGTTAAAATTGATTGCTTTGACAACAATCTGAGTTTTATAACCGATTGATAATTCGGAAACGGTGAGCATAGTTTGTAAAGGGTCGTTTTTCAAAATAGCATTCTTTTTTTTCGGATCAATAGCCAAATAACAACCGGAGCGCCCAGAATGCTTGTAATTGCATTTATGGGCAATACACTAGAGGAACCTGGTAATTGAGCCACAATATCGCATAGCAACATTAATATTGCTCCATATAAAAGTACCGCTGGGACCAAAACCCTGTGGTCCGTGGTTCGAAACAATTGTCGAGTGAGATGTGGTACCGCGAGCCCCACAAAAGCAATAGGACCCGCAAAGGCAGTCACGGAACCAGCCAATAGACCTGTAGCTATAATAATGATATAGCGCGATTTCTTGAGGTTAACGCCCAAACTTCGAGCATAATTCTCTCCTAATAAATAAGCATTCAAGGACTTAATCGATAATACACTTAAGATGATTCCCAATATAATAATGCCCGATAACAAAAGTAATTGTGCCCATGACAGGTTGCCTAGACTGCCAAAAGACCAATAGATATATTGTTGCAGTTTTTCAGCATTGGTGAAATAGGAGAGGACGCTTACTACTGCACCGGTAATGCTCCCGAACATGAGACCGATGATGAGGAGGGCCATGGTGTCCTTTATCTTGGAAGCCACAATCATCACGGCCATTAAGACTAAAAAGCTGCCCAAACTTGCTGCTAGCGCTAAGGATACGTCATTTACCAATCCGAATGAGGTCAATCCAGTGAAGACCGTAGCACCCATAATCAGTATGGCGGCACCAAGACTGGCCCCTGAACTAATACCTAACACAAATGGTCCTGCCAAGGGGTTTCGAAAAAGGGTCTGCATTAAGAGCCCGCTCAAGGCAAGTCCACCTCCAACGAGAATTGCCGTAAACGCTTTTGGTATTCTATAATTCCAAATGATATAATCCCATGAAGAATTTTCGAGTTTGGCACCAAAAATGGCATTCAGGGTTTCTTTGAAAGGAATGGAAACCGAACCAAAACTTAAATTGAGTCCAAAACACAGCACCAGTGCAACAAAGAGGATTGCAAAAGAAAGGCCGTATGTTTTTTGAGGATTCAACTAATCTAAAGGTTTAAAAAAATAGGGTTGGTGGTCGGGCAACAATTCAGGATGAAAAATGTGGATCAAATCATTTAGGACGAGATCTGGTCTTTGGGGGGCCAATTCATAGAATAATAGTCCGCCTGTGGCGCCGACGGTTTTAGAAAAAGTATATATGTTTTTGTTTTGGAACGAGCTAAATTGTTGATAGTGCAGACTACTTTCTGACATATTCTTGTACGAGGTAAACTGTGAAGGGGATACCCAAAAATCAGCATGTTGAGCGGTTTCCAATACGTTTTCCCAGCTTAAGGAAAGACTGCCTGTTTCTGTAGTGGTTCCCCAGAGGTAATCGGCATTGGCATCTTTGAGAAACTGGGCGGCCCAGCTACCGCCTCCAGGTAAGTACCAAACATCTTTATACATGGCCCCACTTAGCACTGTTGGGCGTTTGGAAGCTTTAGTGGCCAACGCTTTTGAATTTTCATAGGAAGTTTCTATTTGTGCAAACAAGCTGTCCGCTTTTTTCTCGAGCTGAAAGAAAGGAGCAAAAAACTTAATCCATTCTGCCTTGCCCAACGGTGTTTCTTCTGTCCAATCCCCATTATAAACGACAGGAATATGAGACTTTTGAAGGGTCTCATAGGTTTTATTTTGACCATTGATGGCAAAACCAACTATCACCTCCGGATTCAGGGCTATGGTCATTTCTGTATTGATACTTTCATTGCTACCCAATTCCTTTATGCTTTCGGCTTCGATGCGTTCTCTGGCTCTAGGGGATGATATATATTTGGTATCGGGGAAGCCTACCAGCCTGTCTAAAACGCCAAGACTTTCCAAGGCGGGAATATGAGTTGTTGAAGTAACCACGATGCGCTCAACTGGTATAGAGACAATAGCGTCGTACTCATCTTTGTTCAAAGTTATTGAGGCCATTTTATCTTTCGGAATGAGGGCGTAGGTAAACGCCGCTTCTGCGTCGGGCCAGGGAGAAGAAATTTTGATAAGTGTTATATCATTACCAGATTTTTCAATCCGAAATCCTTTCGCATGTGCGATACTGATGTTCTCGGTACTCGAGGTCTCTGGTAACTTTATTTTGTTTTGTTGCTTACAACCAGCCAATAGCACCAATAGTGCACATATAATTCCTTTCTTGATCATTCTCCAAGTTTGCTTGTCAAAAGTAGTATTATTTGCTCTTTAGCTTAAAAGATTAAACAAAATGTTTAATTTCGTCCCGAATTTTGGTTTTCAATCCAATCATTTCGGACTGAAATTAAAAGGGAATCCGGTTAGAATCCGGAGCTGTTCCCGCAACTGTAAACTAAGTCGATCCTAGCATCGATGGTTACCATTTTCTTCGAATACCACTGTTTGTCATTTGGCCGACGGGAAGGTCGATGGTAATACGTAAGTCAGGAGACCTGCCATGTTCAACAACTATTGTTAAACTTTCGGGATAAAAGTTAACGTATGGTACATACGATTTACTCGAACAATTAAGTAAAGGATGAACAAAGGATTAAGTATTCTTTGTGCTGCATTTTTGTCAAATTTGACGCTTGTGGCACAACAGGAAAATGATTCGACCACTATTCAGATGTTGGATGAGGTCGTAGTTAGTGATTCTCGATTTGCATTGAAGAGGGAAAACTCTGGAAAAACGGTCATAACCATTTCTGCCGAAGAATTGAGTCGATTTCAAGGACGTAATATTGCAGAGGTGATTACGACGAAAAGTGGCTTGGAACTTACGGGTGCCAGAAGTAGGGAAGGAGCTGTTTTCGGAGTATTCGCCAGAGGAGGAAGGGGACGCCAGGTTTTGATATTTATTGACGGGGTGCGCGTTTCGGATCCATCGTCATTTTCTCAGGAGTACGACCTTAGACTGCTTTCCGCTGCGAATGTAGAATCTGTAGAGATTATCAAAGGTGCAGCCAGCACACTATATGGCACCAATGCTGCAACAGCGGTAATCAACATCAAGACTAAGGATGCTGGTGCGAGCAAAATAGGCCTTACTTTACAGTCGATGGCAGGAACCAATCAAAATGCTGATGACCAAAACTTTAATTTGTCAAGGTCTTCCAATAGCGGTCTTTTGAGCGGTACCTTAAACAGGATTACCTACAAGGTTGGCTTTAGCAATAGGTTCGCCGAAGGGCTATCGGATATTGTGACCGTCGAAAATGAAAAGGACGGTTTTTCACATTTTAGTGCAGATGCTCAACTGGGCTATTCCATTGCAGACAAGTTTAAGGTAGCGGTTTATGCCAATCAAACAAGACTGCGAACTGATTTTGATGAGTCTTTTGGACTATCAGATGCGCCATATAGATTTACAAGTGAACAGGAGCGCCTTGGGCTGTCGGCAAGTTTTGATTATGGCAAGGGTCAATTTCATGCCAATGGTGCCTATGCCAAGTATAGTTCAGAAAGCGTGAGTGCTTTCCCATCTACTTTCGACGGGAGTAACTATAATATCGACCTCTATAACAAATATATTTTCAACGACCGTTTCTATAGCATTGTCGGATTACATTATTTAGAAGACAAGGCTGAATTGGAGACGGTTCAAAATTTTAGGATGACAGACCCATATGTGAATGCGGTATTTGTTTCCGAATTTGGATTGAATCTGAATTTCGGTGCCCGTTTGAACAATCATTCGGAGTACGGAAGCAAATTCGTTTATAACTTCAATCCTTCGTTTACATTAAAGTCAGGTGATGACTATTTTAAATTACTCGCCTCATATGCAACCTCATATATTACCCCATCACTTACACAGCTTTTTGGAAGTTTTGGTGCGAATCCTGATCTTGAACCAGAAGATAATCGTACCATCGAGGGTGGATTGGAATATGCCAGCAATAGTGGTTTTAGGGCCAATGTTTTATATTTCAATAGAAAAGAGGAGAATTTCGTGTTCTATGACCTAGTTGAAAATGGCTATAAGAATGCCGAGAACAGTATTGATGCACAAGGTGTAGAATTTGAGATACAGTACAAACCAACAACAAATGTGGAACTCTATGCCAATTATACCTTCACGGAGCGCAAAGGGGATAACGCCATACGTATTCCAAAACACAAGGTGAATGCGACTTTGGGCTACCACTTTACGGAACGGTCATTCGCGTCGTTGGGCTACAATCTAACCGGCAATCGTTTGGATACGGATTTTAGTTCGTTTCCATCCAATGATGTTTCATTGGGCTCCTTTCAACTAGTAAATTTGTTTGCATCGCATGCGTTCATACCTGATGTTCTCAAGGTATTCCTGAATGTCGATAATTTGCTGAACGAGAAGTATACCGAGGTACTTGGGTTTACCACTAGGGGTAGGAATCTAAGTATAGGCTTTCAGTTGAACTTGCAATAACGAAAAACGGTTTGGGAAAATCCCAAACCGTTTCTTTTTGTCTTTGTGAAATTACTTATTTGAAGCTAATATTCATGGGCTTGTCCAAGATCGCCTTGTTCTTCATAGGGGACATCATCTTTGAATCTTCAAATACCTCGATTGGCATTTGAGCGCTGAAGTCGAACTTACCAGTGTCATTCGCGATTTCAGCCAAGGCCCTACCCAATAAGCGTTCATTTTGATCGCCTAACACGCCAAGATTTTCAAGTGCTTCGGGCAATTCAATAGTAGGTGCCAACCCTTCGGTATAGTCGAAAAAGCCATCTGCATTTTCGTTACGTCCTACAAGCGGTTGTATGGCCCATGAGTTATCAGGATTAATGCTTGACTCTCGTTCAGGATTGTAGATATACGGTCCAAAATTACTTTCCCGATCATCTACCATAGTAATTGAGAATTCGTTTTTGCCTCGTGTTGTTTCTCCAATATGAACAACTTCCATATACGGGGCCAAACCGTTCATGACTAGCTCACTGGCCGAAGCAGAGCTATTAGTTGCCAATACATATACCTTACTAAGATTAAGCGTATTTACCGGTGTGCCGTCATTGGTAGTATCTGCAAAATAGTCCTCTAATTGTTCGGAGCTCAATTGTGCCTGAATCTTTGCATTCCATCTTTGTCTGATATATAGGTTCGAGGTATTGGTCCCATAGATCATGCTCGCGAGCAATCTGGAAGAATTTACAGAGCCACCGCCGTTATATCTAAGGTCTAGGACCAAATCGGTCACCCCACCGTCAACAAAACGACCAAATGCAGCATTAAGGTCTTCATCATATTCGTTCGTGAAGCCATTATACATCAAATAGCCAATTGTTTTTCCTTGAATTTCAAAGATTTTATCGAGGAAAACAGGATTTTCTGCAAAATTTGCCTGCTTTGTTAGTTCAACCTCTTTTCCATTGGGTGAAATAGTATTGTTCGAGAGTGTAGCCATGTTCAATGTGTAAGTATCCGCATCACCGAACAATAAGTCAATGTAATTACTAATTGTCAAGGTTTCGCCATTTACACCTGTAAAGATTTCGCCACGCGAAATATCTTTGGTTGAGGCATCTGAATTAGGCAATATATAGCGTACGTAGCCATATAGATCATCACTACCCGAAAAACGACCAAGGCCGAATTCCATACCATTGTTCTTGGATATTCCGGACAATTGTTGAGTCAATTGAGTATAATCGCTATTATAAAAGCTAAAACGATCCTCGGAAAAGCTTAATTTTTCATCGAAAAATTTGCCTGGATCCGTTTCAGATTCCAAAAAGGTAGTGTATTCTTCGTTTGTCGAAAACCTGGTATCGGATAGATTAGGTACATTGGATTGCCAAAAATACCAGAAGTTCATGGCTTTCCACATAAAGTCCTGAACAACCACATCGACTTCGGACTCAGGTTCTGGTTGATTTCCCGGATCTAAACCATCATCGTTTTTTTTACAACTCACAAATAATATCCCCATGACGAGGAAACATGCAATGTACTTTTTCATCTTTTTTTTGATTTTAAGATTTTGATTAACCCAAATAAAGCGTAAAATCACATTTTACTAGGGTTTTTCACTCATTTTCATAACAACCCCATCTGCAAAAACCCTACCATAGTATTCTAACGAACTTAAACGAATTTGTAAATTCAAAAAACAAATCTAGGCTTTAGTGCAAACAGACCCCTAAAATATGGAGATTGTAAAGAATAAAAAATTAATTGTAACAAAATTCGTTATACGTCGTCTTCCCTATATAAACGGCTAACAAACGTTTAGACAACACCCAACCATAATGCAACAGTCAGAGTTTTTAAACATAGTAATGCCATTTAAGGACAAACTATACCGTTTGGCGAAACGTTTGCTTACATCGAGAGAGGAAGCGGAGGATGCCACACAGGAAATTTTGATGAAATTATGGGCAAAGAACCAGGCAATGGATTCGTATAAAAATGTAGAGGCTTTTGCCATGACCATGACGAAGAATTTTTGTTTAGATCGTTTGAAATCTAAACAGGCCAGTAATCTAAAGCTAGTTCATAGCAACTATGATGATGGAAGTACATCGCTTCACAAGCAAATAGAAATCAAGGATAGCCTGAGTTGGGTGGAGCGAATTTTGGAAGAATTGCCAGAACAACAGAAATTGGTTGTACAGCTGAGGGACGTTGAGCAGTATGATTTTGAAGAGATTGCCCAAATGCTTGATATGGAAGTTGGCACGGTACGTGTAACGCTATCGAGGGCACGTAAAACAATAAGAGAAAAGTTAGTTCAAAAACATAATTATGGAATCGCATAAGATCGAAAAATTATTGGAAAAGTATTTTGAGGCGAACACGACTGTCGCCGAGGAAGAAACATTACGCATGTACTTTAACGAAGAAAGTGTTTCTACACATCTAGTGCAGTATGCTCCCATGTTTCAATATATGACCCATGCCAAAGAAGAACGCTTTACCAAGCAGGTACCCATAAAAACAGGAAAGAGAAAACTAGTATTTCGATGGGTTTCCGCAGCAGCGGCCATAGCTCTCTTAGCTGGCGTTTATTTTACCCGAACCTCCGAGGATTCCTTGGAAGATAGTTACACTCAAGAGGAAATAGCAGCGGCCGAAGAAGCCTTATCATTATTGGCTATGAACTTCAATAAGGGTACAGATCAATTAGAACACTTGGAAGAGTTCGATAAAAACACGACTAAATTTTTAAACAAATAAGGAAATCCCTCTAACACAAATAATTTAAAATCATGAAACAGATAATAATTCTATTAGCATTTTTAACCCTGGCTCCACTTGTTAGTTCTGCACAGGATATTTTTGACAAATACGAAGACAATGATGAAGTGACCTTTGTTGCCATGCAGCCTAAGATGTTTCAAATGTTGGCTAAAATGAGCATCAGCGTCGATGATCCTGAAGCGAAAGACTTCTTTGACTTGGTGAATTCAATTACTAGCTTTAAGGTAATTACCACTGAAAATGCCGGTATCACCAAAGATGTCAATAGCTGGGTTACCAATCGATTGAAAAGTTCTACTTACGAAGAATTAATGCGTGTTCGAGACGAAGGCTCAAATGTAAAGTTCTATGTGAAGGAAGGAAAAGATGATGACCATGTGAAAGAACTTTTAATGTTCGTTACCGGACTTTCAAGTGTAAAAGAGGTCGGTGAAATCAATGTCAACGGCAAAAAAATCGAAACGGTTTTACTTTCATTGACAGGTGATATCGACCTTACTCAAATCGGGAAGCTTACAGAGAAAATGAATCTTCCTGGTGGTGAACAATTAGAAAAGGCCGGAGAAAAAGGTGGCAAAAACTAAAAATCAAAAGAGGTCGGTAGCAGCGCTGTCAGAGCTTTGCGCTACCGACCTTACTTTATATTTTCATCAATCAAATTATTAATCACGAATTTGACCTAATCAAAATTTCAAATTCATTTAAAACGACACTCATGAAAAAATTAATCGTTGTAATCGTATTGGCAATTTTTCCAGTATTGGGTTTTTCCCAATCAATTTTTGACAAATTTGAGGAAATGGACCATGTGGCGGCCATTACCATCAATAAAGGGCTTATTAATCTGGTAGGCTCCGTGAATATTGAAGGGGATGATGATGCCAAAGAGTTTTTGGAATTGGCCAAAGGAATTAACGGAATTAAGGTCTTTGTTACCGAGAACAAAAAGGTATCTGCCGATATGACGGCCACAGTGAAAAAGTACTTAAAGTCTTCTTCGTTAGAAGAACTTATGCGGGTAAAGGACAAAGATGTAAACGTAAAGTTTTATGTGCAAGAAGGTAAAGATGATAACCATGTGAGCGAATTGTTGATGTTCGTATCCGGGTTTGAGAACACCGATCTAGACATCAACGGCCACAAACTGGAAACTGTTCTGGTCACCTTGACCGGGGATATCGATTTGCGAAAAATCGGCTCTTTGACCGAAAAAATGAATTTGCCAAAAGATTTAAAAAAGGCACAAACCGAAAAATAAAGATTTCTGCACAGCAGAACCTTAAACAATACAATCACATATTTTAAATAAGGCATTATGAAAACAAGACTTACCATCATCGGGTTGTTTATGACCATATTATTTATGGGGTGCTCTTCAACACAGAGTCTTCAGGAATACTATATAGACAGTTCGGAAAATCCTAATTTTCTTTCAGCCGATTTACCTGTGAGCTTGCTAAATTTGAAAAAGGCAGACTTAAGTGGTGCTGAAAAGGAGGCCCTAGAATCATTGAAAAAGATGAATCTGCTGGCCTTTAAGAAAGATGATAGCAACGGTGCTGAATATACAGCGGAAAAGACCAAGGTGAAGGCGATCCTAAAGAATCCTGACTTTCATGAATTAATGAAAATGAACACTTCAATGGGGAAGGCGACTATCAAATATCTAGGTGAAGACGACGCCATAGATGAAGTGATTATTTACGGGGATAGCAAGGAAAAAGGCTTCGTATTGGTCCGGGTTTTGGGCGATGACATGAATCCTGCCCACTTGGCCCAACTGCTGAAAGCTATTGAGAAGTCGGATTATAAAGGAGAAGGACTTGAACAAATAGGAGAGTTTTTCAAAGGATAAGCACAGCTTCGTTCAACTAACAAAAACCGTTCTGGGAAATTTCCGGAGCGGTTTTTTTGTGATTGTAAGATGGTGAATTGTTAAATTTTGATTTGATTGTGACCTTCTGCTTATATTGGTGTCCTATTATTTAGAATACTAACCTTAAAAACATTTCTAAGAATTATGGAAAACACACAAGTATGGATTGACAAAGGAATCAATTTTGCCTCGGAATATGGTCCGAAAATTATTGGAGCGATTCTCATTTACATTATTGGTTCATGGGTCATAAAGAAACTCGTCGGGGTTTTGAGAAAAGTCATGATGAAAAAAGAGTATGACGAATCTCTTCAAAAATTCCTACTAAACCTTGTTGGGTGGGCCTTAAAGATTTTCTTGATCATCATGGTCATTTCAAAACTTGGGGTCGAGACTACCAGTTTTGCGGCTATCATTGCCGCGGCAGGTTTGGCAATCGGTTTGGCACTTCAAGGATCTTTGGCCAATTTTGCCGGAGGGGTATTATTAATCATATTCAAACCCTTTAAAATAGGAGACCTTATCGAAGCACAGGGCGTTACCGGAGTGGTAAAAGAGATTGAAATTTTTACGACCAAATTGACGACCCCAGATAACAAGCTCGCTATTATACCGAATGGTGCAATGGGCAACGGTAATATTGTCAATTATACGGCTGAAGGTAAGATAAGGGTCGATACCATGGTAGGTATCGGTTATGATGAAGACATCAAACAAGCCAAAGACGTCTTATTGGAAGTACTTACTTCTAACCCAAAGGTATTGCAAGATCCGGCTCCATCTGTTAATGTGGCCAACCTTGGTGATAGTTCTGTCGACTTGGCGGTAAGACCTTTTTGCAAACCAGAAGACTATTGGGATGTTTTTTTTGCAACCGTTGAAGGTAGTAAACTAGCACTCGATAAAGCAGGTATTGAGATTCCGTATCCACACGGTGTTGAAATTCAAAAAGAAGGGTAAACCCGCTCTTTAAGAGATAACAAAAAGGCCGCTTTTAGCGGTCTTTTTTCTTTTTAAAAAGAATAATAAGTACGGAAATCGCCAAAAGCACATACGCAGAATACTGAATAGTTCTGCCGGTAATAAAGGTACCAAACTGCCAATGCAAAATTCTGACTAACATCCCAACGAAATAGAACGCCATGGCACACACGGCGAATACCTGCCAAAGTTTCATTCTTAAATTCCTAAATAGTTGCTTGGGGTAATCGCCTTTAGTTCGGTTTTGATTTGTTCGGAAACCGCTAGTGTATCGATAAATTGCGCAATTGATTCTTGATTGATCTTTGCATTTGTACGGGTCAACCCCTTCAAGGCCTCATACGGATTTGGGTACCCTTCCCTTCTCAAAATGGTTTGAATGGCCTCTGCGACTACGGCCCAATTGTTCTCTAAATCCTGATCGAATTTTTCTTTGTTCAATAGCAATTTGTTCAAACCTTTTAGGGTCGATTGGAAAGCGATCATTGTATGGGAAAAAGGTACCCCAACATTTCTGAGCACCGTACTATCGGTCAAATCGCGCTGTAATCGAGAAACAGGTAACTTGGCCGATAAATGTTCAAACAAGGCGTTGGCTATGCCCAAATTCCCTTCGGAGTTTTCAAAATCAATAGGATTTACTTTATGCGGCATTGCCGAGGAACCTACTTCGCCCTTTTTGATCTTTTGCTTAAAATAGTCCATCGAAACATAGGTCCAGAAGTCCCTATCCATATCCAATATTATCGTATTGATTCTTTTAAGGCCATCAAATAAGGCAGCCATATGATCGTAATGCTCAATTTGTGTAGTAGGGAAGGAATGGTGCAATCCCAATTTTTCCTGCACGAATCGTTGCCCGAATTTTTTCCAATCTATTGACGGATATGCTACCTTGTGTGCATTGTAATTTCCAGTAGCTCCACCAAATTTCGCCGCGCTGGGTATATCGTTCAATAAATTAAACTGTTCTTTTAGTCGTTCTACGAAAACATCGATTTCCTTGCCCAAGCGGGTAGGGGAAGCAGGCTGGCCATGGGTTCTCGCCAGCATTGGAATTGATGCCCATTCTGAAGCCAATTCCTTTATTTTTTCAAAAAGCTCAAAATACTTTGGTACATATACCTCGTTCATGGCCTCTTTTATCGAAAGCGGAATGGCCGTATTATTAATGTCTTGCGAAGTGAGTCCAAAGTGAATAAATTCTTTATACTCTTGCAGCCCTAGTTTGTCGAATTTTTCTTTGATAAAATATTCTACCGCCTTGACATCATGATTGGTTACCTGTTCTATTTCTTTGATAGACAAGGCATCTTCAGAATCAAAATTTTGATAAATTTCTTGCAAAGCCGCAATTTTAGAATGATCAAAACTCTCTAATTGTGGCAAGGGTATTTCGCATAAAGCAATAAAATACTCAATTTCAACTTGAACGCGATATTTGATCAGCGCTTCCTCAGAAAAATAGGGGGCAAGATTCTCGGTTTTACCTCTATAGCGCCCGTCAATAGGGGAGATTGCATTCAATGGATGTAACGACATTTTGTGTGGTTCTTCGTTGTTTTTTACAAAAGGGCAAAGATACCCAATAGTTTGGTAAGTTCAAGTTTTGAATAGACTCAAAAGATGGCCTTTGCTATGGAAACATGAACTTACATCATTTAAGCTTTTTCAAAATCATTCGCCCCCTAGCCTTGTATGCTGCGCTACCCGTATCATAATTTTGCTCTATGATCATCCTTAACTCAGGATGTACCCAATCGAATGTCTTGCCCAATAAGAACAAACAGGTCATAGAATAGGCTTTGGCCGCAACTTTTTGATCACTTATCAGCCAATCGAAGCATGCAGTTGTAATACGCTCCAAATGCCTTTCGTTCACTACTTCTTGAATATTGTTTTTGGTTTTCGAGTAGAAGGACAAAACAAGATATTCACAAATTTTAGCTATTGGCCGAACCGATGAATCTAAGTGAACTTTTCCAAGATTTTCAGTGAAATAGTCTAAATACGGGTTGATAAAGCTCAGCTCAAACTTGGTAGTGAATTCAAGTACCCAGCAGGCACGGCTCGAAATAGTCTTGTCAACATCGAAGGCGATATCGAGTAAAGGTTTAATCAATTCCGGGTTGTTTACGACCAAATTTGCCATTTCTTGTCTTTTTTCACGAGAATGGTTTACATAATCCAATCGATGATATAGTTCTTTAATTTCCACAAAAATCGTAAATTAGCTAGTCCTCCAATTCAACTTAATGAAAGTAGTAAAAAAAATCCCCCTTATCCTGTTAGTGGTGTTGGTTGCCATGCAATTTTATCGTCCGGAACAGAACTTTGCCCAAGGCAATCACACCAAAGTGTTTTTGAAACAAACAAACCCGCCGGAGGATGTCAAAACCATTCTTCAAGAAAGTTGCTACGATTGTCACAGTGACAATACCGTTTATCCGTGGTATAATAATGTGGCTCCAATTTCGTATTGGATTGCCGACCATGTGCAAGATGGAAAAAAACACCTGAATTTTTCGGATTGGGAGAATTATTCGCCTAAAAAAGCGGCCCATAAACTTGAGGAGACGGCAGAAATGGTCTCAGAAGGAGAAATGCCTCTCAAAGAGTATACTTGGACACATGAAACTGCGCGCCTCACTGCGGAACAAATAGAGGCCTTGGTAGAGTGGGCCGAACAATCTAAGTTACTCTACGAATTAGGTCCTCAACCAGAATAGGAACCCCCTTGGCGGCAGTTTCAGTAATGATCGTTAGATGGTTGTGGTCTTCCTCTGAAATATTTGGTTTGGGATCAATGAAGTAAATAGGGGTGCCCTCTTTTGAAAAGTTGACCAGGCCTGCTGCTGGATAGACCTGCATAGAGGTACCTATAATCATAACCACATCTGCCATTTCTACCAAAGCCGCGGCTGTATCGAGTAGGGGTACCATCTCTCCGAACCATACAATATGAGGTCTAAGTTGATGCCCATCCGGGCAGTTGTCCCCTATATTCAAATCTATGTCCCAATCGAGAATGGTTCGTTCATTGCCAATGCTTCTGGCCTTAAGCAGTTCGCCATGCAAATGCAATACGTTCGAACTTCCGCCACGTTCATGAAGGTCATCTACATTTTGAGTGATTATATGAACCTCATAAACTTCTTCCAACTTGGCCAAAGAAATATGTGCTGCATTGGGCTCTACCGTCTTAAGTTGCCTTCTTCTTTGATTGTAAAAATTCATGACTAAGTCGGGGTTTTTGGCGAAGCCCTGAGGAGATGCAACTTCCATTACGTCATGACCTTCCCATAATCCGTCAGCATCTCGAAAGGTATTGATTCCGCTTTCCGCACTGACTCCTGCTCCGGTTAAAACAACGATTTTTTTCTTCATACGTATTGTTATTCCATCTAATTTAGACTTTTCTTACTTTAGTTTTATGAACGATCAGAAGCTTTTGACGTATTTGGAGGGTTTTTTGACGCCAGAACGCAAAGCCAGATTCTTGGAAGTCTTAGAACAACGTACCAAGCTTATTACAGTGGCTATAGAGGATGTGTATCAAATGCACAATGCCAGCGCTGTAATTCGAAGTTGTGAGGTTTTTGGCATACAGGAAGCTCATGTCATTCAGAGCAAGTATGGAGAACGTTTAGATTCTAAAATTGCAATGGGTGCTGAAAAGTGGGTAGACGTAAAGCGCTACGATTCCACATTGGATTGCATTACCCATTTAAGGGCATCGGGATACAAGATTGTCGCAACAAGTCCGCATAAGGAAGACTGTGATCTTAAAGACTTTGAACTTGAGGGTAAAACGGCACTTTTCTTTGGAACTGAACGTGATGGATTATCAAAGGAAGTTTTTGAACAAGCGGATGCGTATTTGAAGATTCCTATGAATGGCTTTACCGAGAGTTTAAATATTTCGGTCTCAGCTGCGATTATCCTACAAACATTGACTGCACAGTTGCGCAATAGCAAGTTGCCATGGCGGCTGAGTCCTGAAGAAAAGCTCGATAAGCAGATAGATTGGGCAAAAAAGACCATTCAGAGTATAGATGATGTACTGGCAAGATATTATGGTCATAAATGATTTTGAAGAATATAGGCTATATCAAATGATAATTCTAGATTACTAAATATGGAACATAATATGGTTGGATGGTTCGAAATTCCTGTTAACAATATGAATAGGGCGAAGCAATTTTACGAAGCTGTTTTCAGTATTAAAATTCAGCTCCATGATTTTAACGGACTCAAGATGGGGTGGTTCCCAATGGTACCCAATAAAAAAGGGATAACAGGTTCTTTGGTCGAACATGAAGCTTATGTTCCGAGTGCAACAGATGGTGCGGTATTGTATTTTTCGAGTGCAGACGTTGTTACAGAACTAGACCGTGTAGCGGATGCTGGCGGAAAGGTCTTGCAGTCTAAAAAACAAATTGGTGAGGGCCACGGTTTCATGGCCGTTTTTCTCGATAGCGAAGGCAATAGAATAGCGCTACATTCGCAACAGTAGTTCGCTGCCTAATTTGCCAGTTCTAGAAGTGCAATGTCATAATCATTGTCTAGCACTACCTTGCCTTTCTGGACAATAACCTCAGTTTCGGAATAGGTATCATATAGTTTGGTTCCATCCCCGAAAAAGCCTTTTACCCAGAGCGATTTTTTGCCTTTCGGAAGGTCAAGACCAACAGCCACCTTGTCCTTATACTCGCCATTTGTATAGGTACGGCTAAAGACGTACGGCTTCTTAGCCAATCGCTTGTGCTTACCAGCTCCAATGGCCGGGTGATTGTCCCGGAACTTTCCTAGTTTTCGCCAATGGGAAATAATTCGCTGTGTTTCCGGTAAACTATCCAACTCTTCCCAATTCATAAAGGAACGCAAAGTAGCATCGCCGGCGGCACCCCAAATAGTAAGGTCTCTTGAGGTTTCATCCCCGTAATAAATTTGTGAAGTTCCCGGCGTAAGGAGCAAAACATTTGCGGTCTTGATGGGTTGCGTTCTCTCCTTGTCGAAAGGTTGCCCGTCGTCATGGGAGGTAAGGTAATTCACGACACCAAAACCCTTTAGTTTGGTGTGCAGTAAAGTATTGTACTTTTTAAAAATCTCATCATAAGAATTCTTAGCATCATATTTCAGTTCAAAATTGATGAGGCTTTGCAGCCCATGTGCAAAATAATCTACCTTTTTGTCCCCAAAATCATATTCTCTTCCTCCAGATATCCCATAGTTGTATACCTCACCCATCATATAGAAATCATTATCATCTAAAACAAGCTCCGGGTTTCTTTTTTTCCATGTCTCGAACGCGTGAGAGGCCTCTGTATATAATTCGGCCCAGGCCTTTTCATCGGCATGCTTCACCGTATCTACACGAAAACCGTCTATGCCGAGGTCATTGACATAATCCGCCAACCATTTTATAATATAGAAGCGCGGCGCCCTCGGATATCCTGTTCGTTCGAAAAACAATTGTAGCTCATCCAATTCATTACTTAAGCGACCTTCCTGTTTCCATTTTGCAAGCAGGGCATCGGGTAATTCTACAGCTTCGTCCGATTCGGTCAAGATATCAGGAAGGTTATCCACTAGAGAACATGCTGTTGTATTTTCATAGGTGGTGAATTGGCAAGTAGGGTCTTCGCGTACCCATTCTTTTGGCCATACGGGGTCAATTTCCGTTACAGGACCCGTATGGTTCAGAACTACATCCATTAGTATTCGAATACCTTTTGAATGCGCAGTTTTTACCAATGCCTCTAAATCTTTTTTGGTCCCAAAGTTCGGATCAAGTGCTGTCCAATCCTTGGTCCAGTAGCCATGATAACCATAGGTGTTGCCAGTACCTTCGTCGGTGGGGCCATGAATCTGCTCCACTACCGGGGTAAACCAAATAGCGTTAACGCCTAAATCGCTGAAGTAATTTTCCTCGATTTTTTGGGTGATGCCTTGAATGTCGCCCCCCATAAAGCCGCGTAGTATCGCGGTCGAGTCTCTGCGCTCTAATGTAAGATCATTATCAGGATTACCATTATTAAAACGATCGGTCAACAAAAAGTATATATTGGCACCTTCCCAGACAAAGGGTGCTGTGCGTTTTTCAACTTCTGGCAGGCTGTCAACCACAGCTAAGGGCTCTTTGACTGCATTTTCATTCTTTTGTTTGCACGAAAAAAGAAATAGGGAAACAACAAAAAGAATGGTGATTCTGGTCATAGGGTGAGATTTTTTGTATTGTGGAAAATATACCTGTGAGGCATGGTATATTTTTTCTAAAACTATAAAATGATTGGGGAACTTGAAAATTTATTTTTTGCGGTTGAGCACTTTGTATTCCTCATAACAACTGCTTATCGCATCTAGAATTTGAAGATCGTTGGCGGTAGTAATAAATGATTTGGAATAGCTGCAATTGTTGAGAATATCCTCGATATCTACCTTTTCAATTTGCAACAACTCTTTCAACACCTCACGGTCAAATTTCCCGGCCAATAAATTGCGAATTTGGTCGTCTTCCTTAATTTTTCGGAGCTTGCGCATCTGTGCCGGTTTCTTCCCAAATAGATTCCGTAATAGGTCTGCGGGGTTGAGTATCGCTCCCAAGACTTTTGTGACCGCACTCGGACTTTTATTACCTGCCTCGTACCCAACGGAAAGACCAGAAATGCTGTATTGATAGGCAGTATTTATAGGAAGGTTTTTTACATCTATTTCTAAATATCCTGTGAGCTGATAAGGCGTTACGATAACCTCTTCCAAGGCGTAGGCCAATTCGGTCATTGAAACCTTGGTATCCTTGAATTTGAACATATCATTCGTTACACGAATTTTCTGTGGCTTAAAGCCCAAGTAAGAAAAATACAAGGTGTCGTTGACCGCAGCTTTAATGGTAAATTCACCTTCTTCATTGGTAATGGTACCGATTACCTGGTTTAGATTTACCACATGAACACTTTCTAAAGGATCATCGGTCTGCGCATTGATGACAAGTGCTTTTATTTCATCCTCCTCGACTTTATCTTTTTTATTCTGGGCAAGTATAGATAGGGCGAGAAAGAAGAAAATTAACGTAAGATATTTTGCCATGCGTATTTTGTTAAAAACTGTTCTTGAACAGTTCCTAGGCTAAAATACTAAACAAAACCAAAAAATACGCCAGCGCGTATTTTTTAGTTCTTATTTAACATTGTGATGGAGTTAGAAGAAATCACTCCTTTTTTTACTTCGGCGCTTGCCTGAGTTCGAAGCACTGTTGCGGTTTCCGCCACGATCACCTCTTCTTTTGCCATAACCGGCTTTGTCCCTTTTTCGTCCTCGGTCACGACCTCCACCTCCGCCACCGCGTCTCCCTCCACCACCAGGGTTCTTGGAAACTTCGACATTTACGAATCGCCCATCTACCTTAAATTCGGTAAAGGTGCTTAATATCTGGTCGGTAGTCGCAGATTCAGAATTGAAAAATGAAAAACTGTCCTTAACGTCGACCTTAAAAATATCTTCACGCCCCAGACCTGCGGTATCGCGGATAAAGTCTTTTAGGGACATCCAGTCATAGCCGTCTTTTTCACCTACATTGATAAAGTAACGTACCGAGCCATTACCGCCACCATAGTTGCCACGCTCACCTTTTCGACTATCATTATCGCGACCGTTACTAACGGTGTTCAGGTCTTTTGATTTGTTATAGTAATTCGAGAATCTCGTAAATTCAACCGAAACTATTTTTTTGATGAGCTCGTCCCGATCTATTTCTTTCAGTACCTCATTAATTGCTGGAAGGTAACTATCCACATCATCGGCAATTTGCGTGTCCTTGATTTTGTTGGCCAAATGGTATAATTGAATCTCACAAATTTCAGGACCGGTCGGAATTTTTTTAGAAATGAATTTCTGTTGGATCTTCCGTTCAATGGCTTGAATTTTTCTCATTTCGCTGCGCGTCACTATGACCATTGAGATTCCAGACTTACCTGCACGCCCAGTTCGACCACTGCGATGGGTATAGGTTTCAATTTCGTCGGGAAGTTGGTAATTGATCACATGGGTAATATCATCAACATCGATACCTCGCGCGGCCACATCGGTAGCGACCAGCATCTGTATTTGTTTTTTGCGAAACGAGTTCATGACCAAATCGCGTTGATTTTGGCTGAGGTCTCCATGAAGTGCACCGGCATTGTAACCGTCTTCGATCAACTTTTCGGCAACCCGCTGGGTGTCTCTTTTCGTTCTACAAAATACAACCGAAAAAATATCGGGATTGGCATCTGCAAGTCTTTTGAGGGCAGGGTATCGGTCACGGCCGCCAACGGTATAGAATTCGTGCTGCACGGTAGAGGCTCCTGAATTTTTGGCACCCACAGTAATTTCTTGGGGACTGTGCATGAATTTCCTTGCGATTATGGAAACCTCTTTTGGCATGGTCGCCGAAAATAACCAGGTAGACTTTTCGTCCGGTGTATTGGATAAAATGTCTTTAATGTCTTCAAAGAAACCCATGTTCAACATTTCATCGGCTTCGTCTAGAATACAATAATCTATTTTAGAGATATCGACCAAACGACGCCCTATCATATCTTTCATACGACCTGGTGTGGCTACAACTACCTGCGCACCTCGTTTAATTTGTCTGGCCTGTTCCGTAATGCTCGCTCCCCCGTAAATAGCTACTACATTGATATTCTTTTCGTATTTGGAGTACGCTTGCATTTCCTTGGTAATCTGCAAGCAGAGCTCACGTGTAGGCGATAAAATAAGGCCTTGGGTAGTTCTGCTGTTCGCATCTATTTTTTGAATTAGCGGAAAACCAAAAGCGGCCGTTTTGCCGGTTCCTGTTTGAGCAAGTGCAACCAAATCGGTTTCACTTTCCAATAAAATAGGGATTGCTTTTTCCTGTACTTCGGAAGGGGTTTCAAAACCCATGTCGGCAACAGCATCCAAGAGGGATTGCTGAAGCCCTAACGCTTCAAATTTTGTCATAATGTGTTTTATAATCGCAAATATGTGTACTGCATAGAGCGATTATTCTGTATAACCCATTCGACTCTCCACGCAACACCTGCCATACCGGCGGCATTTATTGAGCGGCAAAGATACGTTTAATTGTTGGATTGCAGGCTATTGAGGTAGTTCAGTAATTTCTGTATCGCTTTTCCGCGGTGTCCGATTTTGTTCTTTTCCGATAAGGGAAGCTCGGCAAATGTTTGCGTGTATCCGGCCGGCCGAAAGATGGGGTCGTATCCAAAACCGTCTTGTCCAAATTTTTGTAGTGTGATTTCACCATTTATCCGACCCTCAAAAATTTGATGCTCATGTTTGAGTTGTAGGGCGATAACGGTAACAAATCGCGCCTGTCGATTCGCACAGTTTTTTAAGTTCTTCAACAACTTGTTCATATTGTGCTCGGCATTCTTGTCTTCCCCCGCATATCGGGCCGAGTAAATCCCCGGTTCGCCGTTTAAGGCATCAACCAATAAACCTGTGTCATCGGCAAAGCAGGGGAGCGCATAGTTTTTGGTAACAAAGTCCGCTTTTAATAATGCATTCGCTAACAGAGTTTTGCCGGTTTCGGGAATGTCTTCTGTGCAGCCGATATCGTTTAAGGATAGAAGTTGTATGTGAGATGGCATTAATTTTTGTACCTCTAGAAATTTATTTCGATTGTGGGTAGCGAAGACAAGTTGCATAGACTCAAAAGTACTAATTTTACAATATGAAGCTAAAAGTACCACCTGTTATCGTATTTCTGGTATTTGCCGGGTTGATGTATATGTTAGCGAAATTCCTTCCTTTTGGGGATTTTGACTTTTTTGGCCGGGGCTATATGATCTATGGCCTATTAGGCATGTCTTTTTTTATTGGGGCTATGGCGATTCTTCAGTTTATCCGATCACGGACTACCGTTGATCCTAGGACGCCTGCCAAGGCTGCGAAATTAGTCACCGGTGGACTATATAAATTTACGAGAAACCCTATGTACTTGGGCTTGCTAATGTTTTTGCTAGCTTGGGGCATTTGGCTTGGCAATGCTTTTAATACGCTCCTTGCCGCAGGTTTTGTAGGATATATGAATCGGTTTCAGATAATTCCGGAAGAGGAAGCGCTGCTCAAGCTATTCGGTAAGGAGTACCAGCAGTATTGCGCTTTGGTACGTAGATGGTTCTAGTATAGTAGAGTCGTAACATATATCTCATTTTTATAAGCAAATTAACTTATATTGTAAATTATTAGCAAATAAGCTTATATTTTTATATATTAGCGCTTTAGCTTATATATTATGATAGCAATTATTACAGGGGACATCATTAATTCAGAGACGCATAAAGCGTCCGAATGGATTGATGTGCTTAAAAATCAATTCTCTAAATGGGGTGAAACCCCAACAGAATGGGAAATATACAGGGGTGACGAGTTTCAGCTCAAAACAGAACCCCAACAAGCGCTAAGGCTAGCTATACAGCTAAAAGCGCTAATCAAATCAATTAAAGGCCTAGATGTGCGCATGGCCATAGGTATTGGTACAGAATCATTTAAGGGCGTTAGTATCAGCGAATCGAACGGTACGGCCTACCAACGTTCAGGACGAACTTTTGAGACCTTACGGAAAGAAAAAGTGAACCTTGCTATCGCAACGGGCAACAAAGAAGAGGATTATAGTCTTAATTTAATGCTTAAACTTGCCTTGGACTTTATGGATGAATGGACAATGGTATCGGCAGAAATAGTTGCCATTGCCCTAGCTAATCCCGAATTGGCCCAACAGGAAATAGCGGAGCAATTGCATATTCAACAATCTGCCGTAAGCCAACGACAAAAAAGAGCGCGCTTGGATTTAGTCTTGCAACTGATGGACTATTACCCGCAAATCGTAAAAAGAATGAAACCATGACCATATTCATAAAACTTTTATTGGCACATTTGATTGGCGATTTTCTTTTGCAGCCCAACAAATGGGTGTTGCATAAAGAAGCTAAGAAAGCTGGGTCAAAATACCTATATATTCACGTGATACTTCATTTTGTAGTCACCATGATTTTGCTATGGGACTTGAAGTATTGGAAGCTGGCTTTACTCATCATGGCTTCCCATTATATCATTGATTTGATCAAATTGTATAGCGCTCCACTTTTCAAACATCAGAATATTCCATTTTTTATAGATCAAGCACTGCATCTCATTGTTTTGTACTGCTGTGCTTTTTACACTGATTTGTTCGCACACACCACGGCCCTAATCGAATTGATCGACTGGCCATTGGTTACAGCAGCTTTTTTCCTCACTTTCCCCGCGGCAATTATTATGGGCAAATTGCTTGAACGAATGTCGGTTCAGATCGACATTGATCACGAATCGCTCCCGAATGCGGGCAAATATATCGGCATTATTGAGCGGCTATTCGTTTTGGTGTTCATCGTTTTGGGAAATTGGGCGAGTATTGGACTTTTGATTACCGCAAAATCGGTCTTTAGGTTTAATGACCTTAAGGACAGCAACAACAGAAAATTGACCGAATATATTTTAATCGGCACCTTATTGAGCTTTGGTCTTGCCATGGTAACGGGCCTAATTTACTTGAACATGTAATGCTATGCGAATACTCCTGGCTTTAGTTCTATTGGCCCAATCCTTTCAAATCTATTCTCAAACAGAACAATTTGAATCTTTTGATGGTACCACAATTGTGTATACCGATGAAGGCCAAGGCAAACCAATTTTACTCATACACGGTTTTATTAATACAAGAAAAAGCTGGGATAGAAGCGTTTTAAAAGAGATGCTTATAGCTAAAGGCTATAGGGTCATAATTCCCGACCAAAGGGGAAATGGGGATTCTGACAAACCGCAAGACGATGCATCCTATCAAAATAATGCTGAGGTAAAAGATCTTGTTGCATTGATGAATCACCTTGGTATAAAGAAGTACAAGGCGATTGGCTATTCGCGTGGCAGCATTATACTTGCAAAATTGCTCACCAAAGACAAGCGAATTAAAAAGGCAGTATTGGGTGGTATGGGCATCGATTTTACGAATTCGGAATGGGAGATTCGAAAGATGTTCGCCGAAGCCTTTGCCGGGAACACAAATGAAACCACTGAAGGCGCGGTCGCATACGCAAAATCCATAAAAGCGGATTTGCGTTCCTTGCACTTACAGCAAAAATATCAACCCGTAACCACTAAAAAAGAACTGGCCAAAATAAAGCGAAAAATACTGATTTTGGCTGGTGATGTTGATACTTCAAATGGAAATAAAGAAGCACTTAGCAAGGCCTTTCCCAAAGGAACATTACAAATCGTAAAAGGGGATAATAATACGACCTATCGAACGAAGGGATTTTCAGAGGCAGTCTTATCATTTCTTTGAATTGTGATTAAAGCATTTTTGTGAAATTCACAATTATACACCCCTTAAAAAATCATATTCGCAGCAAACTTCATCAATTTGGGACTGGGAATAACTTTTGATAACATTCTCCATTCCCACAGGCATTTAATTTATATTTTTAAGCCTTAATCGTGATAATTATGATTGCCGTGGCACGTAAATATATTTTTGATTTCGATAGTACGTTAACCCGGGTTGAAGCGCTTGATGTGCTTGCAGAGATGACCTTGCAGGGAAAATCGAATAAGAACGAAATAATCGATGAAATACAGAAGATCACCAATTTAGGAATTGATGGCGATATTTCATTTACAGAATCTTTAGAACGACGCATAAAATTGCTCAAGGCGAATAAATCGGATCTAGAGGGCCTGGTTGCCGAACTACGTCAAAAGATTTCTAAATCGATTGAATCGAACAAAGAGTTTTTTGAAAAATTTGCGGATGATATCTATGTGATCTCTTGCGGATTCAAAGAGTTTATAGATCCAATAGTAGCCGAATATAACATACCCTCCCATAGGGTGTATGCGAATACCTTTGAGTTTAACGAAGAAGGGGACATTATCGGTTTTGATGAAAATAACCCCCTGTCCCAACATAATGGGAAGATAGAGTGCTTGAAACAAATGAACTTGGAAGGTGAGGTTCAGGTCATTGGCGATGGGTATAGCGATTATGTTATGCGCGAAGCAGGTATCGCGGACAAGTTTTTTGCCTATACAGAAAATGTGCATAGGGATAAGGCCGCAAACAATGCTGATCACGTAACGCCGAACCTAGACGAGTTTTTGTTCGTAAATGACCTCCCCAGAAATATCTCATATCCTAAAAACAGAATAAAGATCTTGTTGCTGGAAAATGTGCATCCAGATGCTTTTGAGAATCTGTCTGAGGATGGGTTTTCCGTTGAACTGGTGAAACACAGTCTTCCAGAGGATGAACTGATCGAAAAGATAAAAGGGGTTCATGTTTTGGGTATTCGTTCCAAAACTCAGGTAACTGCCAAGGTGCTCGAGGCTGCCAATAAGCTATTGGTGGTCGGTGCATTTTGTATTGGGACGACTCAAATAGACTTAGATCAGTGCAAGAAAAATGGAGTAGTGGTCTTCAATGCGCCCTACAGCAATACTCGTTCTGTGGTCGAATTGGCGATTGGTGAAATCATTATGCTCATGCGCAGTATATTTCCGAGAAGTACTGAAATTCATAACGGGCAATGGCAAAAAACCGCTGTTGGGTCTAAGGAAGTAAGAGGCAAGAATCTGGGAATAGTGGGTTATGGCAACATTGGCAAGCAACTTTCAGTTTTGGCGGAAGCCATTGGTATGCGCGTGTATTACTACGACGTCAATGATAAGTTGTCGCTCGGTAACGCTGTGAAATGCAATAGTTTGGAAGATTTGTTGAGCGTGTCGGACGTAGTTACCTTACATATCGATGATAACAAAGCGAATAAGAATTTTATAGGTCGAAGGGAAATCAATCAAATGAAGACGGGAGCGCTGTTGGTAAATCTTTCGCGCGGGTTCGTGATTGATATAGAAGCCTTGGCAGACGCTTTAAAGAATGGCAAATTAGCCGGAGCGGCAATCGATGTATATCCCGAAGAGCCAAGGGCCAATGGTCCGTTTTATACAGAATTGCAAGGGCTGCCCAATGTTATCCTAACTCCACATGTTGGGGGAAGTACAGAGGAAGCCCAGCGCGATATCGCCGGTTTTGTTCCAAATAAGATCATGGAATATATCAACTCGGGTAATACGGTCGATGCGGTAAACTTCCCGAATATTCGCCTTCCTAAACAAAGCAATTCGCATCGTTTCTTGCATATTCACAAAAATGTTCCAGGAGTAATGGCAAAAATCAATAAGGTCTTGGCCAAGTATGAAATGAACATTAGCGGACAATACCTTTCGACCGATAGCGATGTGGGCTACGTAATTTCAGATTTGGATAAGGAGTACAATAAGGAAGTAATCAAGGCACTTAAAAAAGTTGACAACACCATAAAATTCAGAGTCCTTTATTAAAAGGCAACCAAAGTCGAAGCTAGGCGAAACACCATAGAATTACCGATGGTGATAAGGTTCGTTCCGAAATATCGTGAAAGCCCGGTACAGTTGTTCCACCATAAATAGGCGAACCATTTGATGGGAAAAGGTCATTTTTGATAAACTTACCTGTCCTGTTGCTTTTTGGTACACAGCCTCACTAAAACCATAAGGGCCGCCTATAACGAAGACCAATTGTTTCAATCCCGAATTCATTTTCTTTTGTAAGTATGCTGAGAAGGATATGGAATCGTATTGCTTGCCATTTTCATCCAGCAATACCAAAATATCGCCTGTACTCAACTTATTTAGAATCAACTCCCCTTCTTTTTCTTTTTGCTGTGATTCGGATAAGTTCTTGGTGTTTTTGATATCGGGAAGAATCTCCAGATCAAATTTTATGTAATGCTGAAGCCTCTTTTCATATACTGAAATAAGCTCTTGCAATGCCTTATTGTCAGTCTTGCCAATAGCCAGAAGTTTAATGTTCATGGGTCAAAGTTAAATGATTTTCTGTATTGGGATTTGTTTTTCTTAAATTAGCCACCAACAAAAATGCAGCAATGATTTCCCAAGAACAATTCGATTTTGAAGTAGAAAATATCATTAAAAATGCCATACGTGAAGATGTCGGTGATGGTGACCATAGCTCCTTGGCATGTATTCCGGCCACCGCCAACGGCAAGGCAAAATTACTGGTAAAAGATGAGGGTATTGTTGCCGGAGTTGAATTCGCCAAGAAGGTCTTCGAATATGTTGATCCTGCAATGAATGTTGAGACTTTAATGAATGATGGCGCCGAGGTGAAGTATGGCGATATTGTATTTTATGTGGAAGGGAGTTCCCAAAGTATTTTAAAAGCGGAACGCTTGGTTTTGAATGCAATGCAGAGAATGAGTGCGATTGCAACCAAAACAAGGTCATTCGTAAAACTATTGGAAGGTACGTCCACTAAGATACTGGATACAAGAAAAACCACACCCGGCCTCCGTGCCTTAGAGAAATGGGCCGTTAAAATTGGAGGTGGTGAGAATCACCGCTTTGCCCTATACGATATGATAATGCTCAAAGACAATCATATCGATTTCGCAGGTGGGGTTACCAAGGCCATTGATAAAACCCTTGAATACTTGAAGAACACCGGGAGAGATTTGAAGATAATCGTTGAGGCCCGCAGTTTAGAGGAAATTCAAGAGATACTTTTGTCTGATGGTGTGTACCGCATACTCATTGACAACTTCAACTATGAAGATACGCGAAGGGCCGTTGCACTGATTGGGAACAAATGTTTGACAGAATCCTCTGGAGGGATAAACGAGAAAACCATTCGTAATTATGCCGACTGTGGGGTAGATTACATTTCCTCTGGTGCATTAACACATTCGGTATATAATATGGATCTGAGTCTAAAAGCTGTTTAGATGTCGGCTGAAATCGAAGAAAAACTCGCAAAAATACCAGTGATAAACTGGCTGGTGGTTGTCTTGAAAAAGATAAAACTTCCGGGTTTCGAAGGCCTGTCGATTTATGATCTAAGCGAGATGTACATTCGCGGAATTCTTAGGGGAGCCCTCTCTACAAGGGCGAGCTCAATCGCTTTCAGCCTGTTTATGGCCTTGTTTCCACTGTTGATTTTTATGGTAACCCTCGTACCTTTTCTAGTATCGTACATCAGTATTGAGAATGCCAATTTCGATGCGGAATTTTTGTCGTTCTTAGAATCTTTCCTACCCTCGGCGACGGGAGATTATTTTGGGGATATTTTTCAACAGATAAAAGATCAAAAGCGTGGTGGTTTACTATCATCTTCTTTTATTATATCAATATTCTTGATGGCCAATGGGGTGAATTCCATATTCGGTGGTTTTGAAAATTCCTATCATGTAGACCTCACTCGAAATTTCTTTAGACAATACCTTTTTGCCTTGATGGTTGGGCTCATTCTTTCTATATTGATCATTGTTGGTTTTGTTGCCTTTGTTTATTTTGAAGTATATATCCTTGGTTATTTGAAAGAATTTGCAGAGCGTACAAGCGGCAGTATTTTAGATAATGATGAATTGATCGGTATTCAAATCGGTAAGTTTCTGTTCTTTATAGTACTGTCTTATCTTACCACGGCAACCCTGTATTACTTTGGCACGAGAGAGGGAAAGCAAGCAAAGTTCTTCTCAGCAGGAGCCTTGATGACGACCATACTTTTTATACTTACATCTTATCTTTTTGGTGTATATGTTGACAAAATAGCCAGATACAACGAATTATATGGTGCGTTGGGCGGTTTGTTGATATTGATGGTCTACATCTGGTTAAATTCCAATATCTTGTTACTCGGCTTTGAGCTGAATGCCTCTTTAAATTGGCTAAGAAAAAACTACAATACCAATGAGATTACAAAATAGGATTTTGCTTTTAATCCTGCTTAGCTTTGCAACAGTAGGATATGGACAGACGGTGTTCGGAAAATGGAAAACAATCGATGACCGAACAGGCAATCCGAAAGCCATTATAGATATCTACGAAAAAGATGGAAAGATGTATGGCAAGGTTATCAAAATCGTTGAAAAGGGGAAGGAAAATTCGCTTTGCACCAAGTGTGATGGCGATTTAAAAGACAAACCAGTAGTCGGAATGCGCATCATAGATGCTGCCGAGCACAAAGGTGACGGTGTATATAAGGGTGATACCCTTTTTGACCCAGAACAGGCAATGACGTTCCGTTGTAAAATCTGGTTAGATCCCGAAAATTCAGATCAGCTTAAAGTACGTGGCTATCTTGCCTTTATTTACCGCACCCAGACCTGGGTACGTGTTGATGGGTAGTATGTAATATTATGCAGTATTTCATTGATGTAATACTTCCGATTCCCTTAGAGAAATTGTTCACGTATTCCATTTCGGAGGCTGAAGCGGAATTTCTCCGCCCAGGTATGCGTGTTGCGGTGCCTTTTGGTAAATCCAAAATATATACCGGCTTGGTCAACAAGGTGCATCAAACCCCACCATCAGTATATGAGGCCAAGGAAATTCATCAAATATTGGATGACCAGCCCTTGGTCAATGAAGTTCAGTTAAAGCACTGGACTTGGATCGCCGATTACTACATGTGCACGCTAGGAGAGGTTGTCAGAAGTGCCTTGCCGAGTGCCTTTCTACTGGAAAGCGAGACCTTGATTCTCAAAAACACCCAAGCCATGGTCGTCGAAGGAGAATTAAAGGATGATGAGTTTTTGGTGTATGAAGCCTTACAACATCAATCAATGCTGAAAGTACATGAGGTAAGTGCTATCGTGGAACGAAAAAATGTTTTGCCGGTACTGAACCGTTTGTTAGACAAGAAGGTTATCCACTTAAAAGAGGAGGTGTATGAGAAATATCGGCCCAAATTGGTGCGATATGTGCAATTGGGCAAAGCGTACCAAAGCGAAACCGAATTAGAGGAATTGTTAAATTCATTGACCCGAGCACCAAAACAAAGTCAGGTTGTGTTAGCGCTATTTCAACTAAGGGCGGAGGTACAAAAACCTATTAAGGTGTCAGAATTGGAACAAAAGAGTGGTGGTTCAAAAGCGGTAATAAAATCCTTAATAGATAAAGGTATTCTGGAGGAATACTATATTCAGACCGATCGTGTAAATTATGAAAAAGAAGTAGATGACAGGGCGTTGAAAGAGCTTAATACTTATCAAAAAGATGCTTTAGATGAAATATCTCAAAGCTTTGAAAAAGAAAAAGTTACGTTACTTCATGGTGTTACCTCATCCGGAAAAACAGAGGTGTATGTACAATTGATAGATAAGTGTTTGAAAGCTGGGAAACAAGCGTTGTATCTGCTGCCTGAGATTGCATTGACGACACAATTGATCACACGCTTACAAGCCTATTTTGGTGAGCAAATATCGGTGTATCATTCTAAGTACACAGTCTTTGAACGGGTTGAAGTCTGGAAGAATGTTATCGACAAAAAACGCAAGGCCCAAGTGGTCATAGGAGCAAGATCATCTTTGTTTTTGCCATTTAGCAATTTGGGACTGATTTTGATCGATGAGGAGCATGAAAGCAGCTTTAAGCAATTTGATCCCGCTCCCAGATATCATGCTCGAGATGCCGCCATAGTTCTTGGCAAGCTACATAAGGCAAACGTATTACTTGGTTCGGCCACCCCAAGTATCGAAACTTTTAGAAATGCCCAAACCGGAAAATACGGCTATGCCACTATTGATCGGCGCTTTGGGAATGTCTTAATGCCCGAAATCGAATTGGTCGATATCAAGGAACAAACCAGAAAGCGAAGAATGAATGGCCACTTTTCCGAGCGACTTTTGGCAGAGATGACCGAATCGTTGGCGGCAGGTGAACAGATTATCCTATTTCAAAACAGGAGAGGTTTCGCTCCAATAGTGGAGTGCAATACCTGTGGCCATTCGCCGCAATGCCCGAACTGTGATGTAAGTCTAACCTATCATCAATATAAAAAACAACTGCGCTGTCATTACTGTAGTCACCATATTGCGCTCCAGGAAAGCTGCCAGGCGTGCGGGAGTCAAACTTTGGATACCAAGGGTTTTGGCACTGAACAGGTCGAGAAAGAAGTACAGGCACTATTCCCTGAGGCGAAGGTCTCTCGAATGGATTTGGATACTACACGTGGTAAACACGGTTATGAAAAAATAATCACGGCTTTCGAACAACAAGAAATGGATATTCTTGTGGGTACTCAGATGCTCACCAAAGGATTGGATTTTAGGAATGTTTCGCTTGTAGGAATAATGAATGCGGATTCGCTTTTGAACTTTCCTGATTATAGGGCACATGAGCGCTGTTTTCAATTATTGACGCAGGTTGCCGGTAGGGCAGGGCGCACTCAAAAAAGGGGTCGGGTTATCGTACAGACCTACAATCCGTTTCATCAAATTCTAAATCAGGTTTCGACCAATGATTATGATTCAATGTACAAGGAGCAACTTTATGAGCGTGAGCAATATAAGTACCCTCCTGCGAATAAGATCATTAGAATCACTTTTAAACACAAAGAGTACAATCGCCTAAATGAAGCTTCTGAATGGTTTGCAAAAGGCCTAAGAAGTGCTATGGGAACCAATGTATTAGGGCCTGAGTTTCCGCCAGTGGCACGGATCAGGAATCTATACTTGAAGCACGTAATCGTGAAAATCGAACATAAGACATCCGTTAAGAGCATCAAGGCAGGTATTAAGAGGGTAGAGCGGTCATTTAATGCTATTTCCCAATTTAGGAGTGTTCGGGTGTTGTACAATGTAGACCATTTGTAGTAGGTTGCATAAACAAAATAAAAAAGCCGCTATGTTCCATTGAACATAGCGGCTCCGTGTTTTAAAAGACGTGTGCTTAAACGTTGCTCAATGCTTCCGCCAACTCGGTCTTTTTGTTTCTACTTAATGGAATGGATCTTCCACTTACTTCAACATTTTTACTGTTGAATTTCTCGATTTTTTCCAAGTTAACGATATACGACTTGTGTATTCTTAAAAACTTTTCGGCAGGCAATTGCTTTTCGAAAGATTTCATAGTTGACAAGATTACGATGTTCGCTTCGTCGGTAACCAATTTAATGTAGTCACCAAGCGCTTCGATCCACTTAATATCGTTTAGGATAACTTTTCTTTTCTTCAGGTTACTTTTCACAAAGATATGCTCCTCATCTTCCTGTACTTTGTGCATTTGCTCATACTTGGCAACCGCACGTCGTATAGAGGCATCAAAACGAGCCATTGTAATAGGTTTGTGCAAGTAATCCGTTACGTCGTAATCAAAGGCTTTAAGCGCATAATCGGGCTTTCCAGTGATTAAAATTACCTGAGGACTGTTTTCAAGAGACTCGAGTAGGTCGAATCCGTTGATAATAGGCATTTCAACGTCTAGGAAAATTAAGTCAATTTCATTGTTCTTGATGCCGTTCTTGGCCTCGATCGCGTTGCTGTACTCTGCCACCATAGCAAGGTTTGGATGATTGTTCACCAACTTCGCGACAGCCATTCGTTGCATTGACGAATCGTCTACGATAATACTTCTTAATTTCATAAATGGGTTGATTTGTGGGGTTAAATCATCGTCAAAGTACTAAAAAAACACGTTGAACTGCAATAAAAATTGTTAACAATCGGGTTAGTTTTGTTCCATGTTGATGACCATAGGTTAAGATTTGGTTAAGTTCGATTTATGATTCTGTTCAAACTATAACGAAGAAAAAACGGTTTTCTTGTGAAGTGTAGTAAATATTCCTATTTTTGCACTCCAAAATTAAAATTTTATATATGAACAATTACGAAACTGTTTTCATTTTGAATCCCGTGCTTTCTGACGAACAGATTGCGGAAACAGTAAAGAAGTTCGAGAATTTCTTAACTAAGAATGGAGCCAAAATGGTCGCCAAGGAAAATTGGGGGCTGAAGAAATTGGCCTATCCTATCCAACACAAAAAAAGTGGTTTTTACCACTTGTTCGAATTTACCGGTCCCGGTGAGGTGGTAACGCCTTACGAGCAAGAATTTAGAAGGGACGAACGTGTGATGCGTTTTTTAACGGTAAAATTAGATAAGCACGCCATCGAGTGGGCAGAAAAAAGAAGAACAAGGTTAAAAGCTAAAGCATAAAGGATATGGCATCAATAGAACAACAGGCAAAAGGTAAAAAAGATGGGGAAATCAGATATCTGACCCCATTGAATATCGAAACGAACACCAAAAAGAAATACTGTAGATTTAAAAAATCGGGTATCAAGTATATCGATTATAAAGATCCAGATTTCTTAATGAAGTTGGTCAATGAACAAGGTAAGTTACTTCCTAGAAGACTTACCGGTACTTCTTTGAAATACCAAAGAAAAGTGGCGCAGGCCGTAAAACGTGCGCGTCACATAGCATTAATGCCTTACGTTGGCGATTTATTAAAATAAAAGAAGAAGCACCATGGAATTGATATTAAAGCAAGACGTAGAGCATTTGGGTTTTAAAGACGATGTCGTACAGGTAAAGAGCGGCTATGGTCGCAATTTCTTGATTCCAAGAGGTATGGCCGCCATGGCCACGCCATCTGCAAAAAAAGTCTTGGAAGAGAATTTGAGACAACGCGCCCACAAAGAGAAAAAAGTTATAGATGCGGCCAATAAGACCGCTGACGCTTTAAAGACTCTTGAGATAAAAATACCTGCGAAGGTAGGTACAGGCGATAAATTGTTCGGTTCGGTAACGAACATCGATTTGGCAACGGCCCTCGGTAAAGAAGGTCATGAGATCGAAAAGAAATTCATCAGCATTCAAGGAGGTAGCGTAAAGCGATTAGGGCCATATAATGCAAAAGTTAGATTGCACAGAGATGTTGTAGTTGATTTGGCGTTTGAGGTTACTGCGGCCAAAAGCTAAGACTTGATATTGTAAAAATCCGAGCCTTTCAGAATTACTGGAAGGCTTTTTTATGGCATGAAATGAAATATACAAGACTAACAAAACAACAACTGGAAGAGCTAAAGCCCGAATTCATCAATTTTTTGGCCACCCAACAAATAACCGGGGAGGAGTGGAAACTCCTAAAAGAGGATCAGCCCAATGTAGCAGAAGATGAAGTTGACGTATTTAGCGATTTGGTCTGGGAGGGTGTCATGACCAAAGTGGGATATATCGAGAATATCTCTGCACAGCACATGCATCTTTTTCATTGTTCCGAAAAAGAAATGAAATTGATATCGGTCAAAGTAATGAATCCAGACATAGATCTTACAACGAGTATTGGTTTCAGCTGGTTCAAGAAAAACTGGCAATCTGACTTTGTAGAATACCTCACGGCTTCGAAGGCCTATACCGAAGACAAAAATCTTGACAAGTTTTCCCTAATCCAAAAGGGAGGGGTGATTACCAAGGGCGAATTGTATCAATGGTTTGAAAAAGTGATCGGTTAGCTAGTGACTATTGATAAAATCTAATTATTCATGTGCTTTGCACCGAATACCATCTAATCCTATATTTGTAGCACAATAAAACCAAATGGCTCAAAAACCCAGTATTCCTAAAGGCACCAGAGATTTTTCTCCTTCTGAAGTAGGCAAGCGCAATTATATTTTCAATATTGTAAAAAAGCACTTTAAGACGTTTGGTTTTCAGCCGATCGAAACCCCCTCATTTGAAAATTCGGATACCTTGTTAGGTAAATACGGGGATGAAGGTGACCGGTTGATATTCAAGATTTTAAATTCTGGGGATTTTATCAGCAAGGTAGACGATGTTACCTATAGCTCCAAAAACTCCTCTACCATAGCCCCCAAAATAACCGAAAAAGCGCTCCGATATGATCTTACGGTGCCCTTTGCACGTTATGTGGTGATGCATCAAAATGAAATAGACTTTCCGTTTAAGCGCTATCAAATACAACCGGTTTGGCGCGCCGATAGACCTCAAAAAGGCAGGTTTAGGGAGTTTTACCAATGCGACGCCGATGTTGTCGGTTCTAAATCGTTACTACAAGAGGTTGAGTTGGTGCAGCTCTATGATGCCATATTTTCTGATTTAGGTCTTGTGGGCACGACTATAAAATTGAATAACCGAAAGGTCCTGGCAGGTATTGCCGAAGTTATAGGGGCCAAACATTTATTGGTAGATTTTACGATTGCGTTAGATAAACTCGATAAGATCGGAAAGGATGGCGTCGTCACCGAAATGCTGAACAAGGGAATTTCGGAAGCGGCAATCGAAAAAGCAAGTCCGTTGTTTTCCTTATCTGGAAGCAACAGCGATCAGCTAGCGATGCTAAGGCGCTTACTTTCAGATTCGGAAGTGGGCTCGAAAGGAGTTGAGGAACTCGAATTCATTCTCAATAGTATTGTTGAACTGGGCTTGCAATCCGCACAACTCACAATTGACGTCACCTTGGCAAGGGGACTTAATTATTACACCGGAGCCATTTTTGAAGTTGCTGCTCCAAATGGTGTGCAAATGGGATCGATCGGCGGTGGAGGTCGCTATGATGATCTGACCGGAATTTTTGGACTTAAGGATGTCAGTGGAGTAGGTATTTCTTTTGGACTCGACCGAATTTATTTGGTTCTTGACGAATTGAATCTGTTCCCAAAGACAGTAGAACAAGACGTACAGGTGCTCTGCGTGAATTTTGGCGAGCAGGAAGCAATGGCTTCCATTAAATTGATAACACAGCTTAGAAAGGCTGGCGTAGCTTCTGATTTGTATCCTACAAGCGCTAAAATGCAGAAGCAAATGAAATATGCCAATAACCGCAAGATACCGTATGTGATTTTAATAGGGGCTCAGGAATTGGAAGCGAATTCTTTTGTGGTAAAAAACATGAATAAAGGTAGCCAGGCCACATTCCAATTCACAGAGATAAGCGATTTCATCAACTCTTTATAAGACGCTGAACTGATTCAACTACCTCTAAGTAGTAGTTTGTATCATGCGGTACGTAGATCAACTCGCTTTTTCCGTTTTTGAGCTGTTCTTCCGAAAAGGCGGTCACCGATTTTAATAAGACTGCCTCTACTTCAGAATCTTGTAGCCTCAGTGCTTCAATAGGAACCTTCAATTCACATAAAAAAGTATGATGAAATTCATTATCCGTAAGAGTGGTATGTTGTTGCTCAGATTTAAAGACACCAATTTTTTGTAAATCAGCAATGGTGATTTGAATCCCGATTTCTTCGGCAACTTCCCTAACGGCAGCGGCCTCAATAGCTTCGCCAGCACCGATGTGACCCGCTACCGAAACATCCCAGAGTAGCGGATAGGTGTCCTTTTTTTTGCCACGTTGTTGAAAAAGTAGCTGCCCTTTTTCGGTATAAAACCAAATATGTACCGTTCGATGATATAAACCGTTGCGATGCGCAACCGATTTCAACGCAGTTTGTCCTGTAGGTTTGCCGTTGGCATCCAAAATATCCAAGAGTTCATCCATGCGCAGACAGCTTCGCCTTTGTGCGGCATTACGATAAATGTTCTTTATTCAAAGTAGCTAAAAGTCTCCCCTGATTTAATGGTAAGCAAGGTCTCATAAATTAGTCGAATAACATTTTCGACATCATCTCGATGCACCGTTTCAACCGTGGTGTGCATATAGCGCAACGGCAAGGATATCAATGCCGAGGCCACACCGCTATTGCTATAGGCAAAGGCATCGGTATCTGTACCCGTAGATCTAGAGGCTGCCATACGTTGAAATGGAATCTTCTTTTTTTCAGCAGTTTCTATTATACGCTCTCTGAGTTTGTTCTGTACCGCTGGTGCATATGAAATTACCGGACCCGAACCGATTTCGGTATGCCCTTGTACTTTTTTCTCAATCATCGGAGTAGTAGTGTCATGACACACATCGGTTACGATAGCCACATCGGGGTTTATGCGTTCGGCTATCATTTGTGCCCCGCGTAACCCAATTTCCTCTTGCACGGCATTGGTAATGTACAAACCAAACGGAAGTTTCTTTTTGTTCTCCTTCAACAAGCGCGCAACTTCAGCTATCATAAAGCCGCCAGCTCTATTGTCTATGGCGCGGCAAACAAATTTGTCCTTATTTAGAACATGAAATTCGTCCGGGTATGTGATGACGCATCCAACATGAACCCCCATTTTTTCGACCTCTTTTTTGTCCTTGGCTCCGATGTCTATAAAAATGTTATCCAACTTCGGCGGTTCTTCCTTGGCGCTTTTGCGCGTATGAATGGCAGGCCATCCGAATACGCCTTTGACAATACCTTTTTTGGTATGAATATTCACCCATTTCGAAGGGGCTATTTGATGGTCGCTGCCTCCATTCCGAATTACATATAACAGGCCATTATCGGTTATATAATTTACGTACCAGGATATTTCATCCGAATGCCCTTCAATGACGACTTTATATTCGGCATCAGGGTTAATAACCCCAACTGCAGTACCATAGGTATCCGTTATAAAAGTGTCAACATAGGGCTTTAAATAGTCCATCCACAATTTCTGCCCTTCCCACTCGTACCCCGTTGGGGCGGCATTGTTCAGGTACTTTTCAAAAAATTCGAGAGATTTTTTGGTGATAATTTTCTTTTCGGCCATGTATTCAAAGTTTATATACAAACTTAACAATATTCACTATTCTTTAATAATATGGCTGCGTATTAATCGTTAATTTTGGCAAGGCTTTTGCCTATACCCATACTATGAAAAGAAGATTAGCTATTATTGGCTTTGTTTTATTCGGTTTCTACGGAATTTCCCAAGTGGAAGAGCAACCGTTGGATTCGATAACCGAGAAGATGATCATCATTGAAGGCGACTCGATTATTCGTAGTTCAATAGATTTAGGGGAGGTCTACGTCTTTAGCAAGCTAAAATTTCCAGATCGTGAATCGAAATTAAGATATTACATTCTTCGTCGAAAGACCATTAAGGTGTTTCCCTATGCTAAAATGGCCGCCGACCGATTAACTGAACTTAATGACAGTATCGGAAAAATAAAAAAGAAGCGGCACCGAAAGAAATACACCAAGAAAGTACAGAAGTATATCGAGGAAGAATTTTCAGCAGAATTGAAAAAGCTAACACGCACCGAAGGACAGATTTTGGTGAAGTTGATTCATCGCCAAACAGGATCAACAGCGTTCAATTTGGTCAAGGAACTTCGCAGTGGCTGGCGGGCTTTTTGGTATAGTACTACGGCTAAGATTTTCGATATCAGCATTAAGGAGGAATTTCATCCCGAAAACGTGCACGAAGACTATTTGATCGAAGATGTATTGCAACGCGCCTTTGCGGCAGATCGATTGGAGCGTCAAAAAACGGTACTGGCTTTCGACTACGCCACCTTATCGGATAAATGGAGCGTAAGTGGCAAAAAGAAAAATTAAGACTTCTTCTTTCCGAACAACGAATCAACAATGGTTTTAATACTTACAAAACCCATCGCTATTGCCGCGACACCCAGTAAACAACCTACAACCAAAACAGGAATGTAGAAGGCATGGTCCTGATTTTTAAAGGCTTGCCATACTACAATTGGTGCCAAGAACATCAAAATAACCGTATAGGTAAGATAGCGTAGGCCTTTTATTAACAATACTCGGTCGGTTCTCATAGATGGTTTGTAATTCAATCAAAAATATGAAATAGCCATTGAAATAAGCATTGGCAACAACAAATGCCAACTATTCTATGGTTATCGTTTTGGTAAAGGTCTGACAAATTGCAAAATAACCTAAAGCAAAATTATCGCTATTCTCTACGTTGTCAAAAGAGTCGATATTGTTGATGCCGGTAATGTTGATAATGTTACCGCGAACCGTTGCAGAAGGGGTTTGAAAGGGCCCAGTACTGCCACTATTGGCCTGAACAATAATTTGATTCATATAATTGTAAAACAATTCATCCACACCAAGTAGACTTACATTTATATCCATACCGGCGTTCACACTCTCATCGTAGAAATATGAGAATTCAAAACGTTGTCCAGGATAAAATTCATCCTCGGTAACCAAATATTCATTAAAGTCTAAATCAAAGAGGTAAAAATCCTCGCGATCTGGTTGATCTGTAAAAGAAACAATGATTTCGGTCTCATCTCCGCCGAACAAGGAGCCATCCCCTTGAGCCAATTCGTCTATATCACTAGTAGGGACAAATGCCGTTTGTGCCAAAAAACGTTCTCCCTGATGCTCTAATATGAGTTGTAGGGTACCTTCGGTAAAGAAAATGGTCGTTTTAGAACCTTCATATATTCCTGGAGCCACCTCGGTCATCACAAGTGAATTAAGGTCCAATGGTCCTGTGGGTACATAATCAGGGTTGATCAGGGTTATGGCATCCAAACTTGTTGTTTGCAACTCATCGAAGAAGCCACTGGTCTGGCCAACCTTTACTTGAACTGTTTGAATGGGTTCACTTACATCCAATCGAAAAACGGCATCGACGGTTAATCGCGGACGGTCAACAGGAACATCCACATCGATAACATCCTCACACCCGAGCAGAATGAAAACAACTGGTAATATGTAAAAAAGCTTCCTCATAGCTTAAAATTTAAAATTGTAGGTTACCGCAGGAACCACCCCGAAAATCGAGGTGCGAATAGCCTCATTTGCCCCTGTATCTTGATTCTTTCTAAAATTGATGGACGCGGCATTTTTTCTATTATAAATATTATATACACTAAAGACCCATTCGCCCTTAAAGTTTCGATTTTTGTTTTTTCGAGGGGTAAGAGTAGCAGACACATCTATACGGTGGTAATCCGGAAGTCGTTCTGTATTTCTTCTCCCGTAAAAGGGAACAATCAGGCCCTGAACTTCAAATTGCCCAATAGGGTAATTCGTAGGTTGGCCGGTTTGATAAACAAAATTCGTGTTGAAAGTCCATTTTTCGTTGAGCTCATAACTACCATAAAAGGATATGTCATGAGGTTTGTCATAGGGCGTATTATACCAATCCCCGAAATTGATCCCGGTCTCAAGATTGGATCTGCCATTGTCGAAACTGGGTGTTCTTCCCGGTGTACGCTGTTCAGATTTGGATAGGGTATAAGCCAACCAACCTTGAAACTTCCCTGAATTTTTTCGAAGCAACACCTCCAGGCCATAAGCGCGTGCCTGACCGTTTAAGATTACTTGTTCAATGGCATCATTGGCTATAAGATTTGCACCGTCAATGTAGTCGATGCGATTTTGAATATCCTTGTAAAAGACTTCACTTTCGATCGACCAATCCCCATTTTTGATATTTTTGAAAAACCCTAGAGCATATTGGTCGAGCAGTTGCGGCTTCGCGAACGGTCCGCTGGGAGTCCAAACATCCAACGGAGTAGGGGAACTGGTGTTGGACAAGAGGTGCAGGTATTGGGCCAAACGGGTATAACTTGCCTTCACCGAACTATTCTCATTGATCGTATACGAAAGGGAAATACGCGGTTCGATATTGTTAAAGGTAGCAAGGCTGCCAGATCTTCCTGGATTGATGGTCTCTATAGGATCTGCCTCACTATAGGTCAATGTAAATGGATCGAAGTCTACAGGGTCGTTGTTGGCATAAACATTCAGTTCATCTTGCCCCAAACGCACAAAATTACTATATCGAATGCCGTAACCTAAGCTTAGGTTAGGGGTAATATCATGTTCCACATCAATGTAGGCGGCAAATTCGTTGGCATACTTTTGCGTGAGTTGATCCTCAATAATTCCCGATTCTGAGTTGCTAGGTTCAATTTTTCCAGGGTTAAACGCGTAATAAATATTGTTTAGGCCGTAATTGACTTGTAGCTTATCATTCAAATAATGTTTTAGGTCATATTTCAGATTAAAATTTCGAATCCCCGAATTCCAATTGAATCCAACAAAATCCAATTTAAGTCCGTAGAAATAATCAGAATAGATCAGGGAAAGGTTCGAAAACAATTTGTCTGAAAACAGATGATTCCATCTAAAGTTTCCGACGGCATTGCCATAGGTGTTTTCAAAACTCTCGCTAATTCCAAAAACATCTCTGCCAAAGTACCCAGAAAGGTAAACACTATTGCGTTCGTTTATGTTATAATTGAGTTTCGTATTCAAATCATAGAAGTAGGCTGTGTTTTCTTGATCTGTCAATCTTAAAAACAGATGTGCATAGGAGCCTCGACCACCAACTAAAAAAGCGGCCTTATCCTTTATTAGGGGGCCTTCGACCAACAGTCTGCTTGCAACCGCCCCAATGCCCCCGTTGGCATGAAATTCTTTGCTATTTCCTTCCTTTTGAAAGATGTCTAGAACCGAGGATACCCGCCCACCATAGCGTGCCGGGATGCCCCCTTTGTACAATTTAATATCTTTGATTGCATCAGGATTGAACACCGAAAAGAATCCGAATAGGTGCGAAGAATTAAAGATAATCGCCTCGTCCAAAAGAATCAAATTCTGATCGACTGCCCCTCCCCGAACATTAAATCCAGAGGCACCTTCACCAGCATTCGTAACTCCTGGCAAAAGTAAAATAGATTTGATGACATCGGCCTCGCCCAAAATAACCGGAATTTTCTTTATGGTGGCGGCAGAAAGTACATTTACACTCATCTGGGGGGTTCGTACGTCCATTTGTTCAACATCCTCGGTTACAACGACCTCTTGCAACTGTTCGGCTTCTTCGATCATTTTAAAATTGATCTTTCTATTTTCCGAAAGTTCTACATCCTGTACTATGTCTTTGAAACCCAAATAATTAACCAAAACTTTGTAGGTACCCTCCGGCAGTGTGATTGAATAAAACCCATATTCATTGGTCGTAACCCCCGTTTTCAAGTCAGGAAAGGCAATGGTGACCCCAATAAGTGTCTCATTGCTAGATGCTTCTGAAATTGTTCCGCTCAAGGTATATTTTTGCTGAGCGGAAACGAAAAATAAAATCGAGGACAAAAAGAAAAGGAGTACTGTGCAGTATAGTCGCATTCAAGGCAAATTTTTATAAAAATAAGTATGAAAAGTACGGGGTGAAAATCCTTAACGTTTATTTGGGAAATTGAAAACCCCCGATCAAGTCGAGGGTTTCTATTGTTCTAATACGATTTTTTCAAATCACAACTTCTCCAAAATTCCGTTCAACGTAGTGCTTGGTCGCATGGCTTTGGCGATAAGACTTTCATCGGGCTTGTAATAGCCACCTATGTCTTGTGGGGTGCCTTGTGCATCATTCAATTCAGAAACGATAGTATTTTCATTGGCCTGCATATCGGCAGCAATAGCCGAAAATGTTTGTTGAAGTTCAGTATCCTTGTTTTGTGCCGCCAATGCCTCGGCCCAATACATGGCCAAATAGAAATGACTGCCCCTGGTATCAAGTTGTTTTACTTTTCGGGATGGCGATTTGTCATTAATCAAGAATTTTTCAGTGGCATCATCTAGGGCGTTTCCTAATATACGTGCCTTTTCATTTCCATATTTTTCCCCATAAAAATCAAGTGATACACCTAAGGCCAAAAACTCGCCCAAAGAATCCCAACGCAGATGACCTTCTTCAGTAAATTGCGCTACATGTTTTGGGGCCGAACCACCTGCACCGGTCTCAAAAAGACCTCCGCCATTCATTAAGGGCACAATTGATAACATTTTGGCACTTGTTCCCACCTCGAGAATAGGGAATAGGTCGGTTAAATAATCACGTAATACGTTCCCTGAAACAGAAATGGTGTCTTTTCCTTCCTTGATACGCTCCAGAGTGAACTCGGTAGCTTTTATAGGTGATAGAACATGAATTTCCAATCCGTTGGTATCGTGATCGGGTAAATAGCGCTTCACCTTTTTGATGATTTCGGCATCATGGGCCCTATGCTCATCTAACCAGAAAACAGCTGGTACTTCAGTAGCTCTTGCTCTACCAACGGCCAGCTTTACCCAGTCTTGTATCGGCGCATCTTTTACCTGACACATTCTCCAAATATCACCTTCTTCAACATCATGGGCCATTAATACGTTGCCCGTAGCGTTGTCGATCACTTTTACGGTTCCGGCATTTTGCAACTCAAAGGTTTTGTCATGAGACCCGTATTCCTCTGCTTTTTGCGCCATTAGACCAACATTGGGAACCGTCCCCATGGTCACAGGATCAAAGGCACCATGTTTTTTACAAAAATCTATTGTAGCCGTATAAATTCCAGCATAACTGCTATCGGGAATCACTGCCTTAGTGTCTTGTGCATTACCTTCTGCATTCCACATCTGCCCTGAATTACGAATCATAGCGGGCATAGAGGCATCGATTATTACATCACTGGGTACATGCAAATTGGTGACTCCTTTATCGGAATTTACCATTGCCAAAGATGGTCCGTTTGCAATAGTCTCCTGAATAGCACTAGCGATTGCGTCCCCTTCGGGTATGGATTTTATTTTTTCGAGTAAACTCTCAAGTCCGTTATTCGGATTGACATTATGTTCTTTCAGTACATCACCGTATTTCTCAAAAACATCGGCGAAATAGGCCTTGAGCACATGTCCAAAAATTATGGGGTCAGAAACCTTCATCATGGTTGCCTTCATATGTACAGAGAATAGAATTCCCTGGGCTTTAGCGTCAGCAAGCTGTTCGTTAAGAAAACTTATGAGCGCTTTTCTGCTCATAACGGTGGCATCGATAATTTCACCGGCAAGCAAGGCTACGCTTTCTTTAAGGACGGTTGTTTCACCATTATTTTGTTGCAGTTCTATTTTTATGGATGCGGCATTGGATACCGTAAGCGACTTTTCGTTCGACTTGAAATCCCCATGTGTCATCGTGGCAACATGTGATTTGGAGTCGCCATGCCATGCCCCCATTGAATGTGGATTTTGCTTGGCGTAGTTTTTTACGGCTCTTGGGGCCCTACGGTCAGAATTGCCTTCTCGAAGTACAGGGTTTACAGCGCTCCCCTTGATTTTGTCATACCGGGCTTTAATGTCTTTCGAAGTGGTATCAGAGGCCGAATCAGGATAATTGGGTATGGCATAACCTTTTGTTTGTAATTCTTCAATGGCTTCTTTCAATTGTGGGATAGAAGCACTGATATTTGGAAGTTTTATGATGTTGGCTTCAGGATTTTTGGCCATTTCACCCAAAATCGCGAGATCATCCGATACCCGTTGGTCCTCAGCGATAAAGTCTGGAAATGCGGCAAGAATTCTTGCCGCCAAGGAAATATCCTTGGTTTCAACTGTAAGACCAGATGATTTGGTAAACGCTTTTACAATTGGTAGAAAAGATTGTGTTGCTAAAGCCGGGGCTTCGTCTGTTCGGGTATATAAAATTTTAGGCATTCCTCTTAATAGTTTTGTTTTAAGCGGAGCAAAGATACAATTTAATGAAGCAATTTTAGGTGTTGATTTGGAAGTTTGAAAGCCTAGATGGGCAGATATGGTTAGCTAGGCCAAAAGATAAAAGCCATATCATTGTACAAGTACATTGACATGGCTTTCTTTTTGGTAACTGGCAAACTGTTTGTTTCGCTCGAAAGAAAAACCGCAACCATTGATTGCATTTGCATCATTACCACCACGTTTAAAATACATTTGTTTATTAGTCTTACCCAAACAACTTCTGTATTTTTTTCTGTTCATCAAACCTATTGATGTTTTCTTAAAACCGAGATTTTAAGAAAATCAATTTAGTTCCTAAAGCGTTCAGTAAAGGCAACCGCCCTCACAACTTTATTCGTAAGTAATTATTTTGGGTTACCCCACTGTCCTTACCAACTAAACTTACAGTATAAATTACGTGAACTTTATAGTTTTTAATTGAATCTCCTCGACAGAGCTTCCTTTAAAGACACTTAAATATAGAAAAAATTAGAATCGCCTACCAAATATTTAACATATTAGTAATGAACATGTTATGAACCTAGGTAATTAACAAATGTTCATAAAAAAAAGCCTTCCAATTTTGGAAGGCTTTTGAGTAAGTTGAAGCGTTGCTTTAGGAACGCACTTCTTTGATTCTGGCTTTCTTGCCAGTAAGTCCTCTAAAGTAAAAGATACGAGCTCTGCGAACCTTACCTTTTTTATTGACTTCTATTTTCTGTAAGGCGGGCATGTTTACCGGGAAAATTCTTTCCACGCCTATAGTACCACTCATTTTTCTAATGGTAAAGGTCTCGGTCGCCCCAGAACCTCTTCGTTGAATAACTACACCTTTAAAGAACTGAGTACGTTTTTTTTCACCTTCCTTGATTTCGTAATAAACCGTTATGGTGTCACCAGCCGAAAAATTCGGAAACTCCTTTTTGGCTACAAATTCGTTTTCTACAAAGCTAATTAATGAATCCATGATTCCTTTTTACTGTTATGTAATGGTCAACGTTCACGATTTTCGTCAGAGGTTGATTTTACAGGAGGCAAAAATAAGCCATAATTCAGAAACAACAAGCTATTTATTGCTTTTTTTGTATTTCAAAATCACTTCGAAAATTTTTATTCCAATAAATCTGGGCGTAGTGTTTTAGTTCGTTTTATGGCCTCCTGTTCTCGCCATTCTTCAATTTTGGGGAAGTTCCCACTGAGTAGTATTTCCGGAACTTTTAAACCCTTGTATTCCGCCGGTCTTGTAAAAACTGGCGGTGCTAATAGTCCGTCTTGAAAACTATCGGTCAAGGCAGATGTTTCATTGTTCAGCACCCCTGGTATTAGTCTAATTATGGTATCGCATAAAACGGCCGCACCCAACTCCCCACCTGAAAGTACGTAATCCCCGACTGATATTTCCTTGGTAATAAAAGTGTCTCGCACTCGCTGGTCTACCCCCTTGTAATGTCCGCATAAAATAATGATGTTGTCGAGTAGGGAAAGACTGTTCGACATTTGTTGGTTCAAGGTTTCCCCATCTGGAGTCATATAGATGATTTCATCATAATTGCGTTCTGACTTTAAGGCCGAAATACATTTGTCTATAGGTTCGATCATCAGTACCATACCGGCTCCGCCTCCGAATTGGTAATCGTCTACTTGATTGTAACTCTTGTCAGTGTAATCCCTGATATTGTGAAAATGTACTTCAACAAGACCTTTGTCACTGGCCCTTTTGAGAATGGAGGCTTCAAATGGACTCTTTATTAATTCGGGCAGTACGGTGATAATGTCGATTCGCATATAAAGAGCTTTGGAGTAATTTATGCCGTCCAAAAGTAATGAAAACTATGTACATCTTTCTGCCATCCCAGACGCTCATAAAGCCGTTGAGCAGGATTGTCGGTGGCAGTTTCCAATGCCAGCCCCTTATAGCCTGCATTTTGACAGTAGACTTTGGCTTTTTCCAATAAATCTTCTCCTATGCCTTTTTTTCGGAACTCGGGCAATACGAAAAGGTCATTTAAAATATAGACCGGTTGCATTGATACCGAAGAAAATGAGCTGTACAATTGCGTAAACCCTACGGGCTCTTTTTCATGGAAGGCCAATAAAACAACAGATTCTTTATTATCAAAACGCTCTTTAAGAAAATGGGCGGCAGCCTCTAAATTTGATTCCTGTTCGTAAAAAACACGGTACTGGTCAAACAGTACGGCCAGTTGATCGATATGACGTGGGGTGGCTTCTATAATCTCGGTCATAATTGCACATAAAAAAAGCCCCTTTCGGAGCTTTTTGATTACTTAGGCTTTTTTTGTTTGTTCAGCTCATCTTGCAATTGCCTATTTATTTTTTGCTCCCTTTCCAAAGCCCGTCTTCTATGGTCTTCATATTCTACTTCGAGTTCCGAAAGGTTCGTGCGGGCCTCCTGAGTGAGCGAGTTACTCTTTTTGAACTTAAAGATAAAAAACAGTAAGGTTCCCAATAGGGTGGCAATGGTCGCCCATAAAATTGAGTTATAGGTGGCCTTGGACACTTGCATGCCCAAAAAAGACAAACTATCTTTTTCCTCGGTAACCGTGACAAGGTTTCCGGTAGTTTCCTCTAATTTCTTGTTCAATGAACTGATGGTGGTTTCATGACCAGCAATTGTCGTCTTCAATTCCCCCTCTTTCTTACTATATACCGCAAGGGTGTCCAATACATTTTGACGAAGTTTGTCTAAAGAAATCACCCGAACCACCTCGTACTTTTTTCCGTCGGAGCGGTAGTTGCCAGATTTTTTATATATGTATTCGAATTGGCTGGAAATTGGTCCTTTATCCAAAGATAAAAGTTCAGTTTCCTGTGCATAATTTAGGTTTACCGTTAACAAGACGGCCAGCGCAAGCAATATTCTTAAACCTTTCATTTTAAAAATAGTTGGTAAGTGTTAATAAATAATAATTTAGAGCAGTCAAAAGTAATTCAATAATATCAATTAAGAAAAAAAAACGGCTAATTGATGGCACAGCAGCAATCAAGCTGCAGAAAACATAGCTGCTCTTAAATTATATTATTGACCAAATCTAGGGAGGAACTATAGGGTCATTATTTAGTTGACTAATAATAGGTAAATCTACGCACTTTTGCAATATATTTCGCAAGACGGATTACTTGATGTGAATAACCAAATTCATTGTCGTACCAGATATAAAGAATAATATTTTTACCGTTTCGCGAGACCAAGGTAGCCATACTATCATAAATAGAAGGTGCAGAGGTGCCAACGATATCAGAGGATACCACCTCTTTACTTAAAGAATATTTAATCTGTTCGACCAAATCACCTTCTAAAGCATACTTTTTAATAATGGTGTTGATACCATCAATGCTGGTTTTATTGTTGATTTCTAGATTCAATATAGCCAGTGAACCATTGGGTACGGGTACGCGTATCGCGTTAGAGGTGAGTTTGTCCTTTAAGCCTGGCAAGGCCTGGGTTACCGCCTTTCCAGCACCTGTTTCCGTAATCACCATATTAAGCGCTGCGGCACGGCCTCGGCGGTATTTGCCATGCATATTATCCATTAGGTTCTGGTCATTTGTATAGGCATGAATGGTTTCTAAGTGTCCCTTCACAAGCCCTAGAGAATCATCTACCACTTTGAGGATAGGTGTAATGGCATTGGTGGTACAAGAAGCCGCCGAATATATCTTTACCTTATTCGGGTCATGCTCAGTATGGTTTACCCCATGAACAATATTTGGAATACCCTTGCCTGGGGCCGTTAATAAGACCTTTTCAACACCTTTTGATTTCAGGTGCAGTCCTAGCCCAGCTTTGTCCCGATAAACACCGGTATTGTCTATTACCAAAGCATTTTTGATTCCGTATTTAGTATAGTCGATTAGATCCGGACTTTTGGCCGATACCAAATAAACTGTGGTGCCATTAATGACAAGTGCTTTCTTTTTGACATTTATGTTCACGGTGCCCATGAATTTTCCATGAACGGAATCGGTACGGAGCAGGTTAGCCCTTTTTTCCAAAATCGCCTCATTGATCGTTCCGCGAATAACAATGGCTCGAAGTCGCAATTGATTGCCTTTACCGGTTTTTGCCATGAGTTCACGTGCCACCAAACGCCCAATTCTGCCAAAACCGTACAAGACCACATCTTGAGGCGTAATGTCTTTGGTTTTGTTCGCATTTTTGAGTTTGTCGAGTACGAAGGCCTTAACATCTGAATAGCCGGTATCGTCTGAATGGTATTCATAAGTGAGCTTGCCAATGTCTAATTTAGATGGAGGCAAGGGGATATCGTTAATGGCCCTTAGAATTTCCACGGAATCGAAAATAGAGATCGGTTTCTGAACAAATTTGCCCGCATATTCATGTAGGTTGATGATGTCGCTAACATTTTTGTCAATGACCTGATTTTTGAATAGCACAACCTCTATAGATTTGTCATACCATAAATCACTGGTTAGCTTTATGAACTCGGTTGTCGCCTTTCTACGATCTGCCTGAAAAGCAAGTTCTTTTTCGTAGGAACTAATATTTGCCATTAAAATTGATTTTGTTGTTATATTGGTGTTGCAAAAGTAATTATTTACTTAGGTTTTTGTTAGGGTTCCAACAAAGAACTCGATTAAACTATTTCTTTTTTCCCTGAATGTCTTTATTTAGAGGATACCATTTGCATCATAAAATAAAAAAAGCCCCATTATAGGGGCTTTGTAAATCTTTAGGGACAACTATTGGAATATCAATCGTTCTCGTTCACCATCTTCATTCAAAAGGGTAATACTAGTATCTCCATATTTCGATATTTGTTCAAATAGTATTTTCGCGTCTTTGATATTTTTAATGTCTTGACCGTCGACTTCGATAATAACTTTGCCTACTAAATCATACCTGTTGAACGCCAAAGGCACAGCTCTAATAATTACACCATTTTCGGTATCAAAATTCCTTTTTTCCTTTTTAGTAAGATTTTTCACCTCAAAACCAAAATTTTCAACTATCAAGGTTTGGGCTTCTTTAAGGGTCACGGGCAAAACCAATTGTTCACCGTCTCTTTCGATAGCAACATCAATTTTGTCACCTGGTCTTTTGCTCGAAACATAACCCGTAAGATCCGGAAAATTGCGAACCTTTATCCGATCAACTTTTTTGATAATATCACCTTCCTTTAAACCGGCGTCCTGTGCCCCCGATTCGTCTTCAACTCCTGAAACATATACACCATCTATTTCATTAAGACCTTGTTCAACTGCATAGCGGGTATTTTTCCCGAAAGATTGAATACCTAGCACCCCTTTTTTTACATTTCCAAATTCAGATAAGTCGTCTACGACCTTCTTAGCGATATTGCTGGGAACGGCAAACGAATAGCCTACATAAGAACCTGTTTGTGACGTAATAGCAGTGTTGATGCCGACCAGTTGCCCATCGGTATTTACCAAAGCGCCTCCGCTGTTGCCCGGATTTACAGCCGCATCCGTTTGAATGAACGATTGACCTTTTCCTAAATTTCTTGCCTTTGCGCTGACAATCCCAGCGGTTACCGTAGACGTTAAGTTGAACGGATTGCCTACGGCCAAAACCCATTCTCCGATTTTAGTGTCGTCAGAATCACCAAAGGTCAGATACGGGAGTTGTTCTTCAGCATCTATTTTGAGTAAAGCGATATCGGTCTTGGGATCTGATCCCACAAGTTCCGCATCATAGGTTTTATTGTTGTTCAAGGTAACTTGAAGTCTAGTGGCATTGGCAACGACATGATTGTTGCTTACAATATACCCATCTGGAGTAATGATTACCCCTGATCCAGAACCAACTTGAGCGCGCTGTCCTTGACCAGATCCGTAGAAAAGATCGCTTAAACTTACCGGTCCGGAACTAATGCTCATATTTTTTACGTGCACTACGGCATTTACCGTATTTTGTGCCGCAAGGGTGAAGTCGACCTCATCGATACCCGAGCCTTTGTTGGAGGTTGGCGAATAGTTTGTCAATAAAGTTTGGTTATCTTGATTTTCAGTGACTAAGGCAAAATTTTGCTTCTCGAAAAAAAGTTTATATGCTCCGAGTGTCAGTGCGCCAGCAAAGACGGCCACCATAAATAGACTGGCAATTTTTTTCATGGGATAGAAAAGTTTTTACAATTATGAATCATAAAATTAAGGCATTTTTCATGCCATTTTAAGTAGTTTAACGAGTTTTTAACGGCTAAAAATTCGTTAAATAAAGCACTATCTTTGTTGTTCAAAACTGAGCATGCAACTTCCTTTTTATAAATATCAGGGTACCGGAAACGATTTTATCGTCATCGATAATCGTGCTGAAATTGTTCCGGTAGATGATAGGGATCTGATCTCTTTTTTATGCGATAGAAAACTTGGTATCGGAGCAGATGGACTACTCTTATTGGAAAATGCCCCTGGTGTCGATTTTAAAATGGTCTATTTTAATTCTGACGGGAACGAGAGCAGCATGTGCGGGAATGGGGGAAGATGTTTGGTCGCTTTTGCCAAACAATTAGGCATTATAGATGTGATGACGACCTTCATTGCAATCGATGGCATTCATACTGCCTCCATAAACGATGACAATATTGTTCGTTTGAAAATGCAGGATGTTCCTGAACTTAAGGAAAAACCAGGCTATACTTTTTTGGATACGGGCTCACCACATCATGTACAGCTGGTAGACGATTTGGAAAAACTAAATGTGCGTAAGGAAGGAGCCAAGCTCCGTTACGGACTATATGGGGCAAAGGGGAGCAATATTAATTTTGTGGAACCAAAAGGCCCTAATACCTTTCGGGTGCGTACCTATGAAAGAGGGGTAGAGGACGAAACTTTATCCTGTGGCACAGGCGTTACCGCCGTCGCATTGGCCATGCATCATGCCCAAAAAGCTACTTCCAATTCAATTTTGTTAGAGGTAGAAGGGGGAAATCTTGAAGTACAATTCGAAACCAATGAGACAGGGTATACCAATGTGTTTTTGGTGGGGCCTACACAATTGGTCTTTAAAGGAACGGTAGAATGCAAGAGTTAAAAGGCAACAAAGTATACCTTAGGGCTCTGGAAATGGGAGATTTAGACTTCCTTTACCAACTCGAAAATGACACTTCCATTTGGGAAATCAGCGGTACGGTGACCCCTTATTCGAAGCATGTATTACGAAAATATCTAGAAAACGCTCACCGAGATATTTATGATGTGAAACAACTGCGTTTGGTCATATGTTTACATTCGGGGACAACGGTAGGATTGATAGACCTCTTCGATTTTGACCCAAAAAACAAACGCGCTGGAATTGGCATTGTGGTATTGCGAGGCACAGATCGTAATATGGGTATTGGAAGTGAGGCCTTGGCCTTATTGATCGACTATGCCTTTTCAACACTTGAGATGCATCAATTGTTCGCAAATGTAGGTAAGCAGAACGAACCTAGCATTCACCTGTTCGAAAAGATGGGTTTTACCACGGTCGGTGTCAAGAAGGATTGGATTTATAGTAACGGAACCTTTTTCGATGAAATACTTTATCAAAAAATAAATAGGTAGATGTACATCAAAAAAATACTCTTGGCGGTTGTCGCAATTGGGCTGGTTATCGGAGGCCTTTTCGCCTATATGGTATATTCGGCCATTTTTACTCCGAATACCAATTTCGAACAGGATACACATGTAGTCTTCGTACGTTCGGATGCCAATTTTGCGGAGGTGAGAGATTCTATTGTTCCGTATCTCGAAGATATAGATACGTTCGAAAAATTGGCAGAACGAAAGGGATATACCGCTAATGTATACGGCGGTAAATATGTCATTCGCAAAGGGATGAACAATAATGAAATCATCAATTCGCTTCGCAGTAGGTTTAATAGTCCGGTGAAGGTTTCATTCAACAATCAGGAAAGGGTCGAGGACTTGGCCGGTAGAATTGCAGTTCAGCTCGAGGCCGATAGCATTTCATTATTGACCGCCTTTAAGGATAAAGATTTTTTAGTTGCCAACGGCTTCGATGAAAATACCTGTTTGTCAATGTATTTGCCGAATAGCTATGAATTTTTTTGGAATACTTCTGCTGAGAAATTTCGCGATCGTATGTTAAAGGAATATCGACGCTTCTGGACCCCAGCACGCGTTCAAAAGGCAAAACTGCAGGGGTTGTCACCTACTGAGGCAGTCTCCTTGGCGGCCATAGTGCATAAAGAAACCGCCAAAATCGATGAACGCCCAAGGGTAGCCGGGCTGTACTTAAATCGTCTTAAGCGAGGAATGCTTTTGCAAGCAGACCCTACTGTGATATATGCCCTAAAAAAACATACCGGCAATTTTGATCAAGTAATTAAGCGTGTGCTTTATAAAGATCTTGAAATTGATTCTCCTTATAATACCTACAAATATTCTGGAGCACCTCCAGGACCAATAATAATGCCCGATATATCTGCAATTAAGGCCGTTTTGAACCCTGAAAAGCACAACTATCTATATATGGTTTCCCATGTAGAAAATTTTGGCTACCATAAGTTCGCCGAATCGTTGGCGCAACACAACCAAAATAAGGTGCAGTATATCCGCTGGATTAATGAGCAGGGGGTAAATCGCTAGGCATCTTAACCTAATTTTAGAACATCTTAACTAAAAACACCCAGTTTTAACGAAATCTTGGTGCACAACCCATATTGTCGGTCATATCTTTGTATTGGAATTTTAACTAATGCTATCGGCTTGGTTTCTAAAATGGGTAGGTATGAGAAAATGTGTTTTGTTTTTCTGTGGTTTTATGGCCGTATTGCTTTTGGGAAGCTATGGTTTCAACTTTAGAGAGGTTACCGTCCCTCAAGAATTGGTCGTATGTGAGCCTATGGAAGTGCTGTACCCACAGCAACAAATAGCTTTTAATGCACCATTGGTGGCACCACCATTCTTGGGAAGCTCCTATATTGGGTTTAAGGAAGCACTTGCTTTCAAAGAATCTTCTGGTGACTATTTCAGAACCAATACCTTGGGATATTTAGGAAAGTACCAGTTTGGGGTAGGAACGTTGCAATTGATGGGAGTATATAATGCGTCACGATTTCTCAATGATCCTGCTTTACAGGAAAAAGTATTTTACACCAATTTATCGCGCAATAAATGGATTCTAAGAAAAGACATTTTGAGATATACCGGAAAACGTATCGGGGGGGTAACCATTACCGAATCAGGTATGTTGGCCGCTGCTCATTTAGCAGGTCCGGGTAATGTGAAAAAGTATTTAAGGACTTGGGGTAGAACCAATAAAAAGGATGCCAATGGCACTCAGGTTTCAAATTATCTAAAGTCATTTTCAGGCTACGACATGTCTTATATTTCGCCGGTTCGTAATCCAAAAATTTTGATGTAAAAAATATAGATTGAAGATCTCGTACATTTTTTTGAAAATGTGCCAAATATGAGAATGTTCCCGTACCCCGTTCAATGACACTTGATCGGGGTTTTTTAATTCTAGTGCTTAGGCCTGAATAATAAAAATTGCAGGGCGCTTGTGCAGTTCAACTGGCGATTTTTTCCAATCTCGGAGCGTTTTGGTTGCGATATATTCAGTAGGGAGTGTAATGTCGCATGCGATGCACAAATAGGTATGAGGTGATAGTATACGAATCAAATCTGCCAATAGCTTATCATTTCGATATGGTGTTTCGATAAATAGTTGACTCTGATTGTTTTCTTTGGATATTTTCTCCAATCGTTTCATCGCTTTTTTGCGTTCATTAGAGTCAATGGGCAAGTAGCCATTGAAAGCAAAATTTTGTCCGTTCATTCCGCTGGCCATTAAAGCCAAAAAAATTGATGACGGCCCCACCAAAGGCACGACTTGAATGTTTTTTTCATGGGCAATTTTCACCACCTCTGCTCCAGGGTCTGCAATTCCTGGAGCACCTGCTTCCGATAGAACACCTACATCCCGGCCTTTAAGGCACGGGTCTATGAAGGTAGGAATGGCTGCTGCTTCGGTATATTTATTGAGCAAAAAAAGATGAAGGCCAGCTTGCGATTTTCGAGGGCTTATTTTCTTAATAAACCGGCGTGCGGTCTTTTCGTTTTCAACGATATAAGAATCGATATTCTCTACCGCCCTTTTGATCGAAATGGGAAGTACCTCCAGAGGTTCGGTTTCGCCCAAAGTCGTAGGGATCAAATAAAGTTTGCCAATACCGGTTTTGTTTTCAGCCATCTATACCGCACTTAATTTTTGGGCTATTTTATCACATGCAATGTCAATCAGTTGATATACTTTTTCAAACCCATCAACACCGCCATAATAAGGATCGGGTACTTCCTTGTTCAGCTCATCTGTTTCGTCTAGTAACAAACGAACTTTTACAATTTGCAACTTGTTTTGAGCCAGCGATATGATGTTTTTATAATTGCTACGGTCCATAGCATAGATCAAATCGAATTCATCTAAATCGCTCGCTTGTAGTTTTCTACATCTTTGTGCACTAATATCAAGACCATATTTAGCGGCAACTTCAATGCTTCGAGGGTCGGGCCTATTGCCGATGTGATACCCGCCGGTGCCCGCAGAATCTACGAAGAACCGATCAGGGTCTATTTTTGAGCTTAAAATGCCTTCGGCCAAGGGAGACCTACAGATATTACCGAGGCAAACCATCAATACCTTGGTATTCATAAAATGCTATGAGAATTTTTTGGTAAGGTCTTCAATGTACTTTCTGAACTGTTTGTCGGTCTCAGCAAGATTGTCAACGGTTTTACAGGCATGTAGTACTGTTGCGTGGTCTCGTTTCCCAATTTGCGAACCAATGCTGGCAAGTGATGCCTTGGTGAATTTTTTTGCAAAGAACATCGCCAATTGACGTGCCTGAACGATATGGCGTTTCCTTGTTTTGGATTGCAAAGTAGCGACATCCATCTCGAAATAATCGGAGACCACTTTTTGAATGTAGTCTATAGAGACCTCTCGTTTTGTATTCTTTACGAATTTCTCTACTACTTGCTGGGTGAGTTCGAGGGTTACTTCCTTTTTGTTGAACGATGATTGTGCAATCAAAGAAATGATGGCGCCTTCCAATTCGCGTATATTCGTTTTGATATGCTTCGCAACATATTCCACGATATCATCGGGCATTTCAACGCCATCGCGATACAGTTTGTTCTTTAAGATGGAAATTCGTGTTTCATAGTCCGGGTTTTGCAGCTCAGCAGACAGCCCCCATTTGAAACGCGACAGCAACCGCTGCTCAATATCTTGCATGTCAACCGGTGCCTTATCAGAGGTGAGGATAACCTGCTTTCCGTTCTGATGAAGGTGATTGAAAATATGAAAAAACACATCTTGCGTTCCTGATTTTCCGGAAAGAAACTGAACGTCATCGATAATCAGAACATCGATCAGCTGATAAAAATGTATGAAATCGTTTCTTGTGTTTTTCTTGACCGATTCAATATATTGTTGCGTAAACTTTTCGGCTGAAATATACAGCACGGTGCGCTCAGGATATTTGTCTTTTATTTCTACCCCAATGGCATGTGCCAAATGAGTTTTCCCAAGGCCCACACCTCCGAATACCAATAGCGGATTAAAAGAGGTGCCTCCAGGTTTGTTCGCTACGGCCATTCCGGCGGAACGTGCCAAGCGGTTGGCGTCCCCCTCTAAGAAATTATCAAAGTTGTAGTTGGGATTTAGCTGTGACTCGATTTTGATATTGCGAATTCCGGGAATGACAAAAGGATTTTTCAACTCCGGGTTTTTCGACTTGATCGGAACATCCATTTCCTGCGCCCCAAAATTACCTCGATTTGCGCTGGGTATTTTTTCGGTAAACGGCTCGCGATTACCATAGGTATTTTCCATCTTGATAATATAGACCAGCTTTGCCGTCTCACCCAGCTCTTTGGTCAATGCTACTTTAAGAAGCTTTACGTAATGCTCCTCTAACCACTCGTAGAAAAATTTACTGGGTACTTGGATACTTAAGGCGTTCTCTGAAAGCTTAACTGGCTTAATTGGTTCAAACCATGTTTTAAATGCCTGCGGTTGAATGTTGTCTTGAATAAAAGCCAAGCAATTGCTCCATACAGATTCGGCAGTTACATTCATTATAAACTTTCGTATTTTTTGGTTAGCGACTTATGTTGTAGGTCAAAAAGGAGTAGGAGCGTACTCATTTTCGAAGCGGGACAAATATGTGAACAAAAATTCTAAAAAAAAAATGAAATACTATTGAATTTTCACTTTTTTTTCGCCATGTTCAACAGAATTTTCCATCCGCTTTAAATATATCATTTTTACCGAAACTTTTATGGACTTTAACAAAATTTCTTTTCGGGTACGTTATGCCGAAACTGACCAGATGGGAGTAGTATATCACGGCAATTATGCCCAGTACCTGGAGATGGGGCGAGTTGAATGGCTAAGGCAATTTGGGGTTTCCTACAAAAGCATGGAGGAAAACGGAGTAATGCTTCCGGTAATTTTCATGCGTATGAACTTTAAAAAATCCGCCGTGTATGACGACCTTCTTTCAGTACACACCAAACTCAAGAAAATGCCATCGGTAAAAATCGAGTTCGAGTTCGAAATTTTCAACGAGCAAGATGAACTCTTGGTCGAGGCCGAGGTAGCACTTGCCTTTATGGATATGAAAACGAATCGCCCGATCAAATGTCCTGATTATGTACTAGAGGCAATTTCTGCGAAATGAAATTTTGGCCTTTTCGATACTGATGCGAATAGAAATTCATAATTGTAAACCCACCTAATCACAGAATAGGTCTAGATTTAGTGCTTTTTTTTGAAGTTAAAGGGTATCTAAAACCCGACAATTTGCATATCTTTTTTGATACACATCACCTTCTGGCACTTTCACAACAAAAAACATGCTCTGCCTGTATTTCACTATACCTTTGATAATTCGTCAATAACTTTCATGTGAAGTTTTTGAAATGAATGTATCATGTTAAAGACTACTCTTCGTCTCATTTTTGTTCTCTTTTGTGCTAATCTTACAGCACAATTAGATTTGAGTTTATCCCAAACTGAGGCGATATGTTCATCTGATGGTAGTATTCTAGCAGTAGCCTCTGGAGGTACAGAACCTTATCAATACAGAATAATAAGTGGCCCTGAACGACGAAATTTTCAATCTTCAGGACTTTTTCAGGCGCTTCAACCAGGTTTATATACCGTACAAGTACGAGATGCAGCTTTCGATAGACATTCCGAAACAATTGAGGTTTTAGGAAACTATGTATTGCCTGGGCTAACGGTTAGTTTTACAGACCCCACTTGTTCGAATAGTGCCGATGGGGAGGTGATCTTAACGGGCATAGATGGCAATTTGATTGGCACTACTGCTTTTCCTACGTATAAGTACCGAATTGTTGATTTGAGCACTACTCCGCAAACCGTTCTCCAAGAGCAAAATTCAGATACATTTAGCAATCTTGCAGCAGGTACCTATACCCTCCAGATTGAAGATGGCTGTCAAAACATCGTCAGCGAGACCGTGACTATAGAAGCTCCTACGATTGTTGCTTTAGACGGAGCTATTGATTTTATAGAAAAAGTTGCTTGCGATTTATACGAGGTTGAGTACGCCCCGTTCGGGAGGGGGGTGTCACCTCACAATGTTACCGTAACCGAGGATTTAACAGGAAATACGGTTTTTTCAGGTTTAATCGATACCAGTTCTGGCCTTTCCTATAGTCTCGGTACGAATTTTAGTTTCGGGGTTGACTATACGGTAGACGTCGTAGATGCTTGTGGGCAAACCGACACTATGAATTTTGGATCTGTTCCAGATATGGAAATGTATAGAAGAAAAGCAACCGATTGTTCTGGGGATACGAATTTCTTTGTTTATATGTCACTAACAGGTACAACCTCTGGTGAACGCAGCATTATGGTACCGGCTACTCTTACCCTTACGAACCAGTCGGACGCGACCGATGTAGTTGTCTATAATATTACCGACCCCAATGACTTGCAAGTTCTTATCAATCAGGCCGACATAAGTCTCGGGGACACCTATGATGCTGTTTTAGAGGATAATTGCAAATATTTGACCACGAGGACTTTAACTTTTGAAAGTTTGCCGAGTGCCTATTTTGTTGCCAATGTAATCGATGAACGCGGTTGTTTGGACGGAACCACTTCAATGGCTTTTCATGTACGAAATGGAGGTATACAGGCCATAAGGGTAACCATTACATCCGGACCCGCTAGTTTTACTTCGGAAAGTGGTGTAGTTACGAATTATACCTACCCTAGGGTTTTTGATCGAACAGATCGAAATTCAATGTACCCCGACGCCTTTCCGCCGGGGAGCTACCAAGCCGAAATAACCAATGGTTGTGATACGGGAATCGTAAACTGGGACATTTTGCCTTCCGATACCGTCGAACATGATTTTTCTTTGGATTTTCAACAAAGTTGCGGAAACCTTAATTCGTTGATCATTAATCCGAATGTACTTAAAGCCTCCGGTAATTCATACTATACCAACGTAAATGTAATCAATACTGATACTGGTGACAATATATTTAGAGAGAGTATTTGGTTCTTCACAGAGGGAATGCCGGTTACCATACCCAATCTGCCAACAGGTAATTACCAATTGTTTCTTGAACACCAAAGTGCCGGGGAATGCAGTTCATATTATGCTTACACCTGTCCCTGTGAATCCCAAGCCGTTAATGTAACGATCCCTGAATATGTTCCGACGTCATTTGATAGAATTTTTGGGTTTACCTGTACCGAAGGGTCGGGTGTCATTTTAGCGGAAGGTGCCAATGGTGTTGCGCCCTATCAATATGAAATTATAGATTCTTCAATACCTGCGAACATAGGCCGTGTTTCTACCGATGGTGTTTTCGAAAATACAGATGAAGGTACCTATACCATTAGGATAACCGATAGTTGTGGTAATTCTGCAGACGGTGCTTTTGAAGTTACCCCGTATCTGCCAAGTTTAGTGGCAGTCTGTGACCCTTCGGGTACGCGCGTAACCATTTCGGCAAATCCAATTCCCAATGCGGAATTTACATGGATAGATGATGCCGGTACCATTGTACAACAAGGCGCAAGCAATGAATTGATTTTTGATCCTTTTGATGCTTCGCTAGGTGGCGATTATACGTTACAAGTTGCAGCCCCAGGGGGACTAAGTTGTACTATTTTTGATGGTTCCATTACCGTTCCAAATTTCCCATGTAGCGCACGGATAGACGTGAGTAAAACGGTTGAATCAGGACCGATCTATGATGACATTGCAGACGAATATGCGGTAACATATCGCATAACTGCAGATAACCTTGGCGGCTTAGCCGGCAGCTATGACGTGACCGATACCTTCACCTTGGGAACGGGCCTTACCGTTACCAGTGCGACCTTGGCCTATGGCGGGGAAAGCGATGGTGTAGACGGTACGATATTGAGCCCCTTCAACAGCGGTGATCAGATAATCACGGGAGAGTCCCTTGCCGGTCTTCGAACGGAGAGTTGGTTGGTAACGGCCATTTTCACGGTCGACAGGGATGCCTTCGACCCGACGCAGGATTGTACCAACGGCGGTGGTTTAGGGAACCAGATCACGGTACCGGGAGATACCGACCCCTCGAACAACATGGCATGCGTGCCGGTGGGCATCGGTAAT
>CALIJE010000043.1 GCA_938017825.1 uncultured Flavobacteriaceae bacterium
TGGCGGTCGAAAACCTGTTTCATATTGAGCATATTTCTATCTAAATTTTGGCACGATTTTTAATATTATTTGGGGTGTTAGGCCTAAAAATCAATGAGCGCCAAAATCGATGGCAAAAATACGACATAGTCTTTATTTGGAAAATCTTAACGTATCGATAATTTATAATTTATAATTATTCTAAATAAAGAATTATTCATTCTGTTTAGAATTTAAAAATTTACTTTTGCATAACACACATAAAACCAAGGCAATACATCACATGAAAGCATTCGCATATCTTACGTTTACGGTACTTTCGCTAAGTTTTACCCATGCGCAGCAGGGGAGGGTAAACATAGAACAAGATGAGAAAATCGAACGATTATTGGAGGCCTACGTCGAGACGATCGGCGACCACGGTGTCTATAGAATTCAGGTTGGTTTTGGCACCCATGCCAAGGCTCAAAGTATCAAATCTCAGGTAGATGTCGACTTCCCTGGATTGTCTTCAAGAATAGATTTTGATTCACCGACCTATCGCGTTCGACTTGGTCGATTCAAATCGAAAATCGAGGCTGAAAGGAACTTTAACCGCGTTCGAAAAAAGTATCCGCAAGCCATGTTACTGAAACCAAAAAAATAAGTTCAGGAACTGTTATCAAACAAAAAAACGCCCTGCAGTTGCAGGGCGTTTTTTTTGAAATCTATGCTGTAGTTCCTTATTTCAATTTCTTGGCAACCGCTACTTCTTGGAAGCCCTCTACGATATCGCCAACATGTATATCATTGTAGTTCTTGATCTGAAGACCACAATCATACCCTTTGGCAACTTCTTTCACATCATCTTTGAAGCGTTTTAAGGAAGCCAACTCACCGGTATACACAACGACGCCGTCTCGTATCAAGCGCACTCCTGCATTTCTGAGAATCTTACCGTTGGTAACCATACAACCAGCTATCGTACCTACCTTAGAAATCTTGAAAGTTTCTCTAATCTCGGCATTACCGGTAATTTCTTCCTTGATCTCAGGAGAAAGCATTCCTTCCATTGCATCCTTAAGGTCGTTGATCGCATCGTAAATGATTGAATACATTCTGATATCGATTTCCTCCTTATCTGCAATATCCCTGGCATTGCCCATTGGTCTTACATTGAACCCAATGATAATCGCATCTGAAGCGGATGCCAGTAGCACATCTGACTCTGTTATCGCACCTACACCTTTATGAATGATATTTACTTGAATCTCATCGGTAGACAATTTTTGGAACGAATCGGTAAGTGCTTCAACCGAACCGTCTACATCACCTTTAAGAATAATATTCAATTCCTTGAAGTCACCTAGTGCAATACGACGTCCAATTTCATCGAGCGTAATATGGCGTTGTGTTCGCACAGACTGCTCACGCTGTAACTGTGAACGTTTAGTAGCAATTTGTTTGGCTTCGCGTTCGTCATCCATTACATTAAAACGATCACCAGCCTGGGGTGCACCATCCAATCCCAAAATTGAAATCGGGGTTGACGGTCCGGCCTTTGAAATCTCATTTCCGCGTTCATCGTGCATCGCTTTTACCTTGCCGCTATTGGTTCCTGCCAAAACATAGTCGCCAATGCCCAAGGTACCGGTCTGAACCAAAATCGTGGAAACATATCCGCGACCCTTATCTAAAAATGCTTCAACTACTGTACCCGTTGCCAAGCGATCCGGGTTGGCTTTAAGCTCTAGCAATTCTGCTTCGAGTAACACTTTTTCCAACAATTCTTTCACACCTTCACCAGTTTTTGCCGAGATATCGTGTGATTGAATTTTCCCGCCCCAATCCTCTACCAAAAGATTCATGTTCGCTAAACCTTCTTTTATTTTGTCCGGGTTTGCCGTAGGCCTATCAATTTTATTGATTGCAAAGACCATAGGAACACCAGCAGCCTGTGCATGGGAAATGGCCTCTTTCGTTTGCGGCATAATATCATCATCAGCTGCAATTACGATTACCGCTATATCGGTCACCTGAGCACCCCTTGCACGCATCGCGGTAAAGGCTTCGTGACCCGGTGTATCTAAAAATGTTATTTTTTGTCCGTCTTCCAAAGTTACCCCGTAAGCGCCAATGTGCTGGGTAATACCCCCACTTTCACCGGCAATTACATTGGCTTGGCGCACATAATCCAAGAACGATGTTTTACCGTGGTCTACGTGACCCATAACGGTAACGATCGGCGCCCTAGGTTTTAAATCTTCGGGCTTATCTTCCACCTCCTCGATCGCCTCCTCGAGTTCGGCAGTCACGAATTCAACCTCATACCCAAACTCGTCGGCAACTATCGAAAGGGTTTCGGCATCCAAGCGTTGGTTCATGGTCACCATAATACCCAACGACATACATGCTGAGATTATCTCGGTCGTAGAGACACCCATCATCGTAGCTACCTCACTAGCGGTCACAAACTCGGTTACCTTTAATGTCTTGCTTTCAATTTCTTGCAACTCGGCATCAACATCCATCTGTTGACGGTGTTGGTCTCTTTTGTCCCTGCGATATTTGGCTCCCTTTCCTTTTTTGGATTTCCCCTGAAGCTTTTCCAAGGTTTCACGAACCTGTTTCTGCACATCGGCCTCAGAAGGTTCAACTTTGGGCGTCCCAAAACGATTTCCTCCTGCTCTTCCGCGCTGATTGCCTCTTGCACCACCTGCATTGCCTGTATTGCTGACGATTCGCCTTCTTCGTTTTTTCCTATCCTTATTCTCGGCGGGTGTTTTGGCTTCTTCTTTTTTCTTTTTCGGTTTTTCGAACTTGGTAAGATCAATTTTATCGCCCATGATTTTTGGGCCCGAAAGCTTTTTGTATTCTGTGGTCAACTTTTCTGGCGGCACAGGCGCCTCGGCCGGAGGAGCTGGTTTGGCTTCCTTGGTCTCAACAGCTTTTTTTGCAGTAGGAGCTTCCTCTGCTTTTACGGTTTCACTTGGCTTTTCGGCAACAACCGTCTTCTTCTTCTTCGGAGCATCCAAGTCGATCTTGCCAACGGTCTTCGGGCCAGAAAGCTCTGCTTTGGCCTTAACTACTTCTTCGGTGGCAGCGGCTCGCAGTTCACGGGCCACTCGCCTATCTTCCTGCTCCTGCTCCAATTGAATTCTGAGGGCCTCTTTTTCCTTTCGCTTTACTTCCCCGACCTCCTTTGATGCAACTTTCTTGCTCATATCGGTCTGGAACTCATCTTGCAGCACATGATATACCTCATCGGATATTTTAGTGGTAGGCCTGGCCTCGATGGTGTAACCCTTCGACGCAAGAAAATCTACCGCCCTATCCAAAGAGATGTTTAGCTCCCTGAGTACTTTGTTAAGCCTTATTGTTGCATTTTCTGCCATAAACTATATCCCCTAAATTCTGTATTTCGTTGCTAAGATAGCTAATCTTCCAATTCTTCTTTTAGTATGCGTACGACTTCGGTAATGGTCTCTTCCTCCAAATCGGTTCTTTTCACCAATTCATCAACATCCTGTTCAAGAATGCTTCGTGCAGTATCCATTCCAATTTTCTTGAATTCCTCGATTATCCAAGCATCGATTTCATCAGAGAACTCCGTCAATTCAACATCTTCCTCAACCCCTTCACGGAAGACGTCGATTTCATATCCAGTCAATTGACCTGCCAAGCGAATATTGTGTCCGCCACGACCAATAGCCTTGGAAACCTCTTCGGGCTTCAAGTACACCTGTGCGGTCATTTTTTCATCGTTCAACTTTACCGAGGAAACACGTGCCGGACTCAAGGCTCGTGTCACCATAAGCTGCGGATTGGCCGTCCAGTTGATTACATCGATATTTTCATTGCCCAACTCTCTAACGATACCATGAATTCGAGATCCTTTCATACCTACACAGGCGCCGACCGGATCAATACGATCATCATAAGAATCAACCGCAACCTTTGCTTTTTCGCCTGGAATACGAACCGCCTTCTTAATAGATATCAAACCGTCGAAAACCTCTGGTATTTCTTGAAAGAACAACTGTTCCAAAAACTTGGGCGAGCTTCGAGACATGATAATGGAAGGCTTGCTCCCTTTTAATTCAACACTCTCTATGATACCGCGCACATTGTCACCTTTACGAAAAAAATCGGACGGGATCTGACGGTCTTTCGGAAGTATGATCTCATTACCTTCGTCATCGAGCAAAATAATCGCTTTATGACGAATGTGATGTACTTCTGCCGTGTAAATTTCACCTTCAAGCTCCTTAAAGTGCTTGTAGATCGTAGTATTATCGTGTTCGTGGATTTTGGAAATCAAATTTTGTCTTAAGGCCAAAATCGCACGCCTTCCCAAATCGATCAACTTCACCTCCTCGGAAACATCTTCCCCAACTTCAAAATCCGGCTCTATTTTTCGTGCTTCGGAAAGTTCTATTTCTTCATTTGGCTCTTCAACTTCACCATCTTCAACAACGATACGGTTTCGCCAAATCTCCAAATCTCCCTTATCAGGGTTAATGATGATATCAAAATTCTCATCAGAACCGAACTTCTTTTTAAGGGCACTTCGAAACACCTCTTCCAAGATGGCCATTAGAGTTACCCTATCTATAAACTTGTCGTCTTTAAATTCCGAAAAAGATTCGATTAACGCAATATTTTCCATTCTGCTTATATTAAAATTTCAGTTTGACTTTTGCTTCTTTGATCTCGGCAAAACCGATCTCCTTTACTTTTTGAACCGTGACTTTACCTTTGCCTATTGGCTTTGGCTCCCGAGCTTTCCATTCTAAGATAATCCCATCATCCGAAATGGCCGTAAGATCGCCTTCATATGTATCTTCCTCGGTACGAACCTTTAATTTACGCCCAAGGTTCTTTTTGTATTGTCTTGGGACAACCATAGGAGCCGTTGCACCTGCGCTTGCTACCTCCAAAGAGAAATCGTTTTCCTCACGGTCAAGATTGTGCTCAATGGCCCTGCTGATTTTCATACAGTCTTTTAAGGACACCCCTACATCACCATCCAAGATCACCTTTATCGAATTGTCAAGACCGATCGAAAAGTCAATTAGGAAGAGATTTTCATCTTCCTCAAGTGCTTCGTTCAATAGTGTTGCTACCTGTTCTTTGAACATTTCTAGTCGATTTCATCGAAGACCCAGACCTTCATCAGTCTTGTAAAAACCAAAGTTTTAGCAATAAAAAAGAGGACTTTAATGGTCCCCTCATGAATACTCCTATATCCTTTCAGTGCTGCAAATATACACTTTTTTTTATGTTTTGAAAGGATTTAGGATTGGATTGATTATCGAATCAATTTTTAAAATTATCAAGATGCAAAATTCATATTCGTTCAACTTATTGTACTTTTATTAGAACAATTATAACCAACTCCCCTTATGGATTTTCTTTCATCATTCGACTTGATTATTGCGGCAGCGGTAATCGTAATTCTTTCTTTTTGGTTTAACGGAATTTCTAAAAAAACGAATATTCCATCCGTTCTAATGCTGATTGTACTAGGCATAATCATACAGTATGTTTTGCGCTATTTCTCCCCAAATCTCCCTGATTTCTCAGGAGCTTTGGAAATTTTGGGAACCGTAGGCCTTATTATGATCGTACTGGAAGCAGCCCTAGAACTTGAACTCAAAAGGGAAAAGCTAGTACCTATTCTAAAATCGATGGCCATCGCTTTGATTGGGCTGGTGGCATCTGCCTGGGTAGCTGCTTTGGTCATTTATCAATTTATACCCGAAATGACCATGAAATCGGCATGGCTCTATGCCACACCGCTCTCAATTCTTTCAAGTGCCATCATTATTCCTAGTGTAGGCGGACTATCAGAGGCAAAAAAGGAATTCCATATTTATGAAAGCACCTTTTCAGACATTATGGGAATCATGATGTTCTATTTCTTGGCTGCCGAATTCGACCCGGCCCAAGATAGCGGCGTGGCCGGCTTTGCCGGAAACATCGTACTGACCATTGTAATTGCCATAGTCGCTAGTTATGCGTTGATACTGATATTTCAAAGAATCAAAAGCCAGGCGAAACTGTTTCTCTTGATCGCGGTGCTCTTACTATTGTATGCCATTGGGAAAAAGATGCATCTTTCCTCCTTGATCATTATTTTGATTTTTGGCCTCATTATCAAAAACATCAAACTATTCTTTCCGGGCAAGACGGCCATCTTTCTAGAAAATGAACGCATACATCAAATTTATCATGAGCTACATATCATTACCCTAGAGACCGCATTTGTCGTACGTACCTTTTTCTTTGTGATTTTTGGTATCACCATTGTTATCGCGTCACTTTTTAGCCTTAATGTGGCGCTGATCAGTGTACTGATCATTGCATCGATATATGTGATTAGATGGATTGTACTGCGCGTTTTTATCGGTAAGGATATTCTACCGCAACTCTTTATAGCCCCTAGGGGACTGATCACGGTACTTTTGTTCTACGCCATTCCGGCCCAGGCTCAAATCGCCTCTTTTGAATCGGGTGTACTCCTATTCGTTATCATAGCAACCAGTTTGATCATGACCTGGGCCATGATAAAGGACAAGCGTAAAATGGGCACCATGCTCGATGAATTGGATGAAGAATTGTTGGCGCGCAACGAAGCCGAAGATGCTTTACGAGAAAACAACGAAGCGGAGCAACTAGAGGAAAACACCGAAGGCGAAACAGAACTGCCAGAGGAAGAGCCAAGAAATCAAAACCTGAGCAATGATACGGAGTTAGAAGGTTCTGAAGGAGAAGTTTTACCAGAATAATCTAAAACAAAAATCCCATAATCAAAAGATTACGGGATTTTAACGTTGGCCCACAAGGACTCGAACCTTGAATGACGGTACCAAAAACCGGAGTGTTGCCAATTACACCATGGGCCATTACCAAATACTGAAATTCGTTCAGCAATCGAGCGTGCAAATTTAAAACAAAGTTTGGTTTGCACAAACATTTTCTTGCACAATACCTCAAAAATAAATTGCGGTTAGGCCTGTTAAAGGTTTATCAAAAAGGGTGGGCTTATCTATTTTGAATTCGTAAATTCGCCCTCAAGGTTAAATACGTCCTACATGTTTGCAAAAAACTTCAAGAAATGGGACAGCATCCTTGGCTGGTCCGTATTTTTTATTGCCCTCATCGTTTATACCATTACCGTTGAGCCCACCAATAGTTTTTGGGATGCGGGAGAATATATCGCCACTGCTGCCAAACTGCAAGTTGGCCACCCACCCGGGGCTCCTTTATTACAGATGATCGGTGCCTTTTTTGCCATGTTCGCCCTAGAAGATAGCCAAGTAGCCTTGGCCGTGAATTACGTATCCGTCGTATCGAGCGCCTTCACTATTTTATTTATGTTCTGGACATTGACCAACCTAACCAGAAAGCTAATTGGCGGCTCAGAACCGCTTACCCAAAGCAAATGTATCGCCATTTTCGGTAGTGCCTTGGTCGGTTCTTTAGCCTTTACTTTTTCTGACAGTTTTTGGTTCAACGCCGTGGAAACAGAAGTTTATTCAATGGCAAGCTTCATCATGGCCTTGCTTTTGTGGCTTGGACTTAAATGGACCGATAATCTCGAAGATCCCCGCGGTAATCGATATTTGATCCTAATATCTTTTGTGGTAGGGCTTACCTTCGGAATTCAATTTATGGGCTTTTTGGCCATCCCCACCATAGGGCTTTTGTACTATTTCAGAAAATATAAAACGGTTAACGCGGGTAGCTTTTTAATCGCTAATGTTGTTTCCATTGCCATTCTAATGCTCGTTTACAAATTCTCACTCACCTACGTTTTGAAACTTTTTGGGTGGAGCGAGGTGTTTTTTGTCAATAGTTTCGGACTCCCGTTTAATTCGGGAACCATTATTATGGGCTTGATCTTCATAGCCGCTTTTTACTTTGCACTCAAGTATACTCGAAAGAATGGCCATCGCTTGGCAAATACCATCACCTTGTGTCTCATGTTTTTAATGCTAGGGTTCTCGTCTTGGATGATGTTGCCCATTAGAGCCAATGCCGATGTGGTGATCAATGAAAACAATCCTGAAGATGCCAGAGCCTTATTGGCCTACTATAATAGGGAACAATACCCTGGTGTGGATAGTCCGGTTTATGGGGCATATTACTCTAGTATTTTCGGTGAATCTGATGGCGAGGAAGATGAATCCCCCAAATACGAGAAAGATGAAAAGAGTGGAAAATACGTCATCGTAAACTACTACAAAAATGCAGTGCCGACCGATGACCCTAAACATGTTGGTCTCTTGCCAAGATTATGGAGTGGTCAGCATGCTGAAAATTATATGAAATATTATGGCCGTCTAGATTTTAAACTAAAAATCAATAATGACCAACTACGAGAACAGGCTACCTTATACAAAGATGGTTTTGACAATGGTGAAATCACTGCGAAACAGTATATCGACTTTTTGAACGGGGTCGACGAATACATAGAAGTGCTGCCTCCCAGCTTATGGGACAACATAAAATACATGGTCGATTTTCAGTTTGGCTATATGTACTGGCGCTATTTTATGTGGAACTTTACCGG
>CALIJE010000044.1 GCA_938017825.1 uncultured Flavobacteriaceae bacterium
CGACCTTCATACCGAGGGATTCAGGGGAAAAATCAGGGCTCCCCGCCAAGGGGTTCAACCAAATTACCTTCCTCGATTTCCTGTAAATGGTCTTCATGGCTTCTTTCATCATTAAAGGTTCTCCTGTGTCCCAACCATCGGAAAGAATCAACACAATGGTCTTCTTATTGAGCATGGCATGCCCGTAAGTAAGCGTAAAGTTATTCAGACAAGAGCCTATAGTAGTGCCGCCAGACCATTGGGGTACGCGATCAGAGATCATATCAAGGGCCTTATCGAACGTGTTGTTATCCATAATTTCAGTTACTCTATGCAGGGCCGTGCTGAATACCAAGGTTTCAATTTTATCATAGGAATTTTGAAAGGCGTACATCAAGTGAATAAAAAAACGACTGTATAGATCCATAGAGCGGCTTACATCGCATAGGAGTACCAGTTTTAATTTGCGGTCCTTTTTATCGCTGAATAGCAGTTGCTGTATTTCACCTCCCTTGCGCATGTTGGATCGGATCGTTTGTTTTAGATCGAGCTGCCGTTGCCTTTTGGATAATTTTTTTAATCGACTTTTTTGATGTGCCATTTTACGTGCCAGCCTTTGCAGCACGCGCATCATTAGGCGCATTTCATCCTCGTTTAGATCTAGAAAATCCTTTTTGGTCAGCACTTCTAGATCACTGAAGGCAGCAACTTCCTTGACCTCTTCAGACGGACTCAAATTCAACCAGTCCTTTAAGGCTTCGAACTGCGCCTGTTTCGATTTTTGTTGTGGGCGATGTTGCTCTTCGGGAACATCTTTGACCTTGGCGTCTGCCGCTTTTTTTAATTGCTCCTTGAATTCTTGGTAATATTGATCGAATTTGGAGCGTTGAAACGGACTCTTTGATAAGACCGCCTTTAGCGCCTCTCGGTAATTGTGCTCAGAATGAATGGGCAAAAAAGAAATGGCCCTTAGTGCATCTGCCTCCTCCGTCGCCGAAATGTTGTAGCTATTTTTTCGCAAGAAGCGACAGAACATCACAACGTTAGCGGAGATTTCGGTTAGGTGGGTTACGTTGGAAGATTGGAGCACGATGCAGGGAGTTTGTTGTTTGAGAAAGGATTGAAGCTCGAAGCGCTAAACCTTGAACATATATCTAGTTTATTTCGAAACTCCATGATCATAATCATTGGATTGAATGCATTTTCATAGTTCTTACCGCATACTTCCGGCCTCAAACGATCCTTGAGGAAACCCCAGTACGCTCCAATAGTTCAGAAAGGGAATCTTGGGTATGGCGCATGTCTTGCCAATCTTTTAGAATTACACCTAGAGTATCTTCAACTGTTTGTTTGTTCAAATGACTTATATGCATACTAGTCAATGCCATAGCCCAATCTATTGTTTCAGATATTCCAGGAGTTTTCTCTAGTTTCAATTCACGTAATTCTTTCATAAATGTGCAAATCTGCGCACCCAATTGCTGATCGATTTCGGGAACTTTAGACTGTACTATGGCTAGCTCTTTTTCAAAGGTCGGATAGTCGATCCATAAGTACAGGCATCTTCTGCGCAATGCTTCGGAAAGTTCGCGAGTTCGATTTCCTGTAAGTATAATTTGTGGTTTGTTGGCGGCTTCTATGGTACCGATTTCTGGGATGGTGACTTGCCAATCTGAAAGTACTTCGAGAAGAAAGCTTTCAAACTCCTCATCTGCCCTATCGATTTCATCCAAAAGCAAAACAGTTTTTTCAGGTTTCAAAATAGCTTTTAGAATAGGACGTTTCAAAAGAAACTTATCGGAGAAAATAGTTTCCTCGAGTGCCTTCATATCCCCACCCCTGCCTTCTTGCATTTTAAGATGCAACAATTGATATTGGTAATTCCATTCGTACAGTGCGTGTGTACTATCCAGCCCTTCATAGCATTGCAAGCGTATCAACTCGGTTTGCATCGCATTGGCCATGACCTTGGCAATTTCGGTCTTGCCTACTCCCGCTGGCCCTTCTACCAACAAAGGCTTTTCCAATTTCATTGCCAGAAATACAGACATGGCTATTGCACCATCGTCTACATAGCCCTGTTCTTGTAGCATTTTTTTGATTTTGGACAGCTCAAGATTCTTCATATCATTTCTATTCTAGCCATGGGTTTAAGATACCTAAAATCAGTAGCCGTAACAAGTTTTGTATTGTTTTTGGTATATTTCCCAAGAATGCAAACCCATCTAAATCCCAGCAAATGAGTTGGATAAAAACCATTGAATATACCGAAGCAAAAGGAAAACTCAAAAGTCTTTATCGACGCGTCAAAGGGCCCGATGATAATGTAGACAATGTTTTAAAGATTCATAGTCTGCGGCCACATACTCTAGAAGGGCATATGGTTTTGTACAAGGCTGTATTGCACCATTCGGGCAACACCCTTCCCAAATGGTATTTGGAAACTTTAGGCGTTTATGTGAGCCACTTAAACAAATGCGATTATTGCTATGATCATCATCTTGCCGGACTTCAGCGGCTTTTGAATGATGATAGCAAGACCAAGGAGATTATTGTGGCAATACAAGAGGATACCTTGGGTAGCTATTTTAAAGGCGCATATTCTAAAGGAATCGCCTATGCCAAAAAACTAACATTGTCTGTTCAAAAAGTAGAAAAGGAAGATTTTAAGCTTTTACAAGATTCAGAATTCACCGAAGGCGAGCTATTGGAAATCAATCAAGTTGTTAGCTATTTTAATTATGTGAACCGCAGCGTTATCGGCCTCGGTGCTCATACACAGGGCGATATTTTAGGACTTTCTCCCAATCAGAACGATGAGCCCAACAATTGGGGACACTCTTAGTTATTCCGGAACGTTACATAAAAAAAGCCGCCTTTTTACAAGGCGGCTTCTTACTAAATTCAAATAATCTTAAGTTTATTTGACAATTATCTGCTTACTATCGGTCCAGTTATCACCATCAACCTTAATAATGTAGTTTCCGGTCGGCAGATTACCTAATTGGTAATATACCTTCACTTTACCTTGTTCAACATCGTAAGACTTAGCTTGCGCCATTAGCCTTCCGCTCATGTTGTATAAGCTCAATTTAATCGTTTCCTTTCTCGAAACGAAATCTGGCGTTTTATCAGTGGAATCACCTTTGGCAGTCAAATCGCCAATAGATTGGTTCTTCGTGCTGATCTCGAGGGTAATCTCTGACCCACTTAAGGCTGGCATAGGATATACAGCATCAAATGAATAGAAATCACTAACTCTTCTTCCGTTCACACCACAACCCGAATCTGGGAAGTTCAAAGTGAACACAGTAGAACCTGCACATCCTTCAGGAGAAACCCATGAAACATTATAGTCTCCAAAATCTTCTGGCGTTAGGTCCAAAATCGAGATTCTGTGGTTTCCTTCAAATAGTCCGCTACCAACATCCTGAACAAGAACCTCTCCGTTAGGGAATACATAGGTAAACTTCCAGTCGTTATAGAACTGACCATTAGAAACACCTGGTACATCCAAGGTAGGATCGAACATCCATAGATAGAAGTTATCACCGATACATGCGGCAGTCTCATATCCAGGAGTGTAATTACCCGGTTGGTCTCTTGGCAAAATCTTAAATGCCGGCTCAATACCACATGGGTTAGGGATTTCAACTGTTACTGAATCCTCATCCATACAGCCTAAAGCATTTACAACCGTTACAGAATATGTAGTTGTGCTTTCAGGAGAAACGACAATTGAAGTCGTTGTCTCACCTGTTGACCATAAAATCGAATCTGAAGCATCAGCTCCACTTACCGTCAAGGTAGTACTATCACCATACTTGATGACGACATCAGCACCAGCATCGATATCTACAGACTGCACAGTTACTGTGAAAGTCAATTCCTCAGAACATTCCTGTAAGGTGCTATC
>CALIJE010000045.1 GCA_938017825.1 uncultured Flavobacteriaceae bacterium
TTACTACTCATAAACCAGAAATTTTGTTATACGAATGAGCAAACGTGTATTTCCTAGTTTTACCTTGATAAGCCAGTTGCCAACAATGTAGAAAAAACCTGAGGCTGTTTGTGACTTAACCGAAAGCTCTGTAGGTACCTGCCTGCCGATTTATCTGCCGAAGGAAGACAGGCAGGATCGAAAGGATTATGTATTTTTATAATGACCCACAAATCACTTTTTGGTAGAACAAAGAACAGATACCTGAGGAAGTTCAAATAAACGATACTTTTATAAGAGAGATATAGTTAAGAACTATAACTAATTGGTGTGCCTAAGTTGGAATGATTCTTGTTTCAATCACATTATGCATAAAACTATTCTAATACTCCTACTGATTTCTATCTCTGGTATTCAAGGACAAGAAAATAAATTTGTTTTATCGGATTTGTACGGGGCTTGGACATTTGACCATACTGAAATAGGAACTGATTATGATATTATAATATATCGACGCTGCGGGAATAATCAAAAAGCTAAAATCCATCGTTTTTACTCCAATGGAAATTTCGAAATACTATATAATTATCAGTTAATAAAAAGTCGCAAACCTCGAAGATGCGGAAATGAACATGTAGCTAATAAACCTCAAAACAAAATGGGAACTTATATGTTTGATAAAGAATACCAGCAGCTCAAATTTAAGAGTCCACAATCCAAATTTATAGATAGCTGGAACTTAATCTGGATTGACAAAAATTCATTTGGAGTAAAAAAGAATAAGCCTAGGCGCAACAAAACCTAAATTTACGAGGGGTTTTGGAACTTATTACGAGCTTTATCGTTTTTATGAATCCTGCCGTAGGCAGACAGACAGGATCGAATTCATTACTTTTAGTTCCCCGCATTAATCATAGCCAAACCGTTGTCTGCTATCTAAATGACAGAATATCAAAAACTAAATATTAAACTTAGTAATGAGGGAGTTCCTAGCTACAAATTTCTAGAAGAGATAGGGCAACCAATAGATACTTTGGTGAATAGTAGGGTTTCGTCAAAGGCATATGTTGATACTCTTTTGGAATTCCTTCCCAAAGTTGAGGGTAATGAAAAGGAAATGATTGTGAGAGCTCTTTCTGAAAAAGGAATAAAAAAGGCCGTTCCTTTCTTGATTGAAATGTTTCATGAAGCGGATAACTATTCGGAATTATTCCTTTGGGTTGTCGGAAATGCTCTTTGTGAAATAGATGATAAAGAATCATATCCTGATATAATTGAGATTTGCAAAAACAAAAGATTTGGGGCCGCTAGACAAATGCTTTTTCTAAGAACCCTTCCCAAAATAAAAAACGATAGAGCCTACGAAGCTCTTTTGGATGGATTGGAAGATAATGCCGTTAGAGGTCATGCACTTGATGGACTTGGAGAATTCGGAAATACAGCAGCAATCAGTAAAATCGAAAAAATTGAGGTTGAAAAAGGTACGTATGAGTATAAAGCCAAAGAAAGGGCATTGAAAATATTAAAAAAGAAAAACAGTAGACAACACGATGTATAATTTATTTCTGGTGGATTTACCAAAATGGAAATCCTCGCAATTAATTATCTTGGGTGCTGACGGACATTTTCCGTTGGAAAAGTACGCAACGAATCATAGCCCAGCCGTTAGCCCAAACAGAAAAAATGAGCTATAATTTAAATTCCATATACCACAAAGGCAAATTCCGAAACGGAGAATGGTCAAAACATTTACGCCCTTACGGAAAAAGGATTGGAAACAAAAGATTCCGTAAAATAAGTAAAAATATTGACGACGAAATAGCGGACCAACTTGTTAAATGGACCAAAAAGAACAGAACAAAGAAGCTTATAAAAGTCCGGATGACTTACTTGCTCTACGGAGACATAAAATTGACCAGTGTAAAAAGGTTTAGGTCGTTACGTGATGCTGAAAACTCGATGAGGCGACCAAACGTGATAAAATCTGAGTTGCTAAACTAATTATAACCCGCCGCTAACAAAACCGATAAACAAAACGGGCGTAGGGCTTAAACTAAAGTTCATTATTTTTAGTTCCCCGCACTAATCATGGCCGAACCGTTGAGGGGAATTAAAAAATGGGCAAAAAAATAGGTACATATAAATCACCAGGAAAAGCTCATGGTTTTGCCTTCATTTTTGAAGGGGAAATTAGATTCGGACCCACTTATTATAAATTGAAGTTGGATGGGGAGTTGATCAATAATAGAATTTTTGGATTTGAATTTAAGTGGCATCCTGAAGCAAAGTACTTAGCACTTCAAGAGTGGTTGTCAACTGACTATCAAAAAGGACCGTTTACAGCCTTGACTTTGGTTGACTTGAAAACAAGGACGTTTGCGAGAATCTCAAAAGCTGAAAAAGGATTTATAAAGCCTTTGAGATTTGAAAATGACCTGATAGTTTTTGAGAAAGAATACCTCTCAATAGGAAAGAAAACTGAATTTGTAATCAATTTAAGTGAAGTTCAAAATTGGGAAAATGAATAACGTACATAAAGAACTACATAAGACCGTTGTACCACATGAGATGAAACGTAACTGTATTGATTAACTTAGTCTAGACCGAAAAATCAACAACAGCCATAACAAAGTACTCTTATAAAAATCGCTAGTCCGGTTAATTAGAGTTCAATTAAAGGATTATTATTTCTATGAGTGAAGTTTGTTGTCCATATTGTAATGGTAAGGAGATATCAAATCCCTATTTTTCAAGAAAGGATTGGGCTATTTCGGTTTTGTTGTTAGGCTTCCCCTTGTTGCTTAAAAAGAGAAGTGTCTTTTGTTTTGATTGTTCCAAAGAGTTTAAGAAATAGTTGTGTAAAAATTTAAGAACATAGTTCGTACCAAAGTTCAAATAAAGGATAATCAAAATAATGTTCAATTTCTATAAAAGAAAAAACACCAAAACAGATTCTACTCCTGAAGAAGATTTATAGGGAGAAATTGGTCGGTTTACTGAAAATGACAATCGAGTTGGCGTCTTTCTAAAGGCTTGCTTAAGGGTGAAGAGCTAACTGAATTTATAAAACGCAGTTACGAAATGTTCAAACAGATAATTTATAGTCCTTCAAACGAAGGCGAGATTCTAATTACCAATAACCGCTTCACTTATCTGAATCGGTTTTTTTTGTGTTTGAATTCAAGTGGCGCTACCAAACAAGAAATGTTTTCTGCGTTTGGTAAGATTCATTTGAATAAGAAAAAGCAGACAAATCATTAATAGTAAACTCATGAAGGTAATTTCCGTTTGAGCAAACTGAAGTTGAATTTTTCTTGTATGTATTTCGATTTTCGGCTTATTCGCTTAAGTAGGTATAGCAAACTGCTATTACAAAAAGAGACAACAAACCCAAGGCAAGCATTCGAATCGAACGATTTACAAACTTAAATTTAATCGCCGCAATTTTTGAGTTTATAAATATTTGCTGACCCAATTGATGAAATAACTCCTCTTGGTCTAGGCTGATTTTATAGAAACTTTTTGAAAACTCCTTGATGTCGCCATATTTGGAAATAACATCATTGAAAAAAAAGATGTTTTTGTCATATTTGCCTTCAATCCTTGGCATAAAACAACGAATACTAAAAAAAATAGATGAAACTGTTAATATGAACCAGAGCCCTATAAGTACATATAGAAAGTGGTGATTTTCTGCCCTTTCAAGTACCAATTCAAGATTTCTATAAATGATGTTGAACAAAATGCCATAAAATGAGAGGATGAGTCCCGCTTTAATTTCCGAAGATTTGATTAATCCGGCCACATAATTGATACTTCCCCAATAATGATCTACCAACTCTTCGGCATGACCTTTAAAGATTGGTTTTTTTTCTGACTGTACAATGGGTTCTGTAGTTTGATCCTCTGCTGATTGTTCCATGCCAATAATTAGAAATTCGCGGGGAACAAATTTATTTAGTTTATAAGTCTTGGTCGAAAGATAACGAATATAGCTGAGAATTTTAATTTGGATGCTTTATGTTCAAATGAGGCACAGTTAAAACTTCAGAAGAGAATAAGTGAGTCCTTGTATAATAATAACTCTTCTTACTCGAACAACTATATTTTTTGTTTTTATAAATGAGATGTTTTCAATAAGATAGTACTAGAGTCGTTTCAAAAAACTGCCTTGAAATACAAAAAAATATACTACCTTAACCACAGTAAACTTCCCTCTCTATTTAGGTTTTGAAAATAAATATGCCCTTTCGGACAGTATTTATAGGCGTTCATCACAGACCCAAGACCTAGTTTTTTCGAATCTATTTATATTGATTCATAAGCTAATTAACCAAACAAAACCAACTAAATATGGGGCAAGACACGAATATTACAGTTAAAGTAGACACGGCCAACATCAATGAGATTAACAAAAAATTGATGGTAGAATTTTCCGATGATCGAAATGATCCTATAGCTGTCATTGGCAGACCTGAAGACTTCGAATCTGTAGTTGATAAAAACCAGAAAATAACATGGACTGCGGTAGCTAAAAATGGCGTAACACCTGTATTCATAGAAAGTGTAAAAAGGGAAAAAGGAGCCGAAATAATGCAGCAAATTGGTCGTGGAAATAGTCATAATAGATACCGTGCTAAAATAAAAGATGCGGATTTCAGACCACCAAACGACACTGAGGATTATAGCATTACTATAGGCCTAAATGGCTATAATGGTATTACCGGTGAAAATCAATATGGTGCTATAGTTTTTGTAGGTAAGCAGGTCGCTTATATCGATAATTATCAGAACAATGTTTGGAAAAGGCTTCCCGATGCCCCCTTTGAAATTGATGGTATCTCTGGTAACAATTCCAATGGAATTATTGCCTATGGGGGTTCACAATTAGCCTTCATTACCAAAGGTGATACCTCGTGGACTTCCATGGTAGCACCCCCATTCGCTATAGAAGGCTTGGCCGGTGATAAATTCAAAGGCCCCATAATATATTCGGGTACTCAGGTGGCCGCTTTGAGTAGTTCTACACAAACTAATTGGATCACGTTTCCACCTGCTCCCTTTCTAATAGATGGCATTACAGCGACTAGCACCAATGACCCTCTAATTTATTCTGGCACACAGGTTGCCTACTATAATACTAGTACGAATGCATGGGACATTCTTACGACTGCTCCTTTTGCAATAGAAGGTATGTCTTGTAATTATGGCAGTGGTCCCGTTATCTATGCGGGTTCAAAAGTTGCTCGTATGGAAATTTCTCAAAACACATGGCAAACGGTTGCCGATGCACCCATTTTAATTGAAGGTATTGCCGGTGATAGTGGAAAAGGACCCATTATTTTTGCGGCTTCAAATGTGTACTACTTGGTGACCTACCATCCTACGCCAGTATGGACCAAGCTCAAAGATGAACCCCTAGATCCTAAAACTTTTGTTATTGATCCAAGGATTAGGTCCGTTCCAAAACAAAACAGGTAATTATCATGATTGATAATAAAATAGCTTATTATTCTCTAATAGGCTTTTTTTGCTTTTTTAGCATTTCGACTATAGCGCAAGACCAGCGTATTGCCGATAGTTTGACTTCTATTTATAAAAAGGACGCGCTTAAAGGCGAAGCCAAATTAGAATTACTAAAATGGCTATCATTTAATGAAGTAAATAATTACCAACTTAGTCTTCAATACGCCGAAGAATTAATACAATTAGCTGAGAAAAACGGTGAGTATGGTTACCTATCTCAAGGGTATTTTCAAAAAGGTAGTATACAAAATATGCTTGGTGATTTAGAAGAATCCCTAAAGTCACTTTTCAAGAGCGCTGAAATTGCAAAAAGAGAAAATTTGATTTCGCTGGAGGGCAGTGCCTATGGTGCTATTGCTGACATTTACGCAATTTCAGAAAACCATAAAAACGCGATGCGCTACTATGACCGAGCAATCACTACCCTGCGCAAAACTCAGGACACTTTGTCTTTGGCAAATTCTATTTTAAACGCGGGTGATGCCTTGCTTACCAATAAAAAATACGATTCTGCTTTGGTGTATTTCAAAGAATCAGGTGAACTTTATGAGGAAGCTGATTATGTTACTGGTAAAGCCTATAATTTGGGCAATATTGGGATGGTTTACGCCAATACAGGTCAAAGCGATTTAGCCGAAAGGAATATTAATGAAGCCATACGTATATTAAAAGAGTCTCAAGACTATTACCCCATAAGTGTGTATCTCATGGCCATGGCCGATATCTATGTAGAAAAAGAAGAACATGAGACTGCGATTACGTACACGAAAAGAAGTTTAGGTTTAGCGGAGCAATATGG
>CALIJE010000046.1 GCA_938017825.1 uncultured Flavobacteriaceae bacterium
AATACCTCCTAAAAAGTAGAATGCATAAAATTGCCCCTTGCAGCCCTAAAATTAGAAGCGGGGTGCTATAAATATTAAATTGAGGAAATCCTTGTAAGGGGATCACATTCATAAACAACTGATTTCACTTTCAAATATATGATTTTAACGAACTCAGTTCTTACTGAACTTTAGGTTCTTTACGCGGCCAGTAGATATCTTGAAACCGTTTACGGTGCCCGAGCTATTTTTGGTGAAAACAAGAGTATTCCCGCCAGCATTGAATACATCGGTTTTGATCAAACTTAAGGGGATATCCGATACTCGTGGATGTGTTGCCGTCAATTGCCCATCTTTCTCAATTAACTTGTAGCTAGTGCTCAATTCGTCGCTGCTATAGCTTCCTAAATATGGTCGAATGTCTATGGTCGAAGGGTCGACCGGTTTATACTCGTCCAATCTTCCCAAAACGGTATCCCCTTCCGAGACGATCATTCGATCCTGCCCATTTTCTGATACAAAGGCCACGATAACCTCATTGGGGATATTGAGCATTACAAAAGTATTCGCCGTAACCGGCGCCAATTCGGTGATGTTGCCGTTACCTCGATCGTATTGCAATACATTTCCTTTTAAATGAATCTTTCTTGAATAGAGGTCTTTTGCATCCCAGTACGAGCCTTCAAAACCTTTCAGTTCGGCTTTTAAAAGTGTAATGGTTTTTGTTTCTTCCCTAGCCTTTTTTTCTTCCACGGTAAATGCATCCTTTAAATACAAATCCACGACTTCGGTCGCCAAGGCACTGGGGTTGGAAACCCCACTATTCGAAACTACCGAAACAGCAAAGTCTTGCTCGGGAAATCGCACTAAATACGAACGATAACCAGCATCACCTCCACTGTGTTGAATTTGCTGCAAGCCTTTGTACGGACCTACAAATTGCCCATAGGCCCCGCCAAAAGTCTCACCATTATTCAATACGGCCAAGGTATTCATTTGATCAATAATACGTTTATTGCCCACTGTATGATTCTTGAAATTCATCGCCCAGTAGCTCAGATCTTCAACCGTAGTGAACAAACTGGTAGCGCCCACATTGGCAAAGCTTAAAATGCTTTTTTGATATCCGAATGCCCATGGGTAATATGAATACGCCCTATTTCTAACAATTCTTTGATGGTTGTCATAGAATAGCGAATTGGTCATTTGCAATGGCTCGAACATTCTAATTCGTGTAAACTCAGCGAATGATTGGCCAGATACTCGAGCCACAACCTCCGCCAAGAGCGTGAAGCCGGTATTGCAGTACATATACTGTTCACCTGGATCAAAATTAAGTTCTTTCTGTTTGGAGACGATCTTTAAGATATGCTCCTTGGTAATGACATCGTCCCAACGCCAACCAGCCAGATTTAAGAGGTCCCATTGATCGCGCATACCACTGGTATGTGTTGCCAAATGTCTCAACGTAATTTCTTGTCCAAAATCAGGAACTTCCTGGATGTGTTTTTGAATAGGGTCATCAAGCGAGAGCTTCCCCTCTTCGGCCAGCATCAATAGCGCGAAGACCGTAAATTGTTTTGATACCGAGGCCACATGAAAAATGGTCTTGGGACTTACAGGGATATCATATTCCAAATTGGCACTACCGTACCCTTTTTTAAATACGATCTTCCCATTTTGGACAACTGCTACGGCGGCACCAGGTTTTTGCGGATGGTCAAAATCCTTGAAAATTTGGTTTATGGATTGTTCTAGGTTCCCGGTACTTTCAGTGCTTTGTGCACATGAGCTGTATAGCGCAAGAAAATAGACTGCAACTAAGGCATATAAAATTTTGGCATTTTTCATGGGCGATAAGTTTTGAGGGGAATCTAGCTGGAAGATATTAAATAATCTAGTGATAGCGACAGACTTTTAAAGGAATCAACCCTTTCGCCAAGATTTTTAGGCGAACCACCTCACATGAACCAAAAGTAGGATCTACTCGAATCGTATGAATAGCTAAACTTTTAGAGTTCACTATCTTTGTTTTATGGATTTGGTGCTATTGCTACATATTTTTACCAGCCTTTTTATGTGTGGCCTTTGTTGGTTTGTTCAAATCGTGCATTACCCTCTTTTTAAGGAAATTCCGGCGGCCAAATTCCCGGCCTATCAGAAAAAAAATTACGCTACTGGTTATATTACCGTACCGCTAATGTTTGCAGAATTAGGTACTGGTTTATGGCTTTTATTTACCGATTACAGCCAGTTGTTTTTGGTAAATATGGTGTTATTGGGATTGATTTGGGCTAGTACTTTTATATTTCAGGTCCCTACGCATATGCAATTGGTAGAGACTCCTACCCATACTTTGATGAACAAATTGATTCGCACAAATTGGATACGCACCCTAAGTTGGACCGCGCGGAGTATACTCTTGGGATATTTGCTTTTTGAATAGCGGTTATCGCATGTTTGTAACAATTTCAGTCTATTCGCTACCCATATAGTAACAAATACAATCAGCATTATGGGAGGAGGAGGCTTTGCACAACATGCAACTACGGTAATGAAGAATAATCGGGCGCTATTGAAAAAGCGCAAGATTAAGGACATGAGACAGTTGCTCTATGAACAGTCGGGTAAAACCGAATTGGAATTCAAACAGGTGAGTCCGATGGAACTGGCGCGTATCAAAACCGAAATTCGTAAGAAGGCCAAAAAATCGGCACAAAGAGATTTGATAATCACCATATGTTGTACCCTTGGGGTTCTAGGGTTCTTTTACTGGTTTCTTTTTCTATAACAAATTTGAAATATGACGAAGACTAAGGTTTTGAGCATTGAAGACGAGCTACTGCTGTTGAATGCCAAAAAAAAGATGGAGGATGTTGGTTGGGCCATGAAGGGCCTAAACACTGTAGGGAATGTCCTTGAGAGCAAACTGGCTCTCTTGCCTAAAAAACAACAGCAGTGGTTACACGACCTTAGTTATAAGGTATTGCATACGGTGGTCAAAAGTAACTTGTTTTCAATGCGGAAAGAACGCCCCAAAAGTGCGCCTTGGAACAAAACTTACAAGGCATTGGTCACATCATCGGGAGCTATCGGGGGGGCATTTGGGGCAACGGCCTTTGCTGTCGATTTAGGGGTCACGACCAAATTGATGATGCGCAGTATCATGGATATTGCTAGAAATGAAGGAGAAGATCTAAACGAACTGGATACCCAATTGGCCTGTCTACAGGTCTTTGCCCTTGGTGGTAAAAGTAAGCACGACAATAGTATCGAAACGGGTTATTACGCTTCGCGAATTGCACTAAGTTCGGCGGTAAAAGGGGGTGCAACGGCCTTGGGCAATTTAGTTGCAGGTAGTGCCAATCCCTTTTTGACGGCATTGGCAGTCATTGCGTCGCGCTTTAGTGTGCAAGTTTCCGAAAAGTTTGTGGCCCAGGCAGTGCCCGTGCTAGGAGCGGCTGGGGGAGCATCGATTAATTTGGCATTTATCAACCATTTTCAGCGTATGGCGCAAGCGCACTTTTCTATTCGTAAATTGGAACGAATTTATGGGCAGGAACTTGTAAAGGAAGCCTACGAAAAAATGAGCATAAATAAATAGTAAACCAAGCAACAATAGGACAATGGGATTTTTAGAAGGAATTTTTGGCCCTTCAAAAGAGGAAATTTGGAGACAGATCGCCAAGGATATTGGCGGGGAGTATATTGACGGGGGCTTTTGGAAATCGGGCGCGCTACGATACAAACACAATAACTGGGAAATGTTATTGGACAATTGGAGCGATGGTAACGGAGGGGTCTATACGCGCATGCGGATTCCTTTCGTTAATAAAGACGGACTCCAGTTTAGAATTTACGAGGAAGGCTTCTTTTCAGGCATGGCGAAGGCTTTTGGGGGCCAAGACATACAAATTCAAGATCCACGTTTTGATCCAAAATTCGTTATTCAAGGAAACAATGTTCAGAAAGTGAAGAAGCTGTTACGTGATGCCCAATTGAAGGCGCTTTTTGACGTAATTCCGAACATTAATGTTCGCGTCAAAAGCAGCAACGGGGTATTCTCGAAGAAGTTTCCCCCGAATGTTGATATGCTTCTTTTTCAACAAAGGGGTATCATTAAGGACAAAGAAAAGCTGCAGCTAATTTTCAGATTGTTCACGGCATTGCTTGAACGTCTGGTTCAGATCGATTCGGCCTATGAGAATGATCCGGGCATACAATTGTAATAGGCTAAAAATATTTTTTTTGACACCCAAATATTGAACCTCAAGGGGTCCTATTATTGAGCTCTTTATTTACCACATGAACTCTAAACATACGGGGCTGCCCAGTTTCGTTTCATGCAAAAAATTGAGGGTGCCACTTTTGGAATTTCGTTCAAAAACGCTGATATTATTGCTCTTCTGATTCGCTACCAAAAGAAATTTTCCGGAAGGATCAATTGCAAAATTCCTGGGCCAGTCTCCTTCTACGGCTTCACGACCTACGGTGGTAAGATTGCCTGTTTGTTCGTTAACTTTAAAAATGACGATGGTGTTTTCCCCTCGGTTCGATGCGTATAGAAATTTACCGTCCTCGGAGAGGTGTAGGTCTGCGCAGGCATTTGCGCCAGTATAGTCTTTCGCTAAGGTTGAGGTCGTGGATATCTCATGATAGATGCCCATTTCATCTCCTTCGAAAACCGAAATGGTCGAATTCAATTCGTTGATTACATAAAGGTGTTTTTCGTTCGCACTGAACTCAAAATGCCTTGGCCCTGCCTTCTCGGCGACATTCAAGGATGCCTGCATTGCGGGGGTATACGCTCCGTCCGTATTAATATATTGCCTCACAGCATCCATTCCCAAATCGGCCACAAATATTGAATTGCCCAAGAATTTCGTCATATGCACATGGGCCGTTTTCGTTGAATCGAGGACCTTATGATCAATGATTTGTTTGTCTTCGTTCAATCTTCCTGTGGCATCTATAGAAAAAAGTGCCAAATTACCACCGGTATAGTTCGATACGGCAACAGTTGCCCCATTGGGTGATACGGCGACATGACAAGGATGCGCTCCGCCAGTGCCCCTAGTGTTCAAGAGTTGTAGGGTGCTATCGGAAACCGCAAAGGCAAAAACGGCCCCGCCTAGTTCATTATAGGAGTTTGTTTCTTCGACTGCATAAAGAAATTTATTATCGGGCGATAATTTTACAAAGGATGGATTTTCCATTTCTGCGACCAATGTCATATTGGATAGATTTCCGGTCACTGTATCGAAAAGTGCACGATAAACGCC
>CALIJE010000047.1 GCA_938017825.1 uncultured Flavobacteriaceae bacterium
CCTTCCGTGTCAACACCACTACCTTGCAGCTCACCTGCGGCATCAACCACAAAGCCCATTTCAGCTCCATCAAAGCAACCATCACCGTCAGAATCGGTATCCAAACAATTTGATACACCGTCGCCATCGGTATCCTTAACCAAGCGAATATTGTCGTAGTTGCCAGCCGCCATATTGGGTGTGCCACTTTGGCCTGTATGTGAAATCCGTATCAAAATACCCTGCCCATGGGCAGCAGCTGGGGGGGTAAATGCAATTTCAAAATCGGTCCAAGTGCCAGGCGCCGTTGCTGAACCTAAAATAGTACGATCGGCAATTGGCGTAAAATTAGTTGGGCTATCTCCGTATCCTATTTCGATTAGTGAAGTACCGTCATTTCTAAATTGTTGCGTCCCAATACCATCCCCTAGGGCAATAGTGAAAATATAATTTTCAGGCTCAAAGGTGGAAATTATCTTATCTAAGGTAACTACCCTTGTTGTTCCTGGGTTTGTATTGATAAACATGAATTGAGTGCCATCATGGGCCGCATTGTAATTATCCTGCAAGGCTCCATGTGTTCCGTGGGTTGAACCACCGGTGCCGATCCATCCGTCTGGGGCGGCATACTGTAATGGGGTTTCGAAACTGCCATTGAATATGTCGACCACACAATCATAGGTATCTTTTATTCCATCATTATCATCATCAACATCGCATGCATCTCCTATGCCGTCTCCGTCCTCGTCTTCTTGAAGTGGGTTATAATTCAAGGGACATAGATCTATTGCATCTGGTATACCATCATTATCCGCATCGGCATCACAGACATCCCCGATCCCATCTAGATCGCTATCTGATTGATCCGTATTGGCATCATTGATACAATTGTCACAGTCATCATCAATACCATCTGAATCTGTATCGGTACCAATAGGTGTTGGGCACACAAAACAGGCGTCACCATTGCCATCACCATCTGTGTCAGTTTGATCTGGGTTAAAGGTTGTAGGACAGTTATCAGAGGCATTAGGTTCACCATCCCCATCAATATCAGGATCACAAGCATCGCCTAGACCATCATCATCGATATCTTCTTGTAACGGATTGCTAATTGGACAATTGTCGCAACTATCACCAACACCGTCCCCGTCGGCATCCTGAATGGTTGTCGTATCATCTAAAGGGCAAAGATCTGTAAGGTCTGGTTCCCCATCGTTGTCATCATCTGTATCACAAACATCCCGAATGCCATCGCCATCAGTATCGGTTTGGTCAGGATCTGAGGACCCGCAGGTATCACAGGCATCTCCTGCACCATCACCATCAGAATCTGTTTGTGCCGGGTTTGCTACCCATCTACAATTATCGCAAAAATCCCCAACACCATCGCTGTCAGTATCTGTATTGTTAGGATCATATACCGTAGGACACGTATCGCTTCCATTAGGCACCCCATCGTTATCTAAATCGGTATCACAAAGATCGCCCACACCATCGTTATCCAAATCCGATTGGTCGGGATCATTGTTAAACGGACAGTTATCCTCCACATCGGGTACACCATCATTATCATCATCGTCATCACAAAGGTCCCCGATACCGTCTCCATCAAAATCTGCCTGATTTGAATTCACTAGTGCCGGACAGTTGTCGCATACGTCTCCGACCCCATCGAGGTCTGCATCTTCTTGTAGATTATTGACAATATCTGGGCAATTGTCACATGCATTCCCCAAGGCGTCGCCATCGTCGTTCGCTTGACCGTTATTGGACGTCAGCGGGCAATTGTCTGCTCCATCACTCACAAAATCCCCATCATCATCTGGGTCACAGACATCGCCTAACCCATTAAAATCGGTATCCAATTGATCTGTATTTGAAACGGTAGGGCAGTTGTCCGAACCATCTAAAATGGTGTCATTATCATCATCTGGGTCGCAAGGATCGCCGATGCCATCGAAATCGATATCGGATTGTGAAGGATTAGCCTGTGTAGGGCAATTGTCACAAGCATCGCCCAAGCCATCGCCATCGCTATCGGTTTGACTGGAATTCAAATTGGCAATACAATTGTCACAGACGTCGCCAACGCCATCGCCATCGCCGTCTGCTTGATCGGTATTTGCGGTTGTGGCGCAATTGTCTATGGAGTCTATGACGGTATCCCCATCAGTATCATCGAGGAGCGGATTCGTTATATTGCCATTAGGATTGGCAGGGGTAACGGGATTGTCGACGCCGGTAATCTCTTCAGAGTTCGATAATCCATCGCCATCACAATCATCATCGTTAAAAGCTGCTGACGGAGGCACTGTAGCACTGGTCAAAACAAAGCTGCAAGGGTCGTTAACATCAGTGGCATCTGCCAACTCTGTGGCATCCAATACCCCATCACCGTCGGTATCTTGTGCAAAACTAGCAAACGAAAAAAAGATAAGGAAGACCAGAGACAGTACAACGCGAAGGTCATACGAATTAATGCAGTTTTGGGGGCTTATACGATTTGAGGTCATATACCTTAGTTAAAAGGAAAAACGAAATTACCGCTATTTCAGTATATAACAATAAAAACTCGTTGTACCCGACCTATTTCTAGTTAATTTTTACCTAGTTGTGATCAGGCAACGAATTAAATAGATAAACTACAGGTTTGTACCGTTTAAAAACAATGGACTTGGCCGTATTATTTGCCGTTGACGTAATTCTTAAGGTATTGATATCGTTTGGTCAATTTGCCATTTTTGGTCATCCTGGCGCGTTCTAACACGCCGTCTGCATCACCATTGAAAAAAGCAGGGATGACGTACTTCAAAAATGCCTCACCGAAGCCTAAACTGGCGTCTCTGGGCAGTTCACAAGGCAAATTATCAACCGCCATGACCGCAATGGCCGATTTATTCTTGAAATTGACCTCTTTTTCTGTAGGCGGATGGTAGCCATATATGGGCTTCGCGATAGTTGAAGGGCGAATTGTAGTGGCCACAGGGCCATCGATATCACAACTGATATCGGCAACGACCTGTATCTTAAATTCGGGGCTTTTGGCATCTTTCCTCGTAAAAAGGTACGGGGCACCATCTCCATAAAAATGTCCTGCAATATAGAAATCGGTCACCTTGGCAAATCTGAGGAAATTGGACTGATATTCTTGTGGATTGGCAAAAAAGTCGGTCTTATTTCCTCTAATGCCATCTTTTCTTTTATTGTACTCTGAGGCATCTATTTGACAATATACAGGCTCTTTGAAATTTTCTTCCAAATATTCGGTCACCGTGACTTTTCTAAGGTTCATGGCGTCTAACATTTCCCGGGCCCCACTGCCTACTCGCCCACGGCCGGTAAGCAGAATTTTGATATTCGGTAATTTTAGTTTGACGAGTTCTGAGATCAGTGCCTGCTGATCGGTCAAGGTTTCCGCTTTCGGAAGTTTAAACAGGCCAAATTTTAGTCCGTATGTCCGAAAGCCATTGTAGGCTCCAACTATTCCGGCATAACGCCCAAAGGCAACAAGGCGTTGTTCACGTTCATTGGTAATGACTTCGTGGTCGTACAATTCGATCTTTTTATCCAAAATCGCCTTCAGCAGTTTGCGGTTATAGGGTTGTTTTTTGATCGTATGTGAAAAGAAAAAATACTTTTTATGGGGTATCAAAGATCGTATGGGAACTTCTTTGACACCAAGGAGTACATCACAATCCTTCATCTTCGGTGCGACCCTAATGTTGGCCTCTTTGTATTCTTCGTCCTTAAAGACTCGAATAGGGGAGGGTTCTACGATAATTTCGGCCTTGGGATGATTCGAAAGGACTTTTTGGCAGGCCTTTGGTGATAGCACTACCCGCCTGTCTGGTGGGGTTTTGCGCTCTTTTATGATTCCGAATTTCATATGTACTGATTTGGTATAAATCTTGCCTTAAATGTAATGGGTTCTGCAACGGTTCGCAAGTTTTTGTTAGCTTTGCTGCCCGTATTAGGGATGGTGATACACACCTTTTTGCCTGTAAAGAAAGTTTTTAGGCAGTTAAGGTGCCGATTACATAACGATCATTGAAATTTTGGGGCCGACTGGTTTTGACAGCGAGACCAATTGGAGTATAAGCATGCCGAGCGCCGGTCAACAGCTCGTTAATCTCATTTTCCACACTTTTAACAGGCGATAATAATTACGCTCTTGCCGCTTAATCTGAATTATAGTAAGATTTAGCCTCGTTCCGACAAGGTCGGAAAGCGAGATGTTCCTGAATAGCCTCTGTCGACGGCGATTCAATTCGGAGCACCGTAAATGTCGATATAAGGTTACTAGCACTTCGATAGTAGCACCAAAATCTTAAGAAGATAAGCGTGTATTAGGCTGTTTCTAGTCAGGTATACGTCGAAAATTAATTGGAAACTAAGCATGTAGAAAGTATTGCGATTGCTTGTTTGGACGGGAGTTCGATTCTCCCCGGCTCCACGATTAAGCGCAATAGCGTTGATATGAAGTATATCATCTTTGCGACTTACTAGCGAAGAAAATCACCGTGAGGTGATTTTCTTCGTTTTTACCACTTGGCGATACTTAGCCCTTAGGTAGTGTTTCGGTTATTTTTTTTGGTTAATTTTAGAATCTAAAACAAAAAAAATGCAACGAATAAACAACATACTCTTACTAGGTTTGCTCATTTTTGCGGCCTCGAATTGTGGTCCCGATGATAATGGACTACCACCCATAGATGCCTCACCGAGGCCAATAGCCGACTTTGAGGTATCAGAGACCACTATACGTCCCAATGGCTTGATTCAATTAAGCAATACCTCGACCAACGGTACTTCTTTTCTATGGGACTTACCGGGAGCTACACCAGAGAGTAGTACCGAAGTTGATCCTCAGATTACCTATACCGCAGTTGGTAGATATACCATAAGCCTAACGGCTACTAACGAAAACGGCAGTAACACCAAGGTTAAGGAAAATATAATTAATGTAGTTGACCCGTGATCTGGTTTTGGAGCAGAAGACAAAGTTTCACCGTTCTCTAAATATAGTTGTAGTTAATTTATCGCAATCACGTGTACACCATAATCGACATTGAGACTACGGGTAACGGGATCAAAGGAAACAAGATTACCGAAATTGCCATTTTTAAGTTCGATGGATATGAGGTCATTGATGAGTTTACCTCTCTAGTAGATCCTGAGTGCGATATTCCATATTTTATCACGAGACTTACAGGAATTGATAACGATACCGTTCGCAATGCACCTAAGATTCATGAAATAGCTCCGCGTATCTTGGAAATGACGAAGGATACGATTTTCGTCGCCCATAGTGTCAATTTCGATTACAATGTAATAAAGCATGAATTCAAGAACATTGGATTGGAATTTGTGCGTAAAAAATTGTGCACGGTTCGTCTTTCCCGAAAATTGATACCTGGGTATAATTCCTATAGTCTGGGAAAGCTTTGCTCCGCGCTAGGCATTCCGCTAAGTAATCGCCACCGTGCTCGTGGCGATGCACATGCGACCGTCTTACTTTTCGAAAAGCTATTGCGCACGGAAGGTGCCGAAACCGTATTCAAGCAGTTCTTGAATGCCAGATCCCAGGAGGCTACCTTGCCACCGGGGCTTGCTAAAACTACTTTTGATAAATTGCCTTCCTCCCCTGGTGTGTACTATTTTAAAGGTGCTAGCGGTAAAATAATTTATGTAGGGAAAGCCATCAACATCAAGAAAAGGGTCTTGAGTCATTTTTATGACAAGTCGAATAAGGAAGTTCGCCTCTGCCGAGCTACAACAGATATCGATTTTGAACTTTCCGGGAGTGAATTGTTGGCCTTGTTAATGGAATCAACAGCAATTAAACATCATTACCCAGAGTACAATAGGGCGCAGAAAAGAACGGTGCAGCAATATGGTATTTTCAGCTACACAGACCGCAATGACGTCATGCATTTGGCCTATAATAAACTCAAAAATGTGCCAAGACCTCTGTACATATGTTATAGCCCAACCGATTGTCGGTTGTTTTTAGAGCGCTTATGCAAAACTTTTGAATTATGTCCCAAGTTTTGCCACTTGCAAGAAACCAATTCGAGTTCAGGATGTTCGCATTATAGTATTACCGATTGCAAGGGTGTTTGCCGTGGCAAAGAGGAAAGCAAAGCGTATAATCAAAGAGTTGAAGTAGCACTAGCTAGTTTATCTGAAAAAGATTCTGATTTGCTTATAAAGGAAAAAGGCCGAACCTTGACCGAGGATGCATTTGTACAAATTAGAAATGGCAGTTATTGCGGGTATGGCTTTGTTGAAAAGGATTTTGAAATTAAATCGAAGTCCGACCTTGAAGCGTTTTTAGTTCCACAAAAGAATACATTGGAAACGGCGCGTATCGTACGATCGTATTTGGCAAAAAATGATGGGAAGTTGAATGTTTTCTTGGAACGTCCGTTGGCGGAATAAAAGTTATTTGAGTTTACGATACATTCGAATTACAAAGAGTAACCATATCATAAAGATGGCCGCGACAAACAAGGAATAAAGCAGAATAAAATCCATCACTTTTTGTATTTCAGGTAATTCATAAACCCGAGTATGGTCGGTGCCCAGAACGCCACGAAAATGGCATCCAATTTTTCGCCTTTCAAGAATAAATATTCCGATACTACGATAATTGAAAGAACGACTAGGAGCATCACACTATTCATTGCTCCGATTTTCTCAATAAAATTTTTGATCATTCTGCAATAAGTGTCCTACTTAAAGATAAGGATTTATTGGATGACCTTATATAAAACCTTTAGGAAACTCTTAACATTTGCAATATTCGTAAGAAAAGCCTTCATTTTTTGAAACAAAAGCATCAAAAACCGCTTTAGCAGGAGTTAAGGCCTTACTATATCACCTTTTAAAGGGTAGTAGGGCAAATAAAGTCGGTAGTCTTGGCCGTTGTGTTTTTTAAGGCCCCGAACCCACCTTCTATGTTTACCAAATTATGAATGCCACGACTTTTGAGGATTGAAGCCGCAATTACCGAACGGTATCCACCGGCGCAGTGTACATAAAACGTACCTTGCTTTGGGAATTCGGACAAATGTTTATTGATATTGCTCAAAGGTGTATGAAAAGCATTTTCGATATGTTCAGAGGCAAATTCGCCATCTTTTCGCACATCGAAGACCGGTGCACCTGAGGCCATGAACTCTTTAGCAGATTGTGCCGCAGAATAGGAAGGCAGTGTATCAACTTGTTTTTCAGCCTTCTTCCAAGAATCGAAACCGCCTTTCAAATAACCTATTGTTCCATCAAAACCAACTCTACTTAGGCGTGTAATGGCCTCCTCTTCTTTGCCAATTGGGCTGACCAACAAAATGGGTTGTTGTGTATCGGCTATCAAGGCCCCGACCCAAGGAGCGAAATCGCCGTTCAAACCTATAAATATCGACCGAGGAATATGGCCTTCGACAAAATCGTTTTGATGCCGTACGTCTAAAACAACGGCATTCGTCTCGTTGGCAGCACGTTCAAAGTCGGCTGGCGACAAAGCGGTCGTACCTCTTTCTAGTACCTCATGAATATCTTCATAACCTTCTTTGTTCATTTTTACATTTAGAGGAAAATATTTAGGTGGCGGCAACAATCCGTCTGTTACCTCGGCAATGAATTCACTTTTGCTCATATTGGCACGCAGCGCGTAGTTCATTTTTTTCTGATTGCCCAGTGTATCAACGGTTTCTTTCATCATATTTTTTCCGCAGGCGGAACCGGCGCCATGAGCGGGATAGACGATTACATCGTCGGCCAAGGGCATAATTTTTGTTCTTAAGCTGTCAAACAGTATTCCAGCTAAGTCTTCTTGGGTCATATCTGCTGCTTTTTGAGCAAGATCAGGTCGCCCTACATCGCCTAAAAACAGTGTGTCTCCTGAGAAAATTGCATGATCTTTACCGTTTTCGTCGCGCAATAAATAGGTGGTACTTTCCATGGTATGACCAGGGGTATGAAGAACCTTTATTGTTATTTTTCCCAACTTAAACTCTTGCCCGTCTTCTGCGATTATACAATCGAACGACGGATTTGCTTCTGGCCCATAGATGATCGGAGCTCCTGTTTTCTTGGAAAGCGTAACATGGCCACTAACAAAGTCTGCATGGAAATGTGTTTCAAAAATATATTTTATGCGTGCTTTGTCATTTTCGACTCGCTGTATATAGGGTTCTACCTCGCGTAACGGATCGATTATGGCGACTTCTCCGTCGCTTTCTATGTAGTAGGCACCTTGTGCAAGGCATCCTGTATAAATCTGTTCTATTTTCATTGCTAAACTGCTTAAATCTTTAGTCGTATAAAAGTACGTTACCTTAATATTATATCATATGACTTTGGTCACATTTGTACTATTTTGGTGCGCTATTTTATCTTGAATTTTTGTAATCGATTGGGGATCATCAAAATAGGCGACCGCCTCCTTTGTCTTTACGAAAAGGTATTCTTTTTTTAACGCGCCAATGATCCTACTTTTATATATGGTATCCCTAGTTGGGCCAATGGCCCCGGCAATATAAAATTGAAGGCCCTTGCCATGAATCGTATCGATAACCCTGGTCAAGGTTTTCGCCCCGGTAGAATCGATATATGTAATGGCTTCGGCATTCAAGATTACCCCCTTTAAGGCGCTTCCCTTGTTCTCAATAAGTTCTAATAAATGATCTTTAAAGTAGTCGGCGTTGCCAAAATACAACTGAGCATCAAAGCGAACGATCAGGAGGTCTTCCCTTAAAATTACCTCATCCCCAAAACGCTTTACATTCTTGTAATAGTCCGAATTTCGAATATTGCCCAAGGTGGCAAAATGTGGTCGGGAGGTCTTGTACACCATTAGCATCAAGGAGAATAGCACTCCGATAAGAATTCCTTGAGTAATACCGATAAACAATGTTGCCAAGAAGGTAATTGTCAGGACCAGAAGTTCTCCTTTACCTTGCTTCCATAATCTTTTTGGGTACGAAATGTCGATTAGGCCAAATACCGATACCATTATGATACTAGCCAGTACCGCGTTAGGCAGATGATAAAATAGGGGTGTTAGAAAGAGTAAGGTCAGGACCACCAAAATAACACAAAAAATAGAAGCCAAATTTGTTTGAGCGCCCGACTCATTGTTAATCGCTGAACGTGAAAAACTTGCTGTAGAAATATATGATTGAAAAAAGGACCCGATCATATTGCAGGCACCCATGGCGACCAGTTCTTGATTTGGCTTTATATGATCTGTATTAGTCTTCTCTTCGATTGCCTTTCCAATAGAAATTGTTTCTAAATAGCCCACTAAGGCGATGGTCAAGGCGATGGGCCATAACAAGTTGATCTTTTCCAAGTCAATGGCAGGTATTGAAAAAGAGGGCATCCCTTGTGGCACTGAGCCTACGATATGTACCCCGTACTTTTCAAGATTAAGACTAAATACCGCAAGTATGCCTAAAAAAACTACGAGAAGTATACCTGGGATTCTCCTATTCCATTTCTTTAAAAGAACGATCAGTACAATCCCAAGGACACCCAAACCCAAATCATACAGGTTGGTATCCCCTAAACTTTGGAAGGCGTTAATAACTTGTTGGTGGAAAAAACGACTCGAAGGAATTTCGGTTCCCAGAAGATGTTTTAATTGGCTAAATATAATGATCAAGGCGGCCCCAGATGTGAACCCACTAATAACCGGTTTTGACAGAAACCGAACCAAAAACCCCATTTGAAATACTCCTAGCAAGAATTGAATGGAGCCTACCAGGAATGCAAGAACAAGTGCCATTGCGATATAATTCTCCATTCCGGAAATGGCCAAAGTTCCAAGGCCTGCGGCTACTAAAAGTGAGTCCATCGCAACAGGACCCATTGCCACCTGGCGCGAAGTGCCCATTAATGCATAAATTACGATAGGAACAAGGGCTGCATAAAGTCCATAAACAGGAGGTAAACCCGCTATCATTGCATAGGCCATTCCCTGAGGAATCAAGATTACCGCAACTGTGAGTCCGGCGACTAAATCTTTCGGCAGATAGGCTTTTTTATACCCACTCAACCATCCTAAGAAGGGAAAGATCTTTTGCATAGAACAAAGGTAGTTTAAAATCTATAACGGCTTAGCCTGCACAAATCACTCTTTTTTAAGTGCGACCAAGGTATTTTTTTGAACATTGGTCACTTGTTTAAAAAGATCCTTCAAGAATGTATAATCACTTGCTTCGAAATAACTTCCGTTTAAGGACAGTTCAAACGAAAATGAAAGGTTGCCAGTTGTTTGGTTATGGTCAAAAAGCAATGTAGCCGCTCTGCTTTCGCCTAAGGCTACGGCAACTTTTTGTGGCAATTCATGTACCTTATAACCTTCAGGCAGTAAAATATTGATCAGGTATTTATAGGTAACCGGATAGCCAAAATCAATAGGGTAGTTACGCTCTTCTTCTGAAAATGGATTTTCTTCAAAAAACCGAATAAAAAAAGGATTGAAATACACCATTTCATCGTCTAAAATATCGCCCATTTCAAATGAAAAGCGTTCAGAAACCATTTTTTCGCTGCTACGTTGCTTGTGCAGCTCATATTGCGTTATTTCGAAGTCACCCTCGATACTTTCTTCCATTCGCTCCAAGTATTGCTCCTCACTAGATTCTGCAATAGTCTCCCGAGTTGTAACTGCAGGGTATCCGGTAGACACCACATCAAAAACACCTTCTGCATTCTGATTTTCCACATTAAATTTCATACTGGCTCGTATTTGGTATTTATTCTTGTCCACGGGTTTGATATCGTGCCAGTAACTCTCAGATTTAAAGTCCATTACCCTGCCATAGTGATTTAAAACCCTAAAGGGTAGCATTCCGAAAGGTGTGTATTTATCGGTAGCATCTAGCAAATAAGTTGTACCATCGATTTCGGTCTTTGCGATGACATAGTTAAAATCAGACATGACCGGATGCGCTTTTTTAGGGAGGCCGTTTTGCCGGGTTGAAGTGAGCATCAGATTGGCTTTTATATCGGCGGCATTCAAGAGATTGATCAAGGACATATTTATTTCCCATGCATTGCCTTTTTTTGAATTAAAGGCATCTTTTACCCTGGCCTTGCCATAGGTAGAGTAGCGACCGTTCCAGGTATAATAATCTCGAACGAACTCAAAAATGTTCTTGGCCTTTTGTAAGGGGTCACCGTTAGTTAGTAAACTTTTCGGTACGTTTTTTTCAAAAAATCCTTTCTTGGTAAGTTGTTTGCCAATATCCTTGTCAGTTTTAAATTCTTTGTCGACGTCCTTCCAACTCTTGGTGTATTCATCCCTAGAGCCATCGAACTTTTGGTATACCGATAATTCAAATTCGAGTCGAGATTTATAATTTGAAGGTGCAAGCATATAGTCATCATCAGCTTTGAATGCCGGGATATCTTTCATGACATATTTTAAGACCTCACAGTCGGCAGCCTTTGGATAGCCCGAAACATAAAAACACTCTTTTTCTATTTTAGCCTCGTTAATGTGCAGATTTAGACTGCCTATTAGGCTTCTATTGTATAAATAGTTCCCGGGGATCTTGGCATTGAATTCGCTGTATAACTTTGGTAGGTTCGACTGAAATTCCCACCCATCTAAATTGTATAGAAAAGGGGATATGATCTTGTATTTGTATTCAATGATACTTCCCACCTTTATATTAGGAAAGGTGAATCGCTTTTCGGAGACTCTTTCGCTGAGGTCATTGGTAAAGATGTCTGCTTCGGGCACGAATGATTTTATACCATCATTATGGGTTACAGCCTTGATGTCTTTTACGCTTTCCGCAGCATTTTTAGTATGATAGGTTGCTATTGAAATATCGGCTTCATCAAAGGCTTCTTCATTTAGAATTTTTATTTTGCCATGATAAATTTTCACCAACTGAATTCGCTGATTGATTACCTCAAAATAGGTATCCCCTTTTTCATAAAGCACCACCGCGTGAGCCGATGCGTCTTTGTCGTAGGAGGCGAAGTTCTTTTCAGTTTCCGTGAGACGGCCGAAAGTACCCTGTTGTTGCGCTTCAACCGGCACTGAAAAGAGGATTAACAATAGAATGGAAACGAATTTGAAATTCATGGTTTGGCGGTTATGCGTACTTTCTTTTTTTGGCTTAAGAAAGCTGGTTTACGGTTTTACGAAGTGCGACCAAATTGGTCAATAAGTTTTTTAAATGATCGAGGTGGAGCATATTGGCGCCATCACTTTTGGCGGTACTAGGGTCGAAGTGCGTTTCAATAAAGAGTCCGTCTACCCCTGTGGCGATACCTGCCCTTGCAATGGTTTCGATCATATTGGGCCTACCTCCGGTTACACCAGAAGTCTGGTTGGGCTGCTGCAAGGAGTGGGTGACATCAAGGACCACTGGGGCATAGGTTTTCATTGTTGGGATGCCTCTAAAGTCGACGACCATATCTTGATAGCCAAACATCGTACCTCGGTCTGTGATCATCACTTGTTGGTTTCCAGAATCGGTCACTTTCTTCACGGCATGTTGCATGCTTTCAGGCGACATAAATTGTCCTTTTTTAAGATTTACGACCTTGCCGGTATTCGCTGCGGCCACTACTAATTCTGTTTGTCGGACCAAAAAGGCGGGTATTTGCAGCACATCGACATATTCGGCGGCCATTGCAGCGTCTTTTGCCTCATGAATATCGGTCACTGTGGGCACATCGAATGTTTCAGAGACTTTCCTCAAAATCCGTAAGGCCTTTTCATCACCTATTCCCGTGAACGAATCTACCCGGCTGCGGTTGGCCTTTTTGAAACTTCCCTTAAAAACATAGGGTATTTGAAGTTCATTGGTAATGGAAACAATATGTTCTGCAATACGAAGGGCCATGTCTTCGCCTTCAATGGCACAGGGCCCTGAAAGTAGGAAGAAGTTGTTGGCGCCAGCATGTTTTAGGTTTGGAATACGAGAAAGATCCATATCATAAAATTTACACAAAGATAGTGTTTCACGCCGGTTTACTTTTTAGTTTTATATAGCCCTCGGGTTTGATTTTGTGAAATGATAATTACCAATTCTAAAATATATGCCGAAAAAATTACTCTTCTTTTTAGTCTTGCTTGTTACGTTTAGCCTTACTGCCCAGGTTCGAAAAATTGCAGAACAAGGTAATGGTCTCTTACATTTGGAAAAGCATCAATTTAAATTCGATTTATTGTCTCCAGGAATTAGTTATGAGTTGGGTTTATTTAGGAATCAGACGGTTTCGAGTAGTTTGGGATTGGGTTTGGCAACCTATCAAGAGGGGTTTGCCCTTGGCTTGGCTTGGAACAATAGATATCGTTATTATCATAATTTAAATCGACGTGTACGGAAAGGAAAAAATGTTGCAGGAAATTCTGGAAACTATATTGCTGCGGCCCAGGCCATCTTTTTTTCGCAATTGCGTATAGCTACGAACATTGAGGGCCCCAGTGATTTCAATGTTGGTTTTTATGGTTTGGCCTATGGTATACAGCGCACTTACCCCAAAGGATTAAGTTTTACAGCTGAACTGGGAGCCGGCTACTATAGAGGTGATGGTGTAGATTCTGGCTACGGACCATTGATTGGACTCAATATTGGCTGGACACCTAAGAAGCGAAAGTCAAAGAATCCCACTTTTGAATAAGGATATAAACAAGTTTGGTGTGGTTTTTGAGTTACCCGATAAAACTAATTTGATTTGTGGTCTATGAAAAGTAACCTATTTTATGCGATGGTTTTATGTTCGGTAATTGGGGCCGCACAAACGACTAAGAATGTTGAGAACGGACTATTTAAGGTAAATGCCTTAGCTCCAGGTGTTTCATATGAATTAGGCGTTGGTGTCAATGCAACCTTGAATTTCGATTTTTTGATAGGCATAGAAATTGAAGGCGGTTCTCGACGTAGTACCTCCGTAGAATTGTTTCCAGCAGTTGGTGCCGAATATCGGTATTTTCATAATTTGAATAAACGACGCGCTGCCAATAAAAATATTGCAGGCAACAGTGGAAACTATTTCGGTGGTATCAGCCGTTTATTGGTAAGAGCACCCCTACTAGGCAATTTGGAATATGACGAACCCATTTCCTATCATACCGCTCTGTTTTATGGCATTCAACGAACCTATTCGAAAGGTTTTTACTTTTCGGTTCAGGCAGGGCCCGGACTTTTTTTCAATGATGATGTAAATGCCGGTCTTTTCCTAAGTGGTAAATTAGGCTGGATTCTTCGCAAGAGAAAATAAATTAACTCTCTCAAAATCAATAGAATAAAAATAATATAAGTATGGCTGAATGCGAAGAAAATAGCAGTATCTTTGCACGCTGAAAACAAGACTATGTCTATTACAAAGAATATTGCCATCATTGCCCACGTAGATCACGGGAAGACCACCTTGGTCGATAAGATTATGTTCCATTGCCAGTTATTCCGTGATAACGAGAATACGGGCGAACTTATTTTGGACAATAACGATCTTGAACGCGAGCGTGGAATCACGATTACCTCAAAAAACGTTTCCGTTGTTTATAAAGACACGAAAATTAACATTATCGACACTCCTGGTCACGCCGATTTTGGAGGTGAAGTAGAGCGCGTTTTAAATATGGCCGATGGCGTTCTGCTATTGGTCGATGCCTTTGAAGGCCCAATGCCGCAAACTAGGTTTGTACTGCAAAAGGCAATAGATCTTGGTCTTAAACCATGCGTGGTCATCAACAAGGTAGATAAAGAAAATTGTACGCCTGAAGAGGTACATGAAAAAGTGTTTGATCTCATGTTCGAATTGGGAGCCGAGGAATGGCAGTTGGATTTTCCTGTTGTTTATGGTTCCGCCAAGCACAATTGGATGAGTGATGATTGGCAGAACGAAACCCAAAATATTGAACCACTTTTGGATATGGTCATTGAGCATATTCCAGTTTTTGAGCCAAAAGAGGGGAATACCCAAATGTTGATTACCTCGTTGGATTATTCCTCTTTTACAGGAAGAATAGCCATTGGTAGGTTAACACGAGGGTCCTTAAGGGAAGGACAACAGATTTCTTTGGTGAAAAGAGATGGCAGCATCGTAAAATCTAAAATTAAGGAGCTCTTTACATTTGAAGGACTCGGCCGCAAGAAGGTAAAGGAAGTCGCCACAGGAGACATATGTGCTTTAGTGGGTGTTGAAGGCTTCGAAATAGGGGATACAGTTGCAGATATTGAATCTCCAGAAGGTCTAAAGACCATTGCAATCGATGAACCTACGATGAGCATGTTGTTCACTATTAATGATAGTCCGTTTTTTGGTCAGGATGGTAAGTTCGTTACATCTAGGCATATTAAAGAGCGTTTGGAGCGAGAGCTTGAAAAGAATTTGGCCTTACGTGTCAACGAAACAGATAGTGCCGATAAGTTCTTGGTTTTTGGCCGGGGGGTATTGCACCTATCCGTTTTGATTGAGACGATGCGACGTGAAGGTTACGAATTGCAGATTGGGCAACCACAGGTGATCATTAAGGAAATTGATGGTGTTAAGTGCGAGCCAATGGAGCATTTGACCATCGACCTTCCTGAAACCGTTTCAGGGAAGGCTGTTGAGATGGTTTCGATTCGCAAGGGGGAGATGACTAGTATGGAGGCCAAGGGTGACCGTATGTTGTGTGAATTCAATATTCCATCAAGGGGAATTATTGGCTTACGTAACCAATTGCTCACTGCCACAGCAGGTGAAGCGATTATGGCACACCGCTTTATGGAATACCAACCTATGAAAGGCGATATTCCTCAAAGGCAAAACGGTTCATTGGTTTCTATGGAAAAAGGGAAGGCCATTCCCTATTCGATCGACAAACTTCAGGATAGAGGTAAATTTTTCGTCGACCCTGGTGAGGATATTTACGAGGGTCAGGTAATCGGTGAAAATTCTCGTGGCGATGATATGACGATCAATATTACGAAGACCAAAAAATTATCAAATGTACGTTCTGCAGGAGCTGATGATAAGGCCAAAATTGTGCCGGCCATTAAGTTTTCGCTAGAAGAGGCTTTGGAGTATATACAAAAAGATGAGTATGTTGAAGTCACTCCAAAACATTTACGCTTGCGAAAAATTTTCTTGACCGAAGTGGAACGAAAGCGAAATAAAATGGTTTAATGACCAAATAAGATGCATAAAGCCCCGATTCTGAGAATTCAGCTTCGGGGCTTTTTATATTTACAGTTTATCCTTTTGGCATTTCATGTACCGCAGCGGCAGCAGCTCCAATGATACCTGCATGGTTGCGCAGTTTTGCAGGTTCTACAGGCGTATCTATTTTTATACAATTCTTATATTCTTCAAAATCTTTCGATGCACCACCGCCTAGGATAATATGATCTGGTGCTATGATCAGGTCAACATATTCAAGAAATGTATTAAAACGTTTGCCCCATTTTTGATAGGTTAGTCCTTCGCGTTCTTTGGCAGAATCGGCAGCCCAAAGCTCAATCTTCGGATATTTTTTATAGGGTATTTGACCCAATTCGAAATTCGGAATAAGCTCTCCGTTCAAAAAAGCCCCACTTCCCAATCCGGTACCGATGGTAATCATTAAAACAAGTCCCTTTTTGTCTTTTCCAATGCCGTAATTCATCGTAGCGAATCCTGCAGCATCAGCATCGTTCACAACAGTTACCGGTAATTGCGTTGCGGTTTCAAACAATTCTTTGACGTTACAATTCAGCCATTTTTTGTGAAGGTTGCCTGGTGATTTGCAGATTCCTTTTTTTATGACCGTTGGGAAGCCTACGCCGATTGGTCCTTTGTGGTCAAAGTGTTTCACAAGCTGGGCCACAACCTCTGCCATGGGCTTTGGTTTACGAGATTCAGGCGTGGGTATGCGAAAACGTTTTGTCAGCATTTCACCGGTTTCCGAATCAACCAAAGCACCCTTCATTCCAGATCCGCCAATATCGATACCAAGTACTTTCATTAGAATAAGTATATTTTGTGCGCAAAATAATGAAAAAGATTTGGAGTAGGTACGCTGGGTGGTGCGCTCAAATTTTGCAGTGCCAATATTATGCATCGTTGCCGTGCCTAATTCTGCTTCGTTCATCCATAATAAATACGTACATTCCTATCTTCATAACACTATTATTGGTCCACAAATGAAAAAAAGTAATTCGCGCAGGGCATTTATCAAGAAAGCGGCGCTTGGCTCAACGGCCTTAAGCAGTGCTCCTATGATATTTGGTTCGACAAAACATGAAAAACTGCTGCTCGATAGAGCATATAAAACCCAAATATTTGGAATCAACGATCAGATCAACATTGGTTTAATTGGTTCAGGAATACAAGGCATTTATGATACGAACGCCGCCTTGGGTGTTGCCGGTATTAAGATTGTTGCAGTATGCGATTTGTATGAAGATAGGTTGGTTCGGGCCAAGGAGCTTTGGGGAAATGATCTGTTCACCACCAGGGACTATAGAAAGTTATTGGCTCTAGAGAACATTGATGCCGTTATCGTCGCAACCCCGGATCATTGGCACAAAAAAATAACGATAGATGCCCTTAAAGCAGGAAAACATGTTTACTGTGAAAAACCCATGGTACAAAAGTGGGAAGAAGGTCAAGAAATCATAGCAGCACAAAAAAGTAGCGGGAAAATCTGTCAGGTTGGGAGCCAGGCGATGTCCTCTTTAGGAAACGAAAAAGCCAAACAACTATATGAAGAAGGTGCGATTGGCGAAATTGTGATGCTCGATTTTTACAACGACCGTTACTCGGCAGAGGGAGCATGGCAGTATCCGATTCCACCGCACATAAGTGCCGATAGCATAGACTTTGATACCTTTTTAGGTACTGCACCAAAAGTGGCTTTCGAAGCCAAACGATTTTTTAGATGGCGAAATTACAAGGACTACGGCACTGGTGTAGCTGGCGACCTATTTGTACATGCCTTTTCTACTCTTAATCATGTGATAAGTTCAAACGGACCGATTAGGGCCCAAGCAACAGGTGGCCTGCGTTACTGGAAAGATGGGCGCGATGTACCAGATGTGAGCATAACTTTGTACGACTATCCTAAGACTGCTACCCATGCTGCATTCAATGCGGCTTTTCGAATCAATTTTATTGCCGGAAACGGTGGTGGTGGCGGGTTTAAATTAATAGGTACCGAAGGTCAGATGGATGTTGGTCAACGAGCGGTTACATTGACGCGATCTAAATTGGGTATGGTTCCTGGCGATTATTCAATGATTGCATATTCGAAGGCAACGCAAGAAAAGATAGTCGCGGCGTATGCCGAGAAAAATTTGGATAGCAGGGCCTCTAGCTTAAATATAGGGAAAACCAAGTGGGAGGCACCTCGTGATTACAAAGGAGGACATTACGATCATTTCATTAATTTTTTTGAGGCCATTAGAGGGAATAATACGGTTGTTCAAGATCCAACTTTTGGCTTGCGAGCCGCAGGGGCCGCCCTTTTGGCAAATGAGAGTTACTATAAAGGAAAAGCGGTTCACTGGAACCCTGACGAGATGCGGTTGATTTAAAAAATACACTATATGCCTAGGACCTTGTACTATGTACGTTTAGGTTAGAATTGTTTCCAATAATTTCGTTATACGGCACGTTGTACTACCTCGAAAACCTTGCCAGCATCGCACTTCAAGGTTTTGGACGGAAACTTTAGAATCAGGGCATAATCGTGGGTAGCCATAAGAATGGTGCGTCCGTTCTTATTGATTTCCTGCAAGACACGCATGACCTCTACACTGGTCTGTGGATCTAGATTTCCTGTTGGTTCATCGGCAATAATTAACTCAGGATCGTTCAATAAAGCTCTTGCGATAGCTATTCGCTGTTGTTCACCTCCTGAAATTTCATGTGGGAACTTAAAGCCTTTCGTTTTCATATCTACCTTGTCCAATACCTCTTCGATCTTCAAATTCATCTTGGCCGAGTCTGTCCACCCTGTTGCTTTGAGTACGAATTTTAGATTGTTATTAATGTTGCGGTCGGGTAGTAATTTGAAATCTTGAAATACGATTCCAAGTTTTCGACGCAGATACGGAATGTCTTTTTCCCTTAGCTTTTTTAAATTGAAATCAACAATGCTTCCTTCCCCCTTTTGCAGTGGAATATCACCATAAAGCGTCTTCATGAAACTACTCTTGCCGCTCCCTGTTTTGCCGATAAGGTAAACGAATTCGCCCGAATTTATCTTTAGACTCACATCCTGGAGCACTAGACTGTCCTTTTGAAAAATAGATGCATTTTGTAATTCCAGGATTGTTTCGGGCATGACAGACTATTCTTTGATTCGGGTGATGGGTCACAAGATGTTCACATAACCTTGCCGTTGTTGATATAAAAGTAATAAGTTCAATCGGATAACAAATTACAAGGGCCCTAAATCTTTTTTCTTTGTATTGAAAATAGAAGCATTTTCGGCTTATGTAAGCATGTTTTGCCGTATTAGGCAGTGAAGCTTTTTAGGTCCAAAATACTTTGGTGCAATATTTGACGTTATATAGTCTAGTAAATAGTTAGAACACTATGATCAAAAAAAAATTAGCGATACTTCCGCTGTTCTTGGGATTGGTTTTTCTAGGATTTTCCCAAGAGACCAAAATCTACACCCACGAAGATAAGGCCTACCAAGATGCTTTGGCGCTTTATAACAATGAGCAATACCAAGCGGCCCAGACAGTCTTCGAACGGGTAAAGAACACGACCGATAATCTTGAGATTAAAGCGAACAGTGCCTACTACGAGGCAAATGCAGCCGTACGTTTAAATCAGTTGGGTGCCGATAGGTTGATGGAAGACTTCGTGGAAAAGTACCCCACCTCTACCAAAAGAAATTCCGCCTTTACAGATGTTGCGGAGTATTACTTTAATACCGGAAAATACCCCTATGCGCTAAAGTGGTACAATAAAGTTGACCAAAGTGCACTCTCTAGAAAAGAGATGGACAAGTTCAACTTCAATTATGGCTACTCACTTTTTTCTTCAGGCAAAAAACCGCAGGCCGAAAGTTATTTGGAAAAAGTAACCTCTTCTGAAGTCTATGGCTCTCAGGCGAAATACTATTTAGGCTATATCGCTTATCAACAAGATGACTACGAAGGGGCCAACGAACGTTTTGATGAAATAACAGACCCCGAACTTCTCGAGGAAAAGTTGAGTTATTATCAGGCCGATATGAACTTTAAACTTGGAAAGTTCGAGGAGGCCATTGCACTTGCGAAAAGGCAGATTCCGAAATCTGACCGAACGGAGAAATCGGAACTGAACAAAATAATCGGTGAGAGCTATTTTAATCTAAAGCAGTACGACAATGCCATACCTTACCTGGAACAATATAGGGGTAGAAGGGGCAAATGGAGCAATACCGATTATTACCTTTTAGGATATAGCTATTACAAGCAAGGCGATTTTGCCAACGCTATTCAACAGTTCAACAAAATAATAGGGGGCACCAATAGCGTATCCCAAAATGCCTACTATCATTTGGCGGAATGTTATTTGAAGCTCGATAAAAAACAAGAGGCCCTGAATGCATTTCGAAATGCATCTCAAATGGATTACTCCAATGAAATCCAAAAAGACGCCTATTTGAACTACGCGCGGCTAAGTTATGAAGTAGGAAATGCCTATGAACCTGTACCACAGGTGATCTCGAACTATCTAGAACGTTATCCCAATGATGAACATCAACAGGAAATGCAAGAGTTATTGGTAGATTCCTATATCACATCCAAGAATTTTGCAGGTGCCCTTGAACTTTTAGAGAAGAACCGTGGTTTTGCCAGTAAAACGACCTATCAAAAAGTAGCCTATTATAGAGGCCTAGAATTGTTCATTGATGCAGATTACGCTGGAGCATCAGAAACGTTCTCAAAGTCGTTGGGCAATGCCGAAGATTCCCTGTTCAAGGCCAAGGCGAACTATTGGAAGGGGGAATCTGATTATCTCTTAAACCGTTTTGAGGATGCCTTAAGCAACTATATGGCATTCAAACAAAACAGCACGGCACAGTCAACGGAGGAGTATAAAGACCTTGATTATAATCTGGCCTATACCTATTTCAAATTAAGGGATTACCCCAACGCCATTTCAACGTTTACGAACTATACCGGTTCGGGAACCAGTGATACCCAAAAACTATATGATGGCTATTTGAGGTTAGGGGATAGCTATTTTGTAACGAGCAAGTATTGGCCCGCTATCGAAACCTATAATAAGGCCCTCGCCTTGACCGGGCCTCAAAAAGATTATGCAGCCTACCAGAAGGCCATGAGTTATGGGTTCGTAGGTAAAAGAGATACCAAATTAGAGGAACTAGACCGTTTTGTAGCCGCCTATCCTAAATCTACACTGCATGATGATGCCCTTTTTGAGTTGGGCAATACCTATGTTGCGCAGGGCCAAGAACAACGTGGTTTGCAAACCTATGACAAGCTAATTCGGGAGAACAGAAGAAGTCCTTTGGTCGCACAGGCGATGATGCGACAGGGACTCGTGCATTACAATGCAAGTAGGAATGAACAGGCTTTAGGGAAATTTAAAGGAGTGGTGCGCGATTTTCCGAAGACACAAGAGGCTATCCAAGCGGTCGCTACGGCCAAATTGATTTATGTAGATATGGGTCGGGTAGACGAATATGCGGACTGGGTAGAAGGTCTCGACTTTGTTGAGGTTACCGATTCGGAGCTAGATAATGCAACTTTCGAGTCTGCAGAAAAACAATATATAGAGGGCAAGAAAGATGCGGCCATTCGAGGATATGAAAAATATATTTCACAATTTCCAAATGGTGCCCATGCGATCAAGGCTAATTTCAATTTGGCCCAACTCTATTTTGGTAAAGACCAGAAAGATCGGGCTTTGCCATATTATAAGTACGTTGCGGATAGGGGAGGCAGTGAATATTCTGAGCAGGCCTTAACGCGTGTTTGTGAAATTTATATCGGTTCAAAAGACTATGCAACCGCCCTACCTTATTTGGAAATGCTAGAGAACGAGGCAGATATTCAACAAAATAAAACCTTTGCCCAATCTAACCTTATGAAAGGATATTATCAGCAAAAAAATTATGATCAAACTTTGGCCTATGCAGAAAAAGTGCTGGCTACTCCAAGTATTGATGACCGAATAAAGAGCGATGCCCAAATAATGATCGCCCGTTCGGCAATCGCTACCGGGGATGAAGTAAAAGCAAAAGAAGCTTATCAAAAGGTTTTGAAAATAGCTTCAGGAGAAACGGCTGCGGAGGCTTTATACTATAATGCCTATTTCTTGAACAAGGATAGCGATTTTGAAAACTCCAACACTGCGGTGCAAAGATTAGCGAAAGACTATGCTGCCTATAAAGAATGGGGGGGCAAGGGCCTAATCATTATGGCCAAGAACTATTATGCCTTGGGAGACGCTTATCAGGCCACCTATATTTTAGAAAGTGTTACCACCAATTTTGAGCAGTACCCAGCAATCGTATCGGAAGCTCAAGGGGAATTGGCACTAATAAAATCGAAAGAATCGAAAAGCAATTCATCCATCCGACCAGGAAATTAAAATGAGTTCACGTACAAAAGAACACGGTATGCAAAAGCACATTCAATTTTTATGTATCCTACTTTTAGGATTGGTTAATTTGACCATGGCCCAAGACGGTGACGAAGATGATCTGGGAACCGAAACCGTTACGGTTACCAAGGCCTACTCTCCTACGATTTCAGATGCTTTCAAAATTAAATCGTTCCCAAATTTGAACGATTCGATTGAGCTGCAAAAGAAACCCATCAAATACAGCATCTTTTCAGTACCTGTGGCGTCTACTTTTAGCCCAGCTAAAGGAAAAGCCTCTAAGGTAGAGCGCATACCTCCACCAGAACTCTATAATTCATATGCCTCAGCTGGTGGTGGTAATCCTGCAAACATTTTGGCGAAATTCTATACCAGTAGAACCTTGGATCGGGAATCGGGATATACCATTGGTTTAGAGCACAACTCTTCTAGGGCCAATATTGCGAATACCGCATTAGACAATATTTTTTCGAATTCTAGATTGGACGGCAGTTATAAGAAACGCGAACGCGATGTGAACTGGGGATTTGATGTTGGCGCCCAGCATCAAATGTACAATTGGTATGGTTTGCCCGCCGAGACCTTTGATCAGGCAACCATTGATGGCATAGACGAGCGTCAAAACTACTTTATGGCAGAGGCCGGTGGCCATATTAATGTTGCTGATTCGTATTTTAAAAATGCCAGTTTACAATATCGTCGATTTTGGGATGCCGTAAAATCTGGAGAAAACAGAATTGTTTTCGAGCCCGGTTTCAATTTTCCATTATTGGAAGAAAGTTTAGATATAGACTTCAAGGTCGACTATGTAAACGGGAATTTTAAGAACGCCCCACTTCGGTTTCCCGATAATGATGGCGGTACCTCCTATAGTCAACTCCAAGTAGGAATTAAGCCGAGTATAACGTTATTGAGAGATGACCTAGCGCTAAATCTGGGAGTGACTCTAGTGTATGGTGTGGATGGTTCGGATAATGGTAGCGGTCAACAAACCCAAAACAATTTTTACATATATCCTGCGGTGACAGCTTCCTATCGTTTATTGAACGAGTTTGCCATTGCCTATGCTGGTATAGAAGGGGAGTTGCAACAAAACTCTTATTATAGTTTGGTTGCTCTGAACCCATATGTGTCGCCTACCTTGGATATTGTTCCTACAGATAGGCAATACGATGCCTATGTTGGTTTGCGAGGACAATTGTTGCCAAATCTGAGCTATAATATCAAAGGATCTTATACTGCGGAGAACAGAAAGTTGCTTTTCCTGTTGAATCCTCAACGCGCAGGCCGAACCGATGAAAAAGGATACAACTTTGGAAATTCATTTCAGGTGTTCGATGACGATGTTAAGACCCTTGGTATTTTTGGTGAATTGAATGTTGATATAAACCGCAACTTTACTTTGGGCATAAATGCAGAATACTACAACTACAATACGGAAAGCGATAACCCTGCATGGAACTTGCCGGAATTGAAAAGTTCACTTTTTATGGATTATCAAATTGGTGAAAAGTGGTATATGGGAGCCAACCTTTTCTTTGTCGGGGAACGAAACGATTTAGAAACAATAGGAAATGCAAGCAGTAATACCGAGACCTTTACAGCAAGCTTAATCGCACTAGATTCCTATTTTGATGCCAATGCGCATATTGGTTATCGCCTCAATGATCAATTATCTGTCTTTCTAAAGGCCGCCAATATTGCTAACAATAACTACCAACGTTGGGCAAATACGCCCGTACAAGGGTTTCAAATGTTGGGTGGAGCTACCTATAAATTCGACTTTTAACGAAGATCTGCTCCGATTCTTTTTGTAATCATGACCACTTGGTTTGGATGCCGCTTCGTTGAGCGGTGCTTTTTTTCCAAATATACCTTCATTTCGAGTTTTCTTTCTTCATTTGATTACGCAATCATTTGATAAATAAGCATTTATACTATTAGCTTAAAAAGGAATCGCTTAACAAAAAAAAGAAGCATAGCGTGCAGTTCATCGAAAAAAAACAATAATGAATACCCCTTGGCGTTAGATGAATACCAAAGTTTTTGCGAGGACACCAACCAAAAATTAAGGGGCATGGTTAAAAAATTACTTTTTTACCAATTTATTTTACTCGCATTATCCAATCTAGTCAACGGCCAGAACTTGGTACAAAATCCTAGTTTTGAAGAATTCAAAAGTTGTCCGGAGGAATTGGGCAATATTGAAAACGACGTGCCGTATTGGTCGAAGTCGTCTGAAGGTACTACCGACTATTTCAATGTCTGTAGTATGCGATTGGGCATTCCAAAGAATTTTAATGGTTCACAAGTCGCCGAATTTGGTGTAGGTTATGCAGGATTATACCTAAGCGCGCCCAATGATTACCGGGAGTATCTACAAGGTGAGTTAGCTGAAACATTGGTAAAGGGCAAACGATACGAGGTTAGCTTTTACATCAGCCTTGCAGAGAAATCCCGAAATGCCATTCGCGATATTGGTGTTCTCTTCTCCGAGAAAATGATCAGACAGGATACCAGAAAAGCTTTGACAGCACATCAAGATAAAAACAAGGACAACGAATACAATTTTGCAGAGGTAAGAAACTGGGGCTATTTCGCTGACAAAAAAGGCTGGATGTTGGTTCAAACTGATTTTATTGCCAATGGGACTGAAAAGTACCTGACTATCGGGAATTTTAGAGATAATGCCCGTTCAAAATTAAAGAAATTGAAAGGTGATAAGACTGCCGCTTATTATTACTTAGACCAAGTAGCTGTAGTTGATTACAATTACAAATACCCTTTTAACGATTTAGAACTAAACAAGACCTATGTCTTGGAAAATGTGCTTTTTCCTACCGATGTGTATCAATTAAACGATGCCTCAAAAAAAGAATTGGATCGACTTTATATTGGACTTGAAAAAAACAAAAACCTCTTTGTAACGGTACAAGCCCATACAGATGACGTGGGTTCTAAAAACTATAACAGGAGTCTCTCTTCAAAAAGAGCCCGTGCGGTATCGAAATATTTAATGGCCAAAGGGCTGTCAAAAGATAGAATCCGCTGGGCAGGTTTTGGTGGCGAACAGCCTGTAGCCGCAAATTCGACTGCCGAAGGGAAACAAAAAAACCGAAGAGCTGAGTTTATTGTTTCGAATGGCACGTTCGAAGACGATCGTACAAGGATTGCCGAAACTATCTTCGAGGACGACCAAGACTAGTTCCACTCATCCGACAATTTGGGAATTGGTCGACCTACAAGCTTTAGGTCACATCTAAATCCTTATTTTAGTGGCAGTTAAGAAGACTATATGGTACTGCCAGAACTCAAAAGACATATTGTTCTTTATGTGGCATTGAGCTGCTTCGGTTCGGTTTGGGCCCAGAACTTGGTCAAAAATCCCAGCTTTGAGGCGTATACCAATTGTCCGGAAGGTTTGGGAAACCTCTCTAACGATGTTGATTTTTGGTCAGCTCCTACACTAGGTTCCACAGACTATTTTAACGGATGTAGTGTGGCTATGGGCACGCCGGAGAATTTTAATGGAAAACAGCCAGCAGATTTCGGAAAAGGATATGCAGGCCTCTACCTTTATGCACCACAGGACTACAGGGAATATCTCCAGGCGGAATTAGAAACCCCCTTGATTAAGGGTAGAACATATCAAGTGTCATTTTATGTGAGTTTGGCAGAACGTTCTGATTTTGCGATCAAGGAGTTCGGACTCTTATTTTCAAATAATAAAATAGAGTTACAAACCAGAAAAGCGTTTACCAAAAAGTTGTGGTATCAACTAAAGGGGAACAGCTATTCTTATTTGGAAATTGGATACACCAACTTTTATTCGGATACGAAAGATTGGCTCTTGGTACATTCGCAGTTTGAGGCTAAGGGAAATGAAAAGTACATGATAATCGGCAATTTTAAGAACAATAAGAAAACAAGGCTTTTTCGAACGAAAAGAAATGCCAAACAGGGCGCGTATTATTATTTGGATGAGGTAGTGGTGAAGGATATGTCAATTGCTGAGAGCAGCTATGAATTGAATAAAGTACACACCTTCAAAAATCTTCTTTTTGCTTTTGATAAAACAGATTTGGCAAACAGTTCTATTGAAGAAATCGATCGGGTATATACCTATTTGAAACAGGAACCCGAATTATATATCACTATCAATGGTCATACCGACAATATTGGTTCGGATAGTTACAACCAAAAACTCTCTGCAAATCGAGCCAAGGCAGTTGCCGATTATCTATTGCAACTTGGTCTTTCTAGAGATCGAATAAAGTGGAAAGGTCACGGGGGGTCGAAACCGCTTGCGGATAACTCGTTGAAATCAGGACGGGATGAAAATCGACGCGTTGAATTTTTAATTACCACAAATACCAACGCTTCCCTGCGATAAGAATTCCGCTAACCTGTAGCTACCATCACTTCACTTATTGTCAATTTCACAACAAATACCCTTTATTTTACAACAATTGTAAGAAATTACATATAAAAATGTAGGTACTTTGATAAAAATGGCTATGTCGTCTCTATTTTTGACGGCAGGTCATAATTGAATACCAACACCAATCAATTTATGAAGACCTTCAAAACTAGAACCTTTTATAGGGTTCTGACGATGATTAGTACCCTCGCTGTCTTTTTTTGTACTCAAAAACCATTATATGGGCAAGATTGTACTTCTTGTGCTACTGCGACTTGCGCTTCAGCTGCAATTACTGATCAAATAAATGTGTTTAATAATGTCGATGGTTATGGAGGGGATGATCAGGAATGCCATCCGACCATTACCGCTTCCGTTTCGGATGGCGATACCACCACTTTTTGTTCGACGTTCACTACTCCAGCGGTACTTGAGGAAGATTTTATGAGTTTCTTAGGCTCTATACCCACAGCTGATGCAGGTTGTGATGCTACTACAATTGGAAATTGGCAGCTAACAAGTAATTGTGTTCCGGTCACGGCAGCATCCTTTACTACGAACGAACCTAACTTGCCTGCAAATTCACCCAGACCAGTATGGCCAATAACACCGAATACAACTTATGAGCTTTGTTATGACGTGACTGTTACGGGTTCAACATGTTCAGAAATTTCCAATCCATGTTTTGCCCCGCATTGGGTTACTGTTCCTTGCGAATTAGTTGTTGGTAATGCCTCACAAGATTGCTCTGCAAATGACGGCACGTATGATATTTCAATCATGTTTTCCAATGGCGGTCAGGGAGTTGGCACGTATGCGATTACTACGAATATTGGAACGATAGGTGGCGATGACCCCAATACGGTAAGCTCAGGAGTAATATTAGTCAACGATATTCCTGATGGATCTGGTTACGACATTGAAATTAATGGTGACGGAGTTACGTCAGGATGCGAATTTAACATTACCAGCCCAGGCTATACCTGTTCTTTTTGTCCTACGATTAATTCAGCAACGGTAGCCCAGGATGAATGCGGTACCGATACCGTAACCTTGACCGCAACAGTAAGTTCAGGAGTTGAAGGTGAGGATTACTATATTCAATGGCTACGTAATGGAGTACCTATTGCTGATGATGCTGCGTCAACCGTTGGCCAAGATGGAATATTTGGAACATCAGATGACCCTGCCACTGCCTTGACCTACCAACATACCTTAGCTTTTGATGGTTCTGTAGGATCGTGTAGCTTTCAAGATCAAATATTCACGGCACAGCTATATTGTAAAACTTCAGATGAATTAAATCAAGGAAATAGTGCTTTGGGAGGAACAAGTCCTGGTGGCGGGGTAACTGTAATTGCCAATTATACGGCATTGGGTGAAACCTGTACAAATTTAGACTTGTCAGGTTTACCCCCTGAAGCCATAGCTGAAAGTTTTGATTACCAGTTTAGGGTTACCTCAGGACCGCCTTTTGGTAATAGTTGGATTTGCGAAGCGGTAGTAAGCGTTAAGTCCCCTGTAGCTGCCACCGGTCCGTTTTGTAATGATTTTTGGGCTGGAAATTGCCCTGCTTTGGGAAGTGGGGATACTTGTTTTGGAGGCCCTACAGGTTCAGGCACAATGCTCATACCAACCACGATTGCTAACGACAATCTAGGCGGAATTAATTCAACAACCCAGGCACAAGGACTTTGGCAAATATGTGTGTATGATTCCTTTAATGATACTAACTCAACCGAAGGGGTATTGAATTATGCCTACTTAAAAGTAAATTACTTTTTACCACCAGGGGCTGGAGTAAACTTTCCAAACGGCTCAATTGTAGATGCCGTTAATGTAAGTTTACCTGCGCCCGCCGCCAGTGGACCGTTGACAACAAGTTCAAATCCAAATGGCGAAAATTTGGTCACTGCTCTAAGAGTATGTAATGCACCTGCCGAGGGAGTTGATTTTACGCTGCCAGATGCCGCTAATTGTGGTTCTACGATTACGACAATTTGTTCTGAGGCTGAGGTACGATATTCGAATGATGGCGGGGCTACTTATCTCTTAACAACAGCACCTGGAGTTGCAGTAAACGGGCAAACAATTTACTACGAGGTAACAACTCCCGATTGTGCTGCATTTTGTGGTACGCAAGGTAGTTACACCTTGGCTGGTTGCTCAGATACAGATGGAGATGGTATTTCCGATAATATTGAAATCAGTAACGGGAGCGATGAGTCCGATCCTTGCGATCCGGCACAGGCTGCAGGCTATACCGGCTATGATAGTTTAAATACGATATGGCTTGAGGCCGATTGTGATGGCGATGGTGTGACCAATGGCGAAGAAGCGACCAACGGAACCGATCCGTACCTGAATACCGATACCGATGGTGACGGGATCCCCGATGATCTGGAGATCGACAACGGCAGCGATGAGGCCGATCCTTGCGATCCGGCACAGGCTGCAGGCTATACCGGCTACGAAAGCTTAAATCCAACTTGGACAGCGGCAGATTGCGATGGGGATGGCGTAACGAATGGTAATGAACTTACGGATAGCACGGATCCATATGCGCCTTGTGATTTTCTAGACTCTAGTATAAGTCTGGAACAATCCGGAGACTATTTGATAGCTGATTGTGATGATGATGGTATACCCAATGGGCAAGAGCTAACAGATGGAACGGACTTGTTTGATGCCTGCAGTTCTCTTAGTGGGTCCAATCCAGTAGGAATTATATGTGATATTGAGATAACAAATGAACTTATGACCCCCGATGGAGATGGTATTAACGACGTATTTCGCATAAGGTATATCGAATCATATCCTAATAATACCGTTAAGATTTTCAACCGATGGGGCGTTATCGTATTCGAAACAACGGCTTATGATAATAATTCAAATGCCTTTGCCGGACTATCAGACGGTAGAGCTACCGTTCAAAAAGGCGATGGCCTTCCCCCAGGTGTATATTTTTATATCATTAACTACAATGATAATGGTGTAACCAAATCCAAATCGGGTTACCTATACCTAAATCAATAAACCAACTAGATTCTAAATATCCAAAGCATGAAAAACCCCATAATATTTCTTGTTTTTATTATTGTTTCGAGCCATGTGATTATTGCACAACAAGATGCGCAATACACGCAATATATGTATAATACCTTGGTAATAAATTCGGCATATGCCGGCTCTAGGGGTGTTTTGAGTCTTAACGGTTTGCATAGATCTCAATGGCTTGGAATAGACGGTTCGCCTAACACCCAAACTCTAAGCATACATTCACCAGTCGGGAAAAGAACTGGTCTGGGACTTTCTTTGATAAATGATGAAATAGGCAATGGTACAAGCCAAGAAACAAGCATAGATTTTGCAGTTTCTTATACTCTGCAACTGGCAAAAGATCGAAAAATCTCTTTTGGAGTTAAGGCTGGGGGGCATTTACTAAATATTGATTTTTCTCGTTTGGCCGGATTTACCGAAAATCAAGGGGTAAGCTCAATTGCCAATGTGGATAATAAATTCTCACCTAATTTCGGCGCTGGGGTATACTACCATGCCGATAGAATTTATTTTGGTGTTTCAGTGCCAAATTTCTTGCAAACGAAGCATTTTGATAATAGTGCGACCACGTCAGAATTTCTATCTAAGGAACGAATGAATTGGTATTTCATTTCTGGCTATGTTTTTGATATCAATTCAAATTTTAAACTTAAACCAGCTTTTCTTTTCAAAATGGTAAGTGGAGCACCTCTGCAAACAGATTTGTCGATAAGTGCTTTAATGAACCAGCGCTTTTCATTAGGTGTTGCTTATCGTTGGGATGCCGCCGCCAGTGCGTTTGCCGGTTTTCACTTAAATGGTCAATTTATGCTTGGGGTTGCATACGATAAAGAGACTACAGAATTAGGGAATACATCTTTTAATGATGGTTCTTTTGAGGTGTTTTTAAGATATGAATTCAAAAGAACTACTAAAAATGTTATTGCACCGCGTTTCTTTTAATCCTTTAGCCAGGACTAAGGTCGAAAATAGAATTTTGCTAAGTGAGAAGGACAACCAAGTCAAAATATTGAAGAGTACTTATAATTGGGACTTATAAGTAGAAGTGCAGTTAATTTGGGAAAAAGGGTGCTTGTTAGAGCACCCTTTTAGTAACCATAGTTTATTGGAGTTCTATACCATGCCGAAGTTTCAAAAAGGTAATTCAACAACAGTCAATAAGTATCGAATTGGCCTTCAATGGCAAAAAGGTTTTTAAATCGGTTAGAAATAATGCATTCCAAAAGTTCCCCCTTTTTTTAGTTTAGACCGTTAGGTACACTAATATTTATGATTCTATCTTTTGGGTAAATCCTTTGTAATTGTAACAAAACCATAGGTTTAGTAACATATAATAAAGGAAAAGATGGTGCTTCAAAGAGGTTTCTTGCAATCAAAGGTACTCAGAAAGATATCCGGATTTCGCTTTTTTGTAGGTATTGTTTTGGGTTTATTATTTGCCCTTTCCTTATACGGTCTGCAATATCTGGGGCGGGAATCCTTTCGTATTTTTTCTCTTTCAAATGATGGAGACATATGGATATTTACAGATTCGGAAGTTTCTTTTTATAACTTAGTTTTTGCCGCGATTGCTGTCATCTTCGGGCAATCTATCACCTTGGCCTATTGGTTCGATAGACCTGCAAAAAACTTTAAAGCGAGTGCAACACGCATACGGGATATAGTAAATGATCAACGTGTCATGAACTGGTACTTTATGGCCTGGTTTTCAAAGCTTACCTTGGCCTATATTGCCGTATTCGGATTTGCGGGACTAGGCTGGTTTTATTTGAACAGCTTTTATCCAGATTATAACTACCTATTCGTATTGGTCATCGTAGTTCTGTTTCTTCAAACATGGAATTCCCTTTTAAGAACGTTCAGGAAAAAGGCGTTTCGGTGGATGCTGTTTTCAGCTGTTACGATAGCGGTAGTTTCTTTCGGAATGTCTAAAATTAATCTCATAGATTATCAAAATCTAAATGAGGTATTAACAAGTACAAGGGTTGATGTAAAATACAAATTGGAGTTGCCGTCGACTTCTTATTCTGATACAATAGTCAGACTTTACCCTAAACAGCCAACGATTTCATTAGCTCTTTCTAAAGAATCGGGTTTACAAAATGAACCAGTCGTATCATTTGGAAATAAGGCTACCACATTCGATGATTTGGTCGCTACCCTTCTGCAAAAAAAGAATGCAATGGAAGATTACGAAAGGTATCAATTAAATTGGTTTTTGGCCATTGACAAGGATATTTCGATGGCCTATGTGCATCAATTACTGGAAACTATGGCAATGGCCGATATTGAATTTCTTAGATATCTGGTAATTCCGGCGCATTCAGACTTAGATTACCGCTATCATATGTTTTACAAGAAGACCTCAATTCGTTTTTATAATCCATGCCATTTTTTGAATCCTTATGAAGAAAGAGTTCAAAGCCTAACAAAATATGCCAATCTTATTAAGGTAGAGATTCGTGAGGAAAGTTGCTCTGTAAACAATCGCATAATGAGTTTGGATGATTTAAAGCACGAAATAGCAAGGAGAATAATTTCAGATAAGGATTATGTGATTACCTATACCTACAGCGAAGGTCTCAGTTTTGGTAACTACTTTAGGGGGTATACCGCGATACGAGGGGCTATACGCGAGCTTAGGGATTTGGAATCTGATAGATTGGCGAAAAAAGATTTCAATGAACTACAGGTATCCTATAATACAAGAGAAATACAAAAGAGCATTATTGAAAAATTCCCGCTGCGTATTTTAAATGTTTCTCCAGACTTAAAACATATGGACCAGCTACTGCCAGATGTCCCTAGCTTGTATGATTATTCGAACAAAGAATAAAAAGTGTTCATATTGGGTTGGCAATCATCATTAAAAGCTTGTAACTTGCAGTAAATCAATAAATTTAATGGATCTGAATCTAGCAGTACTTATCGATGGGGACAATATCCCATCTGCCTATGTAAAGGAAATGATGGAGGAAATCGCCAAATACGGCAATCCTACCATCAAACGAATTTATGGAGATTGGACCAATCCCCGCTTGAGCAAATGGAAAAACCTATTGCTAGAGAATGCCATTACGCCCATTCAGCAATACGGGTATACCCAAGGTAAAAATGCGACAGATTCTGCCATGATCATCGACGCAATGGATATTCTGTATTCCGGGAAGGTCAACGGTTTTTGTATTGTTAGCAGCGATAGCGATTTTACGCGTTTGGCGACCCGCTTGCGCGAGGCAGGTATGCAGGTCTTCGGAATAGGGGAAAAGAAGACACCGAACCCTTTTATCGTTGCCTGCGATAAGTTCATCTATATCGAAATCCTAAAAAACCAATTGGAAGAGGATGAGTCTACAGATGAGCCAAAGGGGAAGAAAAATGCCAAGCAGCGCATTGATAAAATTACGGCAAAGGAAATTCGTTGGATTTCCAATACCATACAAGATGTCGCCGATGATGATGGCTGGGCATTTTTAGGGGATGTGGGTAGCCTTTTACAGAAAAAAAGGCCCAATTTCGATTCCCGTAATTATGGTTTTCAAAAGTTGACCCCTTTGATCAGTTCCATCAAGAATTTCGAAGTGGAACGGCGTGAAGACGCCAAAGGCAGGCATAAACTGATTTATGTGAAATTAAAGGAAAAGCAGAAAGGAAAGGTTGGGTATAGAAAATAATCAACCGCGGCTATCGAGTTTTAAAATGGCCGTGGTCCTAGCTCTTGTTTTCTTACATAAATCGGCATCTGAAATAAGCGATTTGCCATAACTGGGAATCATTTCTATTAGTTTGGTTTTCCATTGGTGGGTCTCCATCTCCTCCGAAAAACACTGTCGTAAAACATTCAACATTATCGATACCGCTGTAGAGGCACCAGGCGAGGCGCCCAACAGCGCCGCCAAATTCTTGTTTTTGTTCGATACGATTTCGGTACCGAATTTTAGCACGCCACCTTCTTCCTTGTCTTTTTTAATTATTTGTACACGTTGACCTGCCGTAATTAGCTCCCAATCCTCGAATCTGGCTTCGGGATAATATTTTTGTAGCGACTTAAAGCGATCTTCAGGTGATTGTATTACTTGCTCGATCAGGTACTTGGTGAGCGATATATTATGAATTCCCGCAGAAATCATTGGGAAAATATTGTGGGCGTCGATGGATAAGGGGAGGTCGAGATAAGAGCCATTTTTGAGAAATTTTGTCGAAAATCCGGCATAGGGCCCAAAAAGCAAAGAGCGCTTTCCGCCTAACATTCTAGTATCTAAATGCGGAACACTCATTGGCGGCGATCCTTCTTCTGCTTTTCCATAGACCTTTGCTTCGTGTTGTACTACCACCTCAGGATTGGTACATTTTAAAAATTGTCCGCTTACAGGAAATCCCCCATAACCGTGACCCTCAGGGATATCGGATTTTTCTAAAAGCTTAAGAGCACCTCCACCTGCACCAATAAATACGAATTGGGTATGTACCGTTTTCTGTGTTTTGGTTGTAAGGTCTGTCACGGCTAATTCCCATGACGAATCATCTATTGGATCGATATCCTCAACTTGATGTCCAAGGAATAGACGTATACCCTCAAGGGTTTGTAGGTAGCTTATCATACTCCTCGTTATAGAGCCAAAATTGACATCGGTACCAATCGGCATGCGTGTAGCAGAAATATTATCAGTTCGCTTGCGACCGTTCATCATTAAAGGAACCCAATCGGCAATTTCATCAAAGTCGGTCGAGTGATGCATGTCGGCAAAAATGCCGTATCGCGTAAGTGCGTCATATCGCTTTTTTAAGAAACGATTGTTGGCGTCTCCCCAAACAAAGCTCATGTGGTCAATGTCGTTGATAAAGGGCGACTTCGTTTTGATAAGCTCGTGCTCGACCAAGTAGGCCCAAAATTGCTTCGATATTTCGAATGACTCACTAATTTTTAAAGCCTTTGAAATGTCTATGCCTTCATTATCATCTTCTGGGGTATAATTGAGCTCGCAGAAGGCCGAGTGCCCAGTGCCGGCATTGTTCCAACCATCGGAGCTTTCGGCACCCACTTTATCCAAACGTTCATAAATATCTATTTTGGCTTCAGGTATCAACTGTTTTAATAATACGGCTAGCGTAGCACTCATGATACCCGCTCCTATAAGAGTAAAATGTCTGTTCTTGTGATTCATATAAACGGTGACTTTCTGCAAAGCTAGCAAACCTTAGGGGTCTTTTTGAAGGAAGGGTGATAACAATTTTGCACAGCTGTTATTTTTTGGCAGGGTATGTGATATAGTAAGAACAGCATTGAATTTTTTTATACATTTATAACCTAGTCATAAAACGATACACATGAAAAATTACACCAAGTTGATGTTCAAACTTTTTATCGGAGGATTGCTATTGGCATTGCCATTGCAAACCATTCTAGCCCATACTGAAGATTTTTCACTACTTGATTCGGAATTGGAAACGGTAGTAAAAGATAAATTTGCCGGTGGGTGGGCATATACCGTACAAGGCGCTCCTGAAGGTTATGGTGAAGGCTTGCTTTTGATTGTAAAGGAAGGAAAAACGTATAAGGTACAAGTTCAAATTGGAGGGGCAACGATGCTCGGCCAAAATGTCTCAACCAAAGGTAGTACCATTATGTTCGATGTAATGGTTGAAGGCGATAAGGTGGCAGTTAGCCTTACCGTTGATGGTAGTAAAATTTCGGGTACCAGCAGTTCTTCACAAGGCACGTTCACTGTGGAAGGTGTGAAAACGCTATCAGCCGAATAAACTGCATTCAAGATATTTCTTAGGTGGTCGAAATCAGTAATGAATTCGACCATTTTTGTTGATAGCTACGCCACAGAATACGGTTCTTATAATACTATGCTCGGTAGCCAACCTCCTGATTTAAGGCGCATAAGAATTGTACTTTTGATTGAATTACTAGTCTTCGGCATAGTAGTTACCTAGTATACATTTGAATGAAATAATGCGTATCACTACAAAAAGTAGGTATTACACTACACTATTTGTTGTTTTTACAACATCTTATTTTGTAATGTACTGATTTTGTGTTGGTTTGTGTCATTATTGTAGATGAACAAATTCATAAATAATGATACGAACTGGAGAAAACTTAAAGCGTGAGTTGACTAGACTCATAGAAATTAGCTGTTCTGGGAACCTCGGATTTCGGAAATTTACACATTTTCATAAGGCTCTGGTTAAGATAGCCTATAATGCAGTAGATATTTCATTTGACTATGAACGCCGCAGGGTTCATATGAACATTGTTTTGGATGAAAATAAGGAGGAAGTTCCTAAGATGCCGGTAAATTTGGCCTATAGGAATTTAGGCGAATTTTTGCAGACTAACATTTCAATGAATACCGGAACCATTATGCAGTATACTTTTTTACTGATGGGAACCATATCACAAAATAGAATTAAGCTCTCGTCTTTGTCTGAGGTCTAGAATATTTTTTCAGTTGTTAGTATCGCTGTGTAGTGTGCATGGCACCCTGTTTCAAAAAAAATCCCAAGGCCTATTGCCTTGGGATTTTGGTTTTATACGGACCAAAAACTTACATTTTCGTCATTTCCATCATCATGGGAACAGCAACTCTTACAGTGCCCCATCCCATAACCATGTGAACACCTCCTTCTGCCTCCTTAAAGGCGATAGAGAATTCTTCCAATGACTTTTCGCCACTAGTGGCCGTTACCTTTACGCGAGCCACATCGGCTGACTCATCATAGGTATAGGACCCCCACTGGTTTAGGTTACTGTTCAAGATAACCGTCCACTCACTTTCGCCAGGTATGGTAAACAAAGAATATGTGCCTGCTTTTACAGTTCCGTCTCCAATCTTAACGTCTTTATAAAAGGTAATCTCAGGAGCTTCATTTGCACCTGTTCTCCAGACTTTTCCAGGTTTGGCCAAATCAGATACGGCTCTTCCTTTTAATTGTGGTCTGCCATAGGTAATACGTACTGCCTTATCGGAAACTTTGTAACTAGATGGGTAAGATGCACCATCCATAGGGCTTTTGTCTAATCCGCTAAATTTTTGGGCATTGGCTTCTGTAACGAAGACCATTGCTAGTGCCATAAGGGCAATGGTAAAAACTTTTTTCATAATAGTGTGTATTTATTTTGAGTTTAAAATTACGGAGTAATCGAAAGTTACTCCTAACTAAAGTCGTTAAAATTACCCCAACTTACAGAATGAAGAATTTGGGATGGCCTATTGAATTTAAGGCTACAATTCATGTATAATATGATCATTGTTGTTATAATATGTAATAGATAATGAATATTATGTTTTATAAATGAAACTTCATGCTCATCTTTGCCTAATAAATTTGATTAAAATAGATTCATATGTGCGGAATTGTTTGTGCCTTTGATGTAAAGGAGAGTACCGAAGTGCTGAGGCCTCAATTATTGGAAATGTCAAAAAAAGTTCGCCATAGAGGCCCTGACTGGAGTGGTATATATTCCGATGCAAAGGCGATTTTGGCGCATGAAAGGTTAGCGATCGTTGACCCTGCATCGGGTAAGCAACCGCTATTGAGTCCTGATGGCAAAATTATACTGGCCGCGAATGGTGAAATATATAACCATAGGGAATTGCGTAAACAATTCGAGGGTTCTTATGCGTTCAGGACCGAATCGGACTGTGAGGTTATTTTGGCTTTGTATCAGGAAAAGGGCCCTGATTTTATTGACGAGATGAACGGCATTTTCGGCTTTGCAATTTATGATTCCGAAAAAGATGAATACTTCATAGCCAGAGATCATATGGGTATTATTCCGTTATATATGGGGTGGGACCAAAATGGTACTTTTTATGTGGCCTCAGAACTAAAGGCTTTAGAGGGTACATGCACCAAGATAGAACTGTTCCCTCCCGGGCATTATTTGCACAGTTCGGATGGGGAATTGAAAAAATGGTATTCCCGCGATTGGATGGAATATGAGGCGGTCAAGGATAATGAAACCAGTATTCAGGAAATCAAGGAAGCTTTAGAAGCGGCCGTGCGGCGGCAATTGATGTCAGACGTGCCCTATGGTGTGCTGTTATCCGGTGGATTGGATTCCTCGGTAACTTCGGCAATTGCCAAAAAATTTGCACAAAAGCGTATAGAATCCGATGACAAGGCAGACGCTTGGTGGCCACAACTACATTCTTTCTCTGTAGGTCTCGAAGGGTCTCCCGACCTCGCAGCTGCGCAAAAAGTCGCTGACCATATAGGTACGGTGCATCACGAAATTAAATTCACCATACAAGAAGGTTTGGATGCTATTAAGGATGTCATTTACAATTTGGAAACCTATGATATCACGACCATTAGGGCATCGACCCCAATGTATCTTATGGCAAGGGTCATCAAATCAATGGGAATCAAAATGGTACTATCCGGCGAAGGGGCCGATGAAATCTTCGGGGGATATCTCTATTTTCACAAGGCTCCCAATGATCGCGAGTTTCATGAAGAAACAGTACGCAAATTGAGCAAATTGCATATGTACGATTGCTTGCGGGCCAACAAAAGCTTGGCCGCCTGGGGTATCGAAGGGCGTGTACCTTTCTTGGATAAGGAATTTATGGATGTGGCCATGCGTATCAATCCGAAAGATAAGATGATCAATGGGGAGCGCATGGAAAAATGGGTCGTGCGCAAAGCATTTGAAGATATGCTGCCAGCAAGCGTAGCTTGGCGTCAAAAAGAACAGTTTTCAGACGGGGTAGGATACAGTTGGATCGATACCCTAAAAGATTTGGTCGATTCAGAGGTAAGCGATGAACAGTTGGCGAATGCCAAATTTAGGTTCCCATTGCAGACCCCTCAGAACAAAGAAGAGTTCTATTACCGAGCCATTTTCGAATCGCATTTCCCTTCAGATGCTGCTGCCTTGTGTGTTCCTCAAGAGCCTTCGGTAGCCTGTAGTACCAAAATCGCATTGGAGTGGGACGAGGCTTTCAAGAACATGAACGACCCTTCTGGTAGGGCTGTGGCCAATGTACATGAAGAAGCCTATTGAGAGCGGTAAAAGTACTTTTCTCGGAAGTGCATTGAGATACCTTATTGACGGTAACCGATTCTGTTAAATCGG
>CALIJE010000048.1 GCA_938017825.1 uncultured Flavobacteriaceae bacterium
TTTAGGGCTGTACTTTTCGAAAAGTTGCTGTTGCGCCTCTCGATTGCCCGACACTGATTTTTTAATCAGCTGCTTCTCATTTTTATAGAATGTGATAATCTTCAAAACGGTTTTGGTTGTCTTCTATTAGCATAGACGCAAACTTGTCAACATTCGTTGCCTCGGCCATTACTTTTTTTTAGAAATATGAAAAAGATGCCTTTAAGCTGTTCGCATGAATTCATATGCTATTATGATTAACCTTTTCGGCGACGTAGTTAGCCGGTAGTGCTATTTCTTACGATCCACTACATAATTTACCATCAGTTCGAGAGCGGCTTTATAAGCAGAATCCGGATAGGTTTCCAAAAGACTAAGGGCCTCGTTTTTATAGGTAAGCATTTTTTGAACCGCGTAGTCGAGTCCGCCTTGGTCTTTGACAAAGGCAATAACTTCTTTGACTCTTTTTTTATTCTTGTTGTGATTCTTGATCGAATTGATCAGCCACTTTCTTTTTTCTTTGGAGCAATTGTTCAAGGTGTATATGAGCGGTAAGGTCATTTTTTGCTCTTTGATATCAATTCCAGTCGGCTTACCAATAGCCTCACTACCGTAATCAAAAAGATCGTCTTTTATCTGAAATGCCATTCCACATAGTTCACCGAACTTGCGAAACGTTTCCACATCGGGGGTATCAGGCTGCACCGAACAAGCACCCAAACTACAACAAGCGGCAATCAAGGTGGCCGTTTTTTGTCGTATGATATCGTAATAGACCTCCTCGGTAATATCAAGTCTTCTTGCCTTTTCAATCTGCAACAATTCGCCCTCGCTCATTTCGCGAACGGCTACAGATATGATGCGTAGTAAATCAAAATCTCCATTGTCGATAGATAGTAACAAACCTTTAGACAAAAGAAAGTCGCCTACTAGGACGGCAATTTTATTCTTCCAGAGGGCATTGATAGAAAAAAAGCCCCGGCGCTTGGCACTTTCATCCACTACATCATCGTGAACCAAGGTTGCCGTATGAATTAATTCGATTACGGCCGCCCCGCGATAGGTGCGTTCGTTGATCTGGCCGTGGTTGAGCATTTTAGCCGTCAAAAAAACGAACATCGGCCTCATCTGTTTGCCCTTTCTATTTACGATATAATATGTAATTCGATTGAGCAGAGCGACTTTTGAAGACATGGAATCGCGAAACTTCGATTCAAAAAGTTCCATTTCCTCCCGAATGGGATCCTTTATTTGTGATACGACTTTCAAATGTGAGGCTTCTCCTTAGTTAAAGGGTAAATTTAGGTAAAACGGAGGAGTAAATAGTCTTATACCCTTATTACAACTTACAATATGTATTACTCTGCCAATTACTGCTTATTTGCGAGTTGGCCGCAGGCGGCATCTATATCTTTCCCTCGAGATCGTCTAACGGTTACGGTGATTCCATTTCGTTCTAAGGTGTCTACATACATTTCAATGGCCTTATTACTGGCCTGTTGAAACTCCCCATCGTCTATTGGGTTGTATTCGATCAGATTTACTTTTGATGGTGCGAACTTGCAAAAATCGACCAAGGCATTCACATCGTTCTGAGTATCATTGATACCCTTCCAAACCACATACTCATAAGTGATTCTACTTTTGGTTTTGGAATACCAATATTCTAGCGCAGCTCGCAGTTCGTCTAAGGTAAAAGTGGCATTAAACGGCATGATCGCTGTTCGAATTTCATCAATTGCGGAATGCAAGGAAACCGCCAATTTGAATTTCACGTTCTCATCGGCCATTTTACGTATCATTTTCGGCACACCCGATGTAGAAACCGTTATTCTTTTGGGCGACATCCCCAAGCCCTCCGGTGAAGTGATCTTATCAATGGCCTTTAATACGTTATTATAATTCATTAAAGGCTCTCCCATGCCCATAAAAACAATATTGCTAAGGGGGCGGTCGAAGTACAGGCGACTTTCGTTGTCAATTGCCACTACCTGATCGTAAATCTCGTCTGGATTTAGATTGCGCATGCGCTTTAACCTGGCCGTCGCACAAAACTTACAATCAAGACTGCAACCCACCTGACTAGACACACATGCCGTTGTACGTGTACTGGTAGGAATCAATACCGATTCGACCACCAAATCGTCGTGTAGACGAACAGCGTTTTTTATGGTACCGTCCTTGCTGCGCTGCATTTGATCTACCTTTATGTGATTGATCACGAAGTTGGACTCCAACATTACCCTGGTTTCTTTCGATATATTGGTCATCGCATCAAAAGAATGGGCCGACTTTTGCCAAAGCCATTCATAGACCTGATTGCCACGAAAGGCCTTGTCCCCATTTGCCACAAAAAAATCACGAAGCTGATCTTTGGTCAGGGCCCTTATGTCCTTTTTTTTGACTTCCATGGCGGTAAAAAAATAATCCCTCTTTAATCCTATTCGAACGTAAAGAGGGATGATCAGATATTGTTTGTTCGTAATTAGATGATCAGCATGGCATCACCGTATGAATAGAATTTGTACTGTTCCAAAATGGCCTCTTTGTACGACTTTTTCATTAATTCGTGGCCCATAAATGCCGATACCATCATCAACAAGGTCGATTTCGGCAAATGAAAATTCGTAACCATCGCATTGGCGATACTAAATTCGTAAGGTGGAAATACAAACTTATTCGTCCACCCATCGAATGTATTCAACATATGGCTTGAAGAAACCGCGCTTTCCAATCCTCGCATAGCGGTCGTACCAACGGCACAAATCCTTCTTTTTTGATTTTTAGCGTTGTTAACGATTTCCGTAGCCTTTTCATCGATGATCAATTCTTCGCTATCCATCTTGTGCTTGGAAAGGTCTTCAACCTCAACAGGGTTAAAGGTTCCAAGGCCAACATGCAAGGTAAGCTCGGCAAAATCAACGCCTTTAATTTCCAATCGCTTTAACAAATGCTTTGAAAAATGTAACCCGGCAGTAGGGGCTGCAACTGCTCCCTCATGTTTTGCATAAATGGTTTGATAACGTTGTTCATCTTCCGGCTCTACGGTTCTTTTGATGTATTTAGGCAAAGGCGTTTCACCTAGTTCACGAAGCTTTCTTCTAAAATCCAAATAGGAACCATCATATAAGAAACGTAATGTTCTTCCTCTAGAGGTGGTATTATCGATAACCTCAGCTACCAAATCTTCATCTGTACCAAAATATAATTTGTTGCCAATACGAATTTTACGGGCTGGGTCTACCAATACATCCCATAGGCGCTGCTCTTCATTCAGCTCTCGCAACAAGAACACCTCGATACGGGCTCCGGTTTTTTCTTTGTTGCCATATAATCGGGCCGGAAAAACCTTGGTGTTGTTCAATACCATGACATCGCCTTCGTCGAAATAATCGATCATATCCTTGAACATCTTATGTTCGATTTTTCCCGTTTCCTTATGAATGACCATTAGTTTTGACTCATCCCTGTTTTCTGCTGGG
>CALIJE010000049.1 GCA_938017825.1 uncultured Flavobacteriaceae bacterium
GCACTTCATACAATTCCTACAAAAAGATGCATTTTAATTTACGAATAAAAACACAGATTAGGAAGCTAAAAAAGAAGACTAAAAGATTTTATGTTGAACGTCTATTGCGTCATCATCTTCAAGAAAGTTGTTTAGGACAAAGAGGTCAGAATTGCTATAAAAAATACTTGTCCCAAACACTTCAGACTCAGTTTGCAAACCCTCTTTTTCTAGAACAGCCTTGGTCTGTCGCGCGACAGCTTCCCCAGAATCAATGATCTTCACATGTGCAGGCAATAATTCCTTTAAAACCGGGATTAAATATGGATAGTGCGTACATCCCAACACCAAATAGTCGATACCAGCTGCCAGCATCGGTTTCAAGTATTTTTGTAACAAGGTCTTCATATCATTGGAGGAAACCTCTCCAGCTTCGATAAGCGGAACTAGACCCGTACCTTCTTGCTCAACGATTTCAATACCATTGGCATGGTTCTCAGCAGTGCTATGGAACAGGCTACTGGAAAGTGTTCCTCTCGTGGCCAAGACACCAACCGTTTTTGATTTTGATTGCAAAGCGGCCGGCTTAATCGCGGGTTCAATACCTATAAATGGCACCGAATACGTTTTTCGCAAGTAATCGATTGCATTGGTCGTAGCGGTATTGCAGGCAACCACAATGATCTTGCAACCCATGTGAAGCAGCAATTCGGTGTTTTTTATACTGAGTTGAAGAATCTCCTGTTGGGATTTCGCACCATAAGGCGCATTTTTGCTATCTGCCAAATAAATGGTGTCCTCAGCGGGCAAAATTCTGCGAATTTCCTTCCAAATGGAAGTACCTCCAACACCAGAATCAAAAATGCCAATAGGCTTGTTCATCAGTTCAAATTAGTCTAACACCTCGGCAATGGGTCTACCCGTAGTGCCGTTGGGAAAAGCTATTCCCAATAAAGAGGCTAAGGTCGGAGCGATATCCGGAATTTCGGTTCGATCTACAGTACTTCCTTTTTTTATTCCTTTTCCGTAGAACAACAAGGGCACATGCGTATCGTAAATTTGCGGAGAACCATGGGTAGATCCAGTTTTAGGATAGGTAATCATTCCCGGTTGCAAGACGACCAAAATATCTCCTGAACGTTTTTGATGATACCCATTTTGTAGAATGTATGGGATACCTTTCTGATAGTTGTTCTGCATCATCTGGTCGCCGGTATAGACCGTACCGATTCCTGTATACTTCAACAGTTCTTTGGCGATCTTATTTTGTACGGCCGACACACTCAAATCGAGGTTTTTGACGATTTTGTGATCGAGAAAAAATTGATTGTTCGAAAAATTCTTGACGATCTCGCTAGTGCCATAGGTATATTGCAAGAATTCATTTAACGATAATTTTATGGTTTCCCAATCCATATAACCAGCAGGAATCTTATTCGCTTTCAGATAGGCAGGTACGTCTATAGCCCCGTGATCTGCAGTCAGAAACACAGTATATTCGTCCTCACCAACACTTTTGTCCAAGGCGTTTAAGAATTTTTCCAAGTCGGCATCCAATCGTAAGTACGTATCTTGAATTTCTTTGGAATTCACCCCATAACCATGCCCAACATAATCTGTACTCGAATAGCTTATTGCCAAGAAATCGGTGAAGCCATCCACGCCCAATTGCTCGCCAGCCAAAGCCGCCAAGGCAAAATCAGTGGTCAAATGATTTCCAAAAGCGCTAGATTTTATGATATCGTATTGCCCATTCGCATCCCAAAGTTTTTTGAGATCATGAGGGAATACCGGGGCCGACTCCCCTTCAAAAAGGCTCTCATAACTATTATTATCGGTGCCACTTTCGGTATACGTATTCATATCCTTAAAAGCTGACCATGGTTTTTTGTACGACTCGGCTATATTGCTACTATTGAAATCATCGACCCATTGCGGTAAGTTCTCCATATAAAAGGTACTTGAAACCCAGTTGCCTTCATTTTGACCATGAAACCAATAGGCCGCGTTTGCAGTATGACCTCCCGGTAAAACTGCTCCCCTATCTTTTAAGGCAATAGCTATGGTCTTACCCTTCATTTGGGTATGCAACCGAAGTTCATCGGTAATCGTACTGACTTGCATTCGATGCGGTGACATTTGGCCAGCGTCTGAACTGGTACCTACCGAGGAATAATTCGAATCGGAAGCACAATACACCTCAGCATCAGAAATTTTGTCGTACCAATTATTGCCGATTATGCCGTGGCTAGCAGGAGTGGCTCCGGCATAGACCGAGGCGTGCCCCGGACCGGTACTCGTTGGCGCATAGTTAAAATGGTTGTTCTTACAGTTAAAACCCTCCCTGACCAATCGCTTAAATCCCCCGTCGCCATAATCGTCCCAAAATCGGGTCAGATAGTCGTAACGCATCTGATCCACTACAATACCAACGACCAACTTTGGAGTAGTTTTTAAGGCAGCAGAGCCGTTGTCTTTTGACTTTTTTTGGCTAAAGGAAATAGATGTAGACAGTACAACAAGAATAAACGAAATAATGATCAGTGTCTTTTGCTTCGACATACGTATGTTTTAATATCATAAAAGTAAATAATTTCCACCCTTAATGATTTTAATTATTGGTTAAATGATGATCAATTCTCTTTGAGTTATCCTTTATTGCTATTTTTACATAAAGAAGTCTTTTAAACTTTTCCATTTCGCATTCATGAACCACCTTAGCCAAATAGGCAGTTACTTTCTAATGCTTCGCGAGGTTTTTAAAAAACCAACCAAATGGCGCATCATGAAAACATTGATTTTGAAAGAAATCGACGAACTCATTTATGGTTCATTGGGGATAATCATATTCATATCGTTCTTTATCGGAGCGGTTGTGGCCATTCAAACTGCCTTGAACCTAACCAACCCTTTGATTCCAAGGAACCTTATCGGTTTTGCTACACGGCAATCGGTCATTCTAGAATTCGCTCCTACATTTGTGTCGATTATCATGGCAGGTAAAGTTGGATCGTACATTACATCGAGCATTGGAACCATGCGGGTTACGGAGCAAATAGATGCCCTGGAAGTAATGGGAGTAAATTCTCTTAACTATTTGGTCTTCCCTAAAATCATCGCCATGCTGTTTTACCCATTTGCCATAGCGATATCAATGTATGTGGGTATTTTCGGCGGATGGTTGGCAGGTGTATTCGGTGGGTTTTTGACCAGTGCCGATTTTGTACAGGGATTGACAATGGATTTTATACCCTTTCACATCGCCTATGCTTTTATCAAAACCTTATTGTTCGCCATAGTTATCGCTACCATACCTTCTTTTCATGGTTACTACATGAAAGGCGGTGCCCTTGAAGTAGGTAAAGCGAGTACAACATCATTCGTATGGACAAGTGTTGTGATCATCATCCTCAATTATCTACTAACCCAAATGCTATTAGGCTAATGATTGCGATTAATGACATACACAAATCGTTCGGTGACGCCCATGTACTAAAGGGCATCACCACAGTTTTGGAAACCGGTAAAACCAATCTGATCATAGGTCAAAGTGGATCAGGAAAGACCGTTTTCTTAAAATGTCTATTAGGGCTTTTTTCTCCGGAGGAGGGAGAGATCATCTATGACGATAAGGCTTATTCTACGCTTTCAGGGGATGAAAAAAGAGATTTACGACAAGATATGGGCATGGTATTTCAAGGAAGTGCGTTATTTGATAGTATGACCGTAGAGGGAAATGTGCGCTTTCCGTTAGAAATGTTCACCAAGCAGTCTAAGTCTGAAATGAAAGATCGAGTCGATGCGGTTTTAGAACGTGTAAATTTGATCGATGCCCATCACAAATACCCCTCCGAAATTTCAGGTGGGATGCAAAAAAGAGTGGCCATTGCCCGGGCGATAGTCATGAACCCGACCTATCTATTTTGTGATGAGCCCAATTCTGGCCTTGATCCAAAAACGGCCATACTAATCGATGACTTGATCAAGGAAATTACAGAGGAATACAATATTACCACTGTTATCAACACGCATGATATGAACTCGGTCATGCAAATAGGGGAAAAAATCATTTTTCTAAAGAACGGTTTCAAAGAATGGGAAGGAACCAAACACGAGATTTTTAAAACCGACAACGAAGCTGTTACGGATTTTGTATACTCCTCAGAGCTCTTCAAAAAAGTTCGACAAATGTATATTGAGGAGCGAAATTAATGCTAATGGGACGTTGTACTTAAGACCGTATCAACTGTGCAAGCTCCATTCAAATTACGACTTTCATAAATTTTCCATCCATTGTGACCTAGAAAACATAGATTGTCAGGCTAGTTGATTTGCCTTAACTGAATCGTACTATCTTTCAGCCGTATTTTCAACCAATTATGTAGTTTCTTTGAATCGTTGGTTATTTGACTACGCCGCGTATTATTTTTCCATTTTGCTTGAAAGATAGTGAGCGTATCCAATTTGTTAAAGTCGGTTCGTATGGCATTGTCATATTCCAATTCGATCAAATTTTCATAATTGGCCTTTGCCTCTGCGCTGATTTCCCGAAAAGGAATGGCCTTGGATACTGCTTGCTTAATTTTATTAAGTTCAGTTTCCAATAAACGAATTTTTTCATCCTTACCGAGCAGCTCACTTTTTTGCGATTGATACAATTCTTCAACATATTTTAGTTGATTCGCTTGGTCACTTTGTGAACCTTGAATGATTTTAAGCTGTACATCTTCCAATTCCTCGTAAGTCTTCATATTCGCTTTCCAAGTGGCCACTACCCCTGGCGGAACACTTTCATTTCCCATAAAAATCAATTCGATTGTTGAAGTGGTATCCCTGGCAAAATTCAATTCCGAAAGGTCCTCCAAAAAGCGGCCGTCTTTTGTGAATTTATAGGGTTTTACGTTCGCTTCAATAAACTCATTGGCATATCTATTAAAATTAAACTCTTCATACACCCCCCAAAATATCCATCCTGCAGGAATCATTACGGCTAATGCAATCAGTGAAACCAAGCGCGCAATGAGTCGTCGTCTTTTAGAATTTGCATAGCGTACCATAGGGAAACGCAATAGTTTCAAAACCAAAAAAGTAGCCAATCCTATAAAAATGGTATTGATTCCGAAGAGCAAGGAAGCTCCCCAGACGTATTGCCAATTTCCTATGGCCAAACCATATCCAACGGTACATAAAGGCGGCATCAAGGCAGTTGCTATGGCGACCCCAAAAATAACACTGGCAATAGTGCCCTTTTTTGCCCGGGCGATTACTAAAGCCAAACCACCGAAAAAGCCGATAAGCACATCACGTATGTCTGGTTTGGTCCGAGCCAACAACTCTGAAGACTCCGTTTTAAGTGGAAAAATATAGAAAAAAAGAAATGCGGTCAAAACGCTCAAAACCACCATTACCGTTAAGTTCTTCATTGACCTTCTTAGGGTGTCGATATCGTTGATCGCCAACGATAAACCCATGCCCAAAATTGGACCCATTAAAGGGGAAATTAACATCGCTCCAATAACAACTGCGGTAGAATTGGCATTAAGGCCAACAGAAGCAATAAAAATAGAACAGATTAGAATCCAGGAGGTATGGCCTTTGAAAGGTATATCGGCAATAATCGCCTCTTTTGTAGCTTCTTGATCGGTATTCTTGCGAATGTCAAGTAGTTCGGAAAGAAAGTTCTTAGAGCTTTGAAAAAAGTTTTTAAATTCTTTTTTGACCTCTTCCTTACTTTGAATCGGTTCTTCCTCCGGCAAATTGTGCTCCTGATTCAGTTCTTCACTCATGGTTAAGCATATTGATCACCAAATGTATCTTTAACTTTATTTAGTACTTGCTTAATATCTTGCTCTTTTGATTTGGGAAAAATGAGCAATACTTCTTCTTTATCGACTATAATATAGTCATTTAGTCCATCAATCACTACGACTTTGCCTTTTGGAGAGCGAATCATATTGCCTGTCGCATCCTCAGCCAGCAGTTGCGCCCCTACGACTGCATTTGTCGCAGTGCCATCGTTCATTTTATCATAGAGTGAGCCCCAAGTGCCCAAATCGTTCCAATCAAAGGTCGCTGGTAATACAAATATCGATTTCGAATTTTCGAGAATCGCATAATCTATAGATATATTCTCCGCCTTCGGGTAATTCTCTTTGATGAAAGCACTTTCCTCATTTGTATTATAAAATGACATACCAGCTTCAAAAAGCTCAAATTGGGCGGGTTGAAAATTCTTAAAGGCATTGACGATGGTCTGCACGCTCCACATAAAGATACCGGCATTCCATAAAAAATTACCTTGGGCCAAAAATTCTTTGGCGGTTTCATAGTCAGGTTTTTCCCGAAATTGATTTACTTTCTTTAGGCCATCGTCGCTATTTTTATTGTATTCGATATAGCCAAAACCAGTATTTGGAAAAGAGGGTTTAATTCCCAAGGTGCAGAGCACCTCTTCATTTGAACACTTATCGAAACAGCGAGTTACGTCATTCGCGAATGCTTCTTCGTCCTCTATCCAATGGTCACTCGGCGCCACGATCATTACACCATTCGGATTCATTTTCTGAATTTTCAAAGCAGCGTACAGAATACAAGGAGCAGTATTGCGCATTGCAGGTTCCAAAACAACCTGCTCTTGCTTTACTAAAGGAAGTTGCTCCAATACCAGATCATTGTATCGTTCGTTGGTGAGAATGAGGATATTCTCGGTCGGCACGAACTTGTTCAAACGCTTAAATGTTTTTTGTATCAAGGTATCGCCAGTACCTAGCATATCGTGAAACTGCTTCGGATAACTAGAGGTACTGATCGGCCAAAACCGCGAGCCTACACCACCCGCCATCAATACTGCATAATAGTCTTTATTCATAATTTGTTTTTGAGAGCACTACGAAGTTTTTCGATAATCGGGGCTCAATTAATATTTAAAGTTGATCAATTAATGAGTTCAACTTCGGCATTGGGTTGAAAGAGATACATACGCCCAGTGGTCATCTCAACACACTCGTAGCGCTTTACCCTCCTATTTCCTTTTCTGTACATTTTACCATTGTACAAACGAAATACACTACCCAAAGGTAATTCAAAAACGTAGGATTTTTCACTATGTTGTTCATCGAACTGTTTTAAGGCGACCGATAATTGAGCATCGGTACTACTGCTCGCTTTGGGGTTTTTAAAGTGTTTTGCCAATAGAGGCAAGAGTTTGGTCGGAAATACATCTGGTCGTAAGAATGGTAGCATTAAATGCTGAAAGGTATGTTTCCATTCTTTTCCATGTGGTTTAATGCGCCGGCCGTATTTTTCAAATGCCACCAGATGTGCTATCTCGTGTACCAAGGTAATCAGGAAACGATATTTATTTAAAGAAGAATTTACTGTAATCTGATGCTTGCCGTCGGGCATTTTTCGATAATCACCATGACGTGTTACCCGCTCATTCACAATCTTTAAGTGAACTCCGGTCTGTTGAATTAACCCCAAACAGGATTCTACAGCTCTTTCAGGAAGGTATTTTTTGAGAACGGCATCCATTTCATTGCAAAAATAGGGTTTAAGGTGTACTGTTGCTTACCTGCAGCAACTTTCCGTTGTACATTCTATTTCCACTGAGGGCAAAATCTTTGATATATTCAGCCATTGCCAGGGCAGTAGTCGGTGCCTGATAACCTGGAAACGCTTCTTCAAGCATTTCGGTCTGTACTGCGCCCAAGGCCAAAACATTAAAGGAAGGTCCGGTTTCCTTAAATTCCTCTGCCCACAATTCCGTTAATGTAATGACGGCAGCCTTACTGGAACTATATGCCGAAAGACCAGGGAATTTCATGCTGCCCTGAACACCGCCCATAGAGCTAATGGTTACAACATGGCCGGTATTCGGCATTAGGGGCATTACCGTTCTGGTAATCTCCGCAACACCGAAAACATTGACCTTAAAGACCGCTTCGAACTCCTCGGTCGTAGTTTCAAGAAAAGGCTTGTTCAGCAGACTTCCGGCATTATTGATAAGAATATCAACCGTCTCCCAATTGCGCTTCAAAAAGGCTTCCAATTTTTTTATATCTGAAGACTCGGACACATCAAAAGAGAAATTGGAGATGTTGGCATGCTGTAAATCATCAATAGGTTTGTTGTTCCTAGACAATGCCAATACCCTATGACCTGCATCGGCGAAAAGTTTAGCCAGTTCAAAGCCAATTCCCCTGCTCGACCCTGTAATAATTACATTGGCCATTACTTGAGCTTTATCGTCTGGGTAGAAGAATTTGCAATACTCTCGATCATGGGAATGGAACTATTCACAATATTTGCCATATGATCAAAATCCATCAAGGCTACCTCATCGCCTACCTGATGGTAATGATCAAAGTTGGTAAAGTCGAAGGTGCAAAAAGTCTGACTGGGCACATTAAATTCGTTATAGAAAGGATAATTATCAGAACGTTTAAATAAATTCATGTCTTTGGCCTGTGGTAAAAAGCCAACAAGGTTTCTTCCGACGTTCATATTGCAAACTCCGGCGAGGTTAGACTCCTCAAAGCCGGTTGCATACATTAAATAATCCTTGCCTACTAAAGGCACGCCGACCATCTCATAGTTCAACATCACGTAAAGGTTCAGGTTTTCAGCCTTCAATCGCTGCGCCAAATGTTTGGATCCCAAAAGCCCCTTTTCCTCAGCGCTGAACAGGGCGAAAATAATGCTTCGCTTATTGGTCTTATTGTTCCCAAAATATCGAGCCAATTCAAGAACTGTTGTGGTACCGGAAGCATTGTCATTGGCACCGTTGGCAATTTCATCCCCATTTTTAGCCTCAATAATCCCAATGTGATCATAATGGGCCCCGATGATAATATATTCGTGCTTTAGGTCTATATCAGTACCTTCTAAAAAGCCCACAACGTTGAAGGAATTGTTATAATTTGAAAGCACATCGCGATAGGTATCAAAATATGGCTTTATGTTATTGGCCTTGAAGATTCGTTCAATATAGGTTGCAGCTATTTCAATACCCATACTACCTGAATCCCTTCCTTGAAGCTCATCAGACGTCAGGAACGTCATTATCTCGCCAATATCCGATGCTTTCGATAGTGCACCGCCAATAGCGGCTTTAGGCATTGCGCCTGTAGCAGAAGCTTTCACACCTGTACTTTCTACCGGAATTGTTTTTACTTGTTCTTTACTTTCCTCCTCAATTTCTCTTACTTCGCTAAGCGTCCTGGTTGTATTTTCCTGAACATTTTCAACCTCCTGTTCAATTCTCTCAGCTTGCCTTGGCATGCTTTTGGGAGCTTGCACGCTTTGCCCTTTTTGATACACCGGACGTTGATGAAGGGTCACATCCTGATCTACTTTTGAAGTCGTGCATGCCATCATCAATACCACGAGAATCAAACTAAAAACATTTTTCATAAGATTTCCTTTTTATTATAAACTCTTTCAAAGATAAAAAAAGCATCCCGCATGGCGGAATGCTTAAAAGATAAGTTCTTAAACTTCTGTCCTAGGCCAACATCGTTACCGGGTTCTCCAAGTACGACCTGAGCGTTTGCATGAACTGTGCCCCTGTGGCCCCATCAACTGTTCTATGGTCACATGCCAAGGATATCTTCATCGTATTTCCAACAACGATCTGCCCGTCTTTGACAACAGGCTTTTCAACAATCGCTCCTACAGACAAAATCGCTGAATTCGGTTGGTTTATGATAGAGGTAAATTCCAATATCCCGAACATTCCTAAATTTGAAACCGTAAAGGTACTTCCATCCATTTCGGCCGGAGTCAACTTTTTGTTCCGCGCCCTACCTGCTAAATCCTTTACGGAAGCACCTATTTGGGTTAAGCTCATTTGATCGGTAAACTTTAATACGGGTACAACAAGACCATCTTCAACAGCAACGGCCACGCCAACATGAATATGATGGTTAAACTTGGTCGTATCACCATTCCAAGTAGTGTTTACCTGAGGATGTTTCTTCAAGGCCATGGCGCATGCTTTTACGACCATATCATTGAACGAAACCTTTGTATCTGGCAAACTATTGATTTGCGCCCTTGAAGCTTTCGCATTATCCATATCAACCTCTATGGTTAGGTAGTAATGGGGGGCCGTAAATTTAGACTCGGCCAAACGCTTGGCGATGGTCTTTCTCATTTGAGAATTCTTCACCTCTTCGCTACCTTCTTCGCCGACAGGCAAATTAACCGGCGTAGCTGAAATGGCATTCGCGCTTGTTGCAGAGGCAGCAGTTGCAGCAACAGCAACTTGTGGTTGATAATTCTCAACATCTTTCTTTACGATTCTACCATTATCACCAGAACCTTTTATCGTTGCTAGATCGATGCCTTTGTCAGAAGCTATTTTTTTCGCTAATGGTGAAGCGAATATGCGATTCCCATCTGATACCGATTGGGTAGCAGCTTTTGCGGGCTCCTTGGTTTCAGCTTTTGAATTTGTCTTTTCTTTTGTAATCGGTGCTTCAGTTTTAACTGAAGAAGCACCTGAACTGAGCACGGCGTCAACATTGGTTCCCTCAGGTCCTATAACCGCCAACACAGTATCTACTGGAGCTGATTCCCCTTCCTGTATACCAATGTGCAATAGGATACCTGAATAAAACGACTCAAACTCCATCGTAGCCTTATCGGTTTCTATTTCTGCCAAAATATCACCTTCTTCAACCTTATCACCAACTTTTTTCAACCAAGTTGCTACGGTTCCTTCTTCCATGGTATCGCTTAGGCGAGGCATTTTAATCACTTCAACATCCTCCGGGATACTCGCTTCGGCAACCGGGCTACCTGATTCGGCATGAGCTTCTGCTTTTTGTTCTTCAACCTCTTCGGTCACAGTGCCAGCACTGCCGTTCAGGAGTGCAGAAATATCTTCGCCTTCATTGCCAATGATCGCCAAAAGTGAATCTACCGGAGCGCCATCGCCCTCTTCGATTCCTATGTGAAGTAAGGTGCCCTCATGAAAAGACTCAAACTCCATGGTAGCCTTATCAGTCTCTATTTCTGCAAGAATATCACCTTCCTCGATCTTGTCGCCTACCTTCTTCAACCACTTAGCCACGGTTCCTTCTTCCATGGTGTCGCTTAAACGGGGCATGTTAATTACTTCGGCCATCTACTTAAAGTTTATGTGGTACAAACGGGAAGTCTTCCTGCTCATATACCATGTCGTACAGTTGTTGTTTTGGTGGATAGTCAGATTCTTCCGCAAACTTCTCACATTCCGAAACCATTTTTTTAACCCGCTTGTTTATTGTGTCGATTTCTTCTTCGGATGCGTATTTCTTATCCTTGATAATATCCAATACCTGAGTAATAGGATCTATTTTTTTATACTCTTCTACTTCCTCCTTGGTCCTATAATGCTGGGCATCTGACATAGAGTGTCCTCTATATCTATAGGTTTTCATCTCAAGAAAAGTTGGTCCGCCACCGCTTCTCGCCCTTTCGATCGCCTTGCTCATTTCTTCCGCAACCACAACCGGATTCATCCCGTCGACGGGGCCACATGGCATTTCATAGCCAAGACCCAGTTTCCAAATTTCTGTTGAATATGAAGTACGCTCTACCGAGGTACCCATGGCATAACCATTATTTTCGCAAACGAAAACTACGGGGAGTTGCCAAAGCATTGCCAAATTGAACGTTTCGTGTAACGAACCTTGTCTTACTGCACCATCACCCATATAGCAAATCGTAACATTATCGCGACCGGCATATTTATCACCAAAAGCCATTCCGGCCCCTAATGGAATTTGACCTCCTACAATACCATGCCCACCATGAAAACGATGTTCTTTGGAAAAAATATGCATAGAACCACCCATTCCTTGGGAGGTACCGGTTACCTTCCCATACAATTCGGCCATAACTTTTTTCGGATCAACGCCCATACCAATCGGTTGAACGTGATTTCTGTATGCCGTAATCATGCGGTCCTTGGTCAAATCCATCGCATGTAAAGCTCCAGCCAAAACAGCTTCTTGACCATTATAAAGGTGAAGAAATCCGCGTACTTTTTGTTGAATATATACCGCAGCAAGTTTATCCTCGAACTTACGCCAGAACAACATGTCTTCGTACCATTTAAGGTAAACCTCTTTAGTTATTTTTTCCATTGATTACTCTAATTAGAAGAATTTACATATTCTCGACAGTTAACTTCATGTAAAGTCGAAAAACAAAAATACATATTATATCAATAGTGAAAAAAAATTGAAGTAAAAGCTTTATATAATAATGGAGTTCTAAAAAAGCACTAAAAACAAGGTGCATTTTTTACAGAATTCCAAAGGAAAACCTACTTTAAAAAAGAATTATTGAAAGCCAACGGGAGCAGGTCCCCAACCGCGCCGCATTTTAAAACTATTCCTTTTGCTCCCATCATTAAAATGGGAATGGCCTTTTGTTGTCGCACCTCATACTCTGAAATCGACTGCCTGCAATTTCCACAGGGTGCCGCCGGTGTACTTACGGTATAATTCTTCGAAGTCGCTGAGATAGCGATTGCCTTGATCGTCCCATTCGGATATAAAGCCCCGGCTTGAAATACCGCGACGCGCTCGGCACATAAACCAGAAGGGTAACTTGCATTCTCTTGATTACTACCAATGACAACCATACCATCGGCCATCAAAACGGCGGCCCCCACTAGGAAACTTGAATAGGGAGCATATGCATTTTCACGAGCTTCAACTGCCTTGAGCATTAAATTTTTGTCCTCATCGGAGAGTGCTTCGAGAGATTCGAAAGTGGTTAATTCAAATGATACGATTTCCTTTTTCATTGGTTTTATGGCTAGTATTTCAATTTAAGAAAATATGAGGATATTCCCCAAAAAAACAAAACCTGCGCTACGGCAGGTTTTATGTTATGAATTAGCACAAAGTTTAGTCGTTGAACATTTCTTCACCGATATTAAACGCTAAAGAAAATCGCAATGATCCCTCCAATGGGTTTTGCACTTTCGATGTCGAGAATAAGTATGACAGATCGATCTGCACTATGTTGAACTTAAACCCGGCACCCAAGGTGAAGAACTTACGCGCTCCTTTTTCCAAACTTTCATTAAAGTAGCCCGTGCGAATCATGAATGAATCTTGATATATGTACTCGGCACCAAGTGCCCACGTAAATTCCTTTAGTTCTTCTCCAAAACCATCAGGTGCATCACCGAAAGACTTAAACAAGCCGCTAAAGAATCCTACACTCTGATACGCGTCATTATCTGCAGCATCAATATCACCATCATTGTCAAAATCCTGAGGGGTAGGAACGAGCAATTTGTTGAATTCAGAAGTCAGTTCAATCCTGTTGTCTTGATCTAAAATCAAATCAAAGCCCAAACCAAATCTAAGATTGGTCGGCAAGAAATTTTGTTGTCCACCTTCATCGTATTGTAATTTTCCTCCTAGATTCGAAAGGTTAAAACCAGCCCTCCAACGACCGTCAAAACTATTGTACGCAATTTCTCGTGAACGGTAAAAACCAGATACATCTACTGCAAAACCACTGGCCGCCTGAGCAGAAGTCGTCTCATTTGGAAATCTCAACTGCGAGCGAATGTAACGCCCACCAACGCTCATGGAAAAAGTCGGACTCAGTTTTAATGAATAGGAGCCGTCTAACGAAAATTCATTTGGCTTTACCCTTGTACCTTGCTCCTCAATAGTTTGCCTAAGCTCAATTTCACCCAGTGTAAAGTATCGTAATGAAAGTGCAAAGGCACTTTGATCGTCTATTTTATTGAAATATCCTGCGCTTAACAAACCAATATCCTTGATCACACTTTCCAAATACGGTGTATAGCCGGCATAAACTCCAGATTTGCGATCTGCAAATGCAAACTTAGAGGGGTTCCATTGTTGGGAGTAGGCATCAAACGAAGTGGCAACGCCCATATCACCCATACCAGCTGCACGAGCATCTCCTGCAATGTTAAGAAATGGGACCGCTGTCGTTATTACTCTATTTTGATCTTGAGCTGCCAAATTCGAGGCAAAGGCCAACAGCATTACAAATGCGAATTTTTTCATTGGTTAATGTTAAAGTGTTTAGTTGTAAGTAATCAAAGGATACTAAAAGCTAGTAGATCCTTGATATTATCAAGATAAACGGCGATTTTGAGGATATCTTATATAGGAACAGCTATTTTTTAATACAAACTCAAATTTTGTATCGACGCAACCATATTAAACGAATTGTTTATGCGCTACAACTTATTCAGCCCGAGAAGTACATAAGGTGCAATAAAACAATTGTTACCATAATATTAAATGTTTTGCATCGTTATCAAAGTAAACCAAGACGTCGTATTTACGTTTCCTAGGATGATGATTGGCAAAATATTTTTTACGCCATAAAATATTATGTGTAAATCACCGTTTTATATGCCGAAAGCGACATTTAATCAATTAAAATACAAACCCGAATCAACGAACAGAATAATCTCGTTTCGGATATTTGAACTCAAGTCCTAATTATGAAAAAACAGTTTATCAAAGTTGTACTTTCTTGTGCGGTCATCGCAGGAGGCTTTTCGGTTACCAGCTGTAAGAAATCTGGCTCCAAAGATGTTTCAAGAGCTACCGGATGGAAAATCAATGCTAAGGAAGGTGGCTTCCAATACAATACTGACTTTAAGGAGCAAGAAACCGCTCCCGGTTTAGTATTCGTTGAAGGTGGTACATTTACCAAAGGAAAGGTGCAAGATGATGTGATGCACGATTGGGATAATACCCCTACTTCTCAACACGTACAGTCTTTTTATATGGATGAGACCGAGGTAACCAATTTAATGTACCTTGAGTATCTCGATTATTTGAAAGCTGTATATCCACCGGAAAATCCGAAGTACACCAATATTTACAAAGGTGCCCTACCGGATACCTTGGTATGGAGAAACCGTTTAGGGTTCAATGAAACTATGACCAATAACTATTTAAGACACCCTGCCTATGCGGAGTATCCAGTAGTTGGTGTAAACTGGGTTCAAGCAACTCAATTTGCCGAATGGAGAACAGATCGTGTGAACGAGGTTATGTTGGAGCGTGAAGGATATTTGGCGAAAGATGCTAAATATAAAGCGGTTAACGGTGATGTTAGCGGGACCTTTAGTACTGAGGCCTATTTGAACAGACCTGAATCAGTATACAATGGTCAAATCGACTCACTTCAAGGTAAAAAGAAAAAAGACAGTGTAAATATATACGCAAGACGTAGCAGTGGAGTTATCATTCCGGAGTACAGATTACCAACGGAGACCGAATGGGAATATGCTGCTCAAGCAAACCAAGGTACGCGTGAGTATAACAATTATAGAGGACGAAAAAAATATCCTTGGGACGGTGATTATACCCGTAATGGACAAAGAGTAGGTCGTGGAGATCAGTTGGCCAATTTTAAACAAGGAAAAGGTGATTATGGCGGAATCGCAGGTTGGTCTGACGATGGTGCCGATATTACTGCTCAAGTAATGTCTTACAAACCAAACGACCTAGGATTGTACGATATGGCAGGTAATGTAGCTGAATGGGTATCTGATGTATATCGTCCTATCGTTGATGATGAAATCAGTGACTTTAACTACTATCGTGGTAACATTTATATGAAGACCGCAATTGGAGAAGACGGAAAAGTAACCGTTCTAAAAGATTCTGTAGCTTTTGACACCTTGCCAAACGGAAAAGTAGTCGCTATCAATTTACCTGGGGAAATTAAAATGGTTCCGGTGGATGAGAACGAAACCTATTTGAGAACCAATTTTGATGCCAGTGACAATAGAGGCTACAGAGATGGTGACCCAAGCTCTTCAAGATTCTTTGATCGCTTTAGCGAGGAAGAAGGCGAAGAGGATACCAGAAAAATGTACGATTCTCCAAAACACAAAGTAGAACGTGATTCTGCTGGTAACCTTACCAGGGAATATGACAAATCGAATAATAGAACAACCTTGATCAACGATGAAGTTCGCGTATTCAAAGGAGGTTCCTGGAGAGATAGAGCATACTGGTTAGATCCGGCACAACGTAGATATCTGCCTCAATATATGGCAACTGATTACATCGGGTTCAGATGTGCGATGTCTAGGGTTGGTTCTAAATCCAAAACAAAGAACAAAACTCCAAGAGGAAAGAAAGCAAGATAAAAGATTGCTATAGAAAGATGGGAAGCCCTGACAAAATCGTCAGGGCTTTTTTTATACTTTTGTTTTATGACAATAGCCGAGCTACACCAGATATTTTTGCAGCACCCCAAAGTCTCTACCGATACCAGAAAACTGGAGGAAAACTGTCTTTTCTTCGCATTGAAAGGTGAAAATTTCAACGGCAATGAATTTGCGGAACAAGCGCTTGAAAAAGGTGCGGCCTTTGCTGTTATCGATGAAGTCAAATACCAAATTTCAGATCAAACCATTCTTGTTGATAACGTATTGCAAACATTACAAAAATTGGCGTCTTTTCACAGAAACCAATGTAGTGCCAAAATCATTGCGTTAACCGGAAGTAATGGAAAAACCACAACAAAAGAACTCATCAATGCCGTTCTTTCCAAAAAATACGACACCATTGCCACCAAGGGCAACCTCAACAACCATATCGGCGTTCCCCTTACCCTACTCTCTATTACCTCATATACTGAAATCGCTGTAGTGGAAATGGGTGCGAACCACCAAAAAGAAATTGCCTTTTTATGTAGCATCGCGCAACCAGATTTTGGTTACATTACCAACTTCGGCAAGGCGCATCTTGAGGGCTTTGGCGGCGAAGAGGGAGTAATAAAAGGTAAAAGCGAACTTTACGATTACCTATTGGAAAACAGCAAGGCCGTTTTCATGAATGCCGATGACCCCATCCAATTCAAAAAGTTGGGCAGTTATATCAATAAATTTGGTTTTAGCCAGGATAAACATGAATTTTTCAGAATAACGTTTTTAGGAGCCAACCCGCTCGTAATGCTTAAGGCTGAAGACATCGACATGCATACTAAGCTAATCGGCAGTTACAATTTCACCAATTGCTGTGCAGCACTTATGATGGGCAAGTACTTTAATGTACCCCTAACGGATATAAAAAATGCTCTTGAAAACTACGAACCCGATAATAATAGATCACAGCTACTCACCAAGAATGGGCACCAGATAATACTCGACGCCTACAATGCAAATCCGACCAGTATGCGTGCTGCCTTGGAAAATTTCAAGGGCATGGAGGCCGAGAATAAAATTGCGTTTCTCGGGGATATGTTCGAATTGGGCGACACCAGTGCAGATGAACATCAGCAAATTGCGGATCTCGCCGCCCAGCTGAATTTTGACATGGTCTTTTTGGTAGGTAAGAATTTTGATAGTACGAATACGCCACTGGCTACTTTCGAGTCTTTTGACAGATTATCAGATTACCTAAAGGAACATCCTATCGAAAAGAGTAATCTATTGATCAAGGGAAGTCGCGGCATGGCCTTGGAGCGCTTACTCGATATTATTGAATAGTCTTGGTTACACTACCACAAGTTAACATGGCATTGCCGAAATAAGGATTTCGAATTTCTTCTTGAAAACTCAACCAATTACCGCCTTTATTGTTGTCGGCCATTGGGCAGTGCTGCACATAAATGGGTTGATCCAAATCTGAAAAACTACCAGCCATGGTTATGATACCCTCGGAAAATGGTTTAAAGGCATTGCGCAATTCCTTAATATCTTGAGTTGCTGACATTCGATTCGCAGAATTCTTCAATGCATCAATTTGATTTTTGGTATCAGCCTTGAGCATGAGGCCATCGAACTTATTCAATTCCGTAATCAATTTTTTAGCATCAGAATTTGCTTTTACCCCATTCGAGGCCACAAGTGCGTTCTTTAGTTCATCATAAAGCATTAAGAACAAAGTGAAATTCTCCTTTAAGTCGACATCACCGATCATATTCATTGAACCATCATTCAAAGGAGTACCTTGACCCTTTTGGTTCATCATTGATTTTTTGCCCTGCAGTTGTGCGGCGGCATCAACGGTAAATGCACCATTTGTAACCACTAGGTCACCAGAAACCAAACCCTTCAGTACACTATAGGAATCGCCCAAAGCATTGCCCAAGGTTACCTCCTTCATTTGAAAAACAGATTCATCGGGATCTGGTTTTACATACACCACTGACCGCTTGCCTGTCCATAAAACAGCAGACCTAGGTACGGTCAAAATTTGATCGGCAGTTGCTGTCTCAAAGCTCCCCTCGACAAACATTCCAGGTTTAAGCAGACCATTTTTATTGATTAGAGTTGCTCTTAAGGATACTGTTCTGCTGTCAGGATCTACAACTGGATCTATAAAGGCGATTTTAGCATTCAATGTTTCCCCTTTAAAAGAACTAGAAGTAATACGTATCTCCTGCCCTGTCTTCAACAATGGAAGCTGGTTTTCGTAGGCATCGAAAACTGCCCAGACCGTATACAAATTTGAAACCTTATACAATGGATCACCTTCCTTATAGTAACTCCCCTGGGCAGCCATTACCTCTGTCACAGTGCCATTTACGGTTGCCGTAATAGGGAATCTAGAAATTGGCTTCTTGGTTCGAATCACCTGTTCGATTTGCGCATCTGTAAGTTTCCATAGTCCAGAATTATTACGTGCAGCTGCGAACAGTTTTTCATGGGTTTCTTTATAGGATACAGAGGTCAGCAATTGGTCTTGGGCCGAATATAGCTCTGGGGAATAAATGGTTCCTAAGGCCGATCCCTTTTTGATGTATTGCCCTACTGAATTGATGTTTAATTGCTCAATTCTTCCCTCAAAATCAGTAGTTTGTATCGCATTGGTCTTTTCGTTCGTACTTATTTTCCCCGACAGTCTGAGTGTATTTCCATCCAATTGACCAATCCCGATTTCAGTAGTTTCAATATTGGCCAATGCCATCGCATTTTCGGTCATTCGAAATTGCCCCTCAACCAGAGATTCATCTAAAGCGTTGGTCAACACCAAATCCATACCGCATTTGGGACAAGTGCCCTTTGCATCCATGTGCACTTGCGGATGCATGGCACAGGTGTATTGTTCTGAGGCAACAGACTTCTGATGAAGCTGATCATCACCCTTATTTCCACCAAAAACAAGGTACCCCAAAAATATTCCCGCTAGTAAAACCCCCAAATAGGCACCATATTTTTTGACTTCGTTCATTAGCTACTAGTAACGTTAATTGCTTTTTTCAATTCGAGCTCTTTCTTCCAACTAAATAAAACCGGCACCACGAATAATGAAATCAATGCCACCATCATACCACCAAAACAAGGAATGGCCATCGGTATCATAATATCGCTACCGCGACCAGTTGCTGTCAAAATAGGCAAAAGAGCCAGCATGGTGGTCGCAGTAGTCATTAGACATGGGCGAATACGCTTTCTACCGGCTTCAAGTACCGTCATTCTGATGCCCTGTGTATCACTTGGTGATTTTTTATCAAAGCTTTGTTTCAAATAAGTCGCCATGACCACACCGTCATCGGTCGCGATACCAAATAACGCTATAAAACCTACCCAAACCGCAACACTTAAATTTACGACTTTCATATTGAACACTTCCCTGAAATTTATTCCCCCCAGGTGAATGTTCATAAACCAGGATTGGCCATATAACCACATTAGAATAAAACCACCAGCGAATGCTACCGCTACTCCAGAAAAGACCATCAATGAAATCGATACAGATCTAAATTGTACAAATAGTATCAGAAATATGACCAGTAACAGCAAAGGCAGCACAAAGGATAGCGTTTTTTCAGCACGCAACTGATTTTCATAGGTCCCCGAAAAAGTGTACGAAACTCCTTGTGGCAACTGTAGATCACCTTTTTCAATTTGAGCACTCAGCATAGATTCCGCTCTTTCTACCACCTCCACTTCGGCAAAGTCATCGGTCTTATCAAAAAGCACATGACCTACCAAGAAGCTATCCTCACTTTTAATCTGTTGCGGACCTTGCTCATATCGAATGCTAACCAGCTCGCTCAACGGAACTGAAACACCCTTGTTATCTTGCATATAAATATTGGCCAGGGCTTCGGGCGTATCACGGAGTTCTCTGGGGTACCGAACCCGTACTCCATAACGTTCACGACCTTCCACGGTTTGAGTCAGTACCTTACCGCCAATGGCTACTTCGATAAGCTCCTGTACCTCTAAAATAGAAATACCATACCGAGCTATTTTTTCGCGATCGATATCGATAAGTAAATAGGGTTTCCCGATAGTGCGGTCAGCGAATACAGTTTTGGAATCGACTCCTTCAACCGTTTTTAAAACCTTTTCCAATTGAAGACCAAAGGCTTCAATCTGCTTAAGGTCATGTCCTTTTATTTTAATTCCCATTGCCGAACGCATTCCTGTTTGTAGCATTACCAATCTGGTTTCGATCGGCTGCAGCCGCGGAGCGGAAGTAATCCCCGGAAGTTGGGTAGCCTTGGCAATTGCCTTCCATATGTCTGCCTTATTGCGAATCTCAGGACGCCAATTGCGGTATGTTTCACCATTCGAATCTACAATTAGGTCTCCTTTATCAATTTTTGTCCCACTTGCAATGGCATTTCCGTTGATCGTTTCAAACAATCCATCTTTATTGGTCTTAAAACGAATTGGGTAGCCATTCTCATCCTCAATATATTCCGATTTATAAGCAATCATGTTCTCGAACATCGATATGGGCGCAGGGTCTAAAGAAGAATTTACCCTACCTGCTTTTCCAACTACCGTTTCGACCTCTGGAATATTTGCCACGGCCATATCTAACTGGGCCAGTACCCTTCTATTTTCTGCGACGCCGGCATGCGGCATTGCCGTGGGCATCAATAAAAAAGAGCCCTCGTCTAGAGAAGGCATGAATTCTTTACCTGAGCGCAACATGACAATACTTCCCAATATCACCATAACCAATGGTATAATTAAAAACAATACCTTATTCTCAAGTGCCCATACAAGCATTCGTTCGTACTGTTTCCTGAATAAAAACAGCACTCCTAATACAAGACCGCAGAGCACAGTTATGAACAACAGATTGATCAAAAAATGATAGGCAAACCCTAATGGGCGCCAATAATACCCTAATAGCAATATGATAGATACGACACACCAAGAGAATTGCAATTTGGTCTTAAGCTTAGGCGTAATCATTTGAAATACTCCCAGAATTCCCAAGATGCCAAAACCAAGCAACAAGAGTCCGAATAGATTTACATAAATCAAAACTACTATTCCAAGGAGTGCCATTGCGAAACTCGCTGCAATTCGAAATGCTCTGCCGAAATTGTTCTTGCGTAAAATCAAGGCCGCAATCGGAGGAATCAAAAACAAAGCTATGAGCATTGACGCCAATAGGGCAGCCGTTTTCGTAAATGCCAAAGGAGAAAAGAGCTTGCCCTCGGCCCCTGTCAGCAGAAAAACAGGAATAAAGCTTACGATCGTTGTTAGCCCCGCTGTAACGATCGCACCAGACACTTCGGTGGTCGCCGCATAGACGACATCATTCGTGTTCTGACTTTCAACCTGTTTATCTAGGTGCCTACTAATATTCTCTGCGAGGATAATTCCCATATCGACCATGGTACCAATTGCTATGGCTATTCCTGAAAGTGCAACAATATTCGCATCTACGTTGAACAACTTCATTGCGATAAAAACCATTAGCACCCCTATCGGCATAAGACCGGAAATCAAGACAGAAATACGCAGATTGAACAAGAGTACCAAAACCACTAAAATCGTAATCAGTACTTCAAGAGACAATGCACTTTCTAGAGTTCCTACAGTCTCTTCGATCAGTATTGAACGATCATAAAAGGGAACTATGGTCAAACGTGAGGTGCGCCCGTCTCTAAGCGTCTTCTCGGGCATTGAGCCTTTCAGTTCAGCTATTTTTTCTTTTAGATTATGTATTGTTTTTAGTGGGTTCGCACCATAGCGCGAGGTGACCACCCCACCAACTACTTCAGCACCTTCTTTGTCCAAAATACCTCTGCGGGTATCCGGCCCTAACGAAACATTCGCGATATCCTTGATTCTAATCGGCGTATAGTCGGCTACACGAACCGAAACATTTTCCAAATCGGCGATGCTTTCAACATACCCCAAACCACGCACAAAATATTCTGCTTGATTAATCTCGAGCGTCTTTGCGCCTATATCCTTATTGCTTTGCCGCACGGCATCTACCACCTGGGTAAGCGACACATTATATTGCCGCATAAGCTCAGGATTCACGTCGATTTGATATTCTTGTACGTACCCGCCAATAGATGAGACTTCAGATACACCATTGGCTGCAGCTAGGGCGTTTTTTACGTAGAAGTCTTGCACAGTTCGAAGCTCGTTCAAATCCCAACCACCGGTAACATTTCCCGATTCATCCCTACCTTCAAGGGTATACCAAAATAACTGGCCCAATGCCGTAGCATCGGGTCCTAAAGATGGAGAAACACCTTCTGGCATAAGACCATTCGGCAAGGAACTCAACGTTTCCAACAACCGACTTCGGGACCAATAATAGTCGACATCGTCCTCAAAAATGACATACACACTAGAAAAGCCGAACATTGAAGTGCTACGTATGGTTTTCACTCCCGAAACTCCTAAGAGGTTAGATGTTAGCGGATAGGTAATCTGGTCTTCAATATCTTGCGGGGATTGGCCTTCCCATTCGGTATAAACGATTTGCTGGTTATCACCTATATCAGGAATTGCGTCTACAGCCACAGGGTTTCTAGGCAAAAGGCCCATACTCAAATCGACTGGTGCACTGATGATACCCCATAACAAAAACAGCAGCAATAGTACAATTGCCACAATTTTATTTTCGATAAGAAATTTAATGCTTTTATTGAGCATATTATTCTGTTACCCGGCACTACCGTTCGTCGATAAACTCCCGTAAACCTTAACGTTCAATTGTAACAAATGATTGTGATCATAAATGAGGTATTTTAGAGAAAAAGCCAAAATAACGCACATTGAAAAAACCATAGTCGACGGCCACATCCATGCCAGGGGTTCAAAACGCATTTAAATGATGCTTCAAGAAGAAAAAAAAGGGCTTCTATAGAAGCCCTTAACTCAATTTTCTTTATAAATTAATCCATTTCGACCCTACTCTCCACGATTTCCTTTATGGGAACCACAAGTTTGCCCTTTTCTGTTTTCAGGGTCACGAACAAACTGTCGATAGCGACTATAGAGCCCTTTATTTCACCAAAGCTAATAGTGTCTCCAATGGCGTATGTTTTTCGCGCATAAAAGGTATTGAGAAGATTGGTTACAACATCTCTAGAACCCAGCCCAAATGCCAATGCAAAAGCGGCAAGAAACGCACCAAGGATAAGCGTAAAGTTATTTGTAATCAAAGTGGTATCGATTCCTGCCTGATTTAAGGATGTAATCGTCACAAAAATTACGATAATATAAAAAACGATACTGCTAACAAGTTTCGAGCCACTGAAACCCATCGAATCAAAAACGCCAATAAGGGCTTTCTTGATAAATTTGGCGGCAAAAAGGCCAATCATAAAGATGACCATGGCGCTTAATAATATAGGCAAATAACGAAGTAGATTCGCGATTTCGGCCGAAATGACCGGCATTTTCATAATATCGGCTGCGATAATAATAAACACCAAAATGAGCACCCATTTCACAAATCCCAACACTATTTTCTCAATGTTGAATTTTATCTTGCTGTCGCCAAAAAGTTTGGCCTCGTTTACCTTATCGGATACCTTGTTGATATTCGAAAAACGGAGTATTTTTTTTAGAATAGCCCTAATAATCTTGCTAATAATCCATCCAAAAAGAAGTACGATCAATGCACCTAAAATATTGGGCAGGGCAGAGGCGATATCCTTAAGAATACTGCTCAAAGTATCAAAAGCCAAATTTTTCCATTCACTAATTTTTTCCATAATACGATGTCTTAGTTGCTATCAAATATCAAATTCGGGATTAGTCTTGAACACACCTTCAATTGCTGATTTATAATTACATGTGAAAAGTGATGCCATATCCGCAATTAACTTTGCAGTGGCAATATCGTTCAAAACTTTTTTTCTTAGGTGTTCTGGCACCTCTTTTGGCGATTTCTCCAGTTCCTTAAATGGATTGTTTGCTTTTTCCATCGTTTAGGGTATTTTATTATATACTTCTATTAATCTAGCTTTCGACCTTTTGAGTCTCATTTTTACAGCACTATCACTTAAATCCAACAGCCTGGTCAATTCTTTTATCGGAATGTCATCTTGATACTTCAGCAATAAAATCTTCTTGTCTTCAGGCGCTATAAGTTCGAGTGCCTTTTTCAGTTTTTGCGAACGTAGATTTAATAAATCTTCATCATCGACATCAATTGCAATTTGTTTGCCCGAATCGGTAAGGGAATCTGATTTATCTTTCATCTTCCTTTCCTTATTACGGTTTACATAATTCACACAAAAGTTATACGTAAAGGCATATACCCAACTCGAAAACTTCGATTTTCCCTTAAAGCTACCCAATTTTATAAATAGCATCAAAAAAACATCTTGTGTCAAATCCTCGGCCTCTCCTTGTGATTTGGCAAACCCTAGGCACTTGTTATATACTTTTTGTGAATATCTGTCATATAGCTCCGCGAACAACAGCGTGTCATTTGTCCTAACAATTCTGCGAACAAGCTGCTCATCAGTACTTGTTCGAAAAGTAGTTTCCTTTTCCAATTCTGTTCTACGGTTGACTAGTTACTTCATAAGACACGAAAATTCTCCAAAAGTCACTTTGTACGCTTTCTTCAAGTGTACCATTCTCATAAGATCATCGCAAGCCTTTGCTCCCTAATATAAGTATTACTTTGGGTTCAAAATACAAAAAGGCCCCACAAAGGGGCCTTTGGCCAAAACTTCAAAAAATCGAGGGAACATAAATTCTTATTACTAAAAGGCCAATTATGAATACTTTATTGACCTAAACGGTCATCTGTTACGTACTTCACTTCTAATGCATCGGCAAAAAAATGGTTAGTGTTTTGCAAATACTACTATATTTTCGTGTTGATATTCAAAATCTTTATTCCCTTGCTTTTTTCACCTGAATCTCTTTGGCCGCATTTCCGATTTTACGTCTTTTATCAAAAAAAACGGAGGAAAACAATACTAGGCCAATAGCTAGCACGGCGGAAGCCATACCTATTACAAAAAATAGTTTAAACAAAATGGGATGTATCATAATTTCAATTTCACTTAGTTAGGTTCTTCTCTTATTAAGACACAACAATTTTTGAAAAGTCACTCTGAGGATGAAAAATTGTTACATTTTTAAAAAAGTACTGAACTAAATGCCTATTTAATAGGAAAAAATGGGGTGGAGTAGTAAGCGAAGACTTAAGCGCACGCTATTTAGAAAGAGATAAAAAGGAGAATGTAATGTAGTTGAAATGGAAAAAACACAACAAAGTGGGATATACTGGATTCGAACCAGTGACCTCTGCCCTGTCAAGGCAGCGCTCTAAACCAACTGAGCTAATATCCCTTAAAGCCAATAGGGAGGCAAAAATAACCAAAAGAATGGATTATGTATCTAGCCTGGTTCAAAAAATTCTTACCACGTGTATTCAGGGGGATCAATATCGTTCATTCGAATATAAAGATTTGCCTTTGCCCTATGATTGGCCATATGATCTTGAACATAGAACAGTGCAAACGCCCTACTTACCGTATTACCACTATGGTACATCGTGCAACGTTCGTCTAGCTTCTTTTGATCGATATTCATAATCACCTCGGTCGTATAGTCAAAACTATGCTCTAGCATTTTAATGATCTCCGCTTTTGAAAACAAGCTAGCATCTGGGGTACTTGGCTTTACCTCTTGCCCTTCTACATAGCGTTTGGTCAATAATTCAGAGGCCGCGGCAATGTGAACCATTTGTTCTGCAAAAGTCTTGCTCACGACATTTGGTTTATAGGTATACAAACTATCTGGCATGGCTTTGGCAACTGCAAGACAGTGTGCCGTAGCCTCTTGCCAAACAGGCAAATACATCATTGTAAAATCGGTCTTCGGTTTTTGTGAATTTTGAGAAAAGGCAAAAACTCCTAGAAAACAAATGAGAAGGCTAGTCTTTTTCAACATGGACATCAATTTTGATTTTGTAGTACAAGCGTTTTATTTGAAACTTGGAACTTCATTAAGTCGAACATAAGGAAAACGTTCTTTCTTATTAAGGGTATAGTATGTATTGAGTCCCGATATCCCAACACCGTCTATTATTGACAGGTCTATGTCATCTTCAGTAGTAATAGCCTCAGCGGGAATGATCATATGCTTGATTTCCCCTACGATCATAAGGGTATTATTCGAAGGAATCGGTATTGTTTCGACCCACTGCATTCCTAGCTTCAATTTGCTTTCCAATACAAAAGGTATTCTAAAACCTTCGATATACTCGGGAGTAAGTCCACAAACATCAAATTCGGAGATGTCCTTATCAAACTTGGCAGAGGTATAATGGGCATTTTTTATGAATGAGTGGTGCACATGGTTTATGGTATATTCCTTGGTAGCTACTATGTTCCTGTAGGTATGTCGTGGCACCTCTCCAGCTGGTCGTACCACGAACCCCATTAGTGCAGGATCGCTTCCTAGATGCAATACCGAACTAAAAATGGCCAGATTTGTTTGTCCACTCTTGCTTTTAGTTCCAATTAGATTGGCAGATTTTATTCCGGATACTGAGTTGATCAGTTTGAGGCGTCGTACGCGATCCATTTGAATAATATCCTCCTGATTGAAATACATTGGATATAAAATTATTGGCAATATTATATGAAGTACTGAAGCATTAAGAATTTAGCGCTTGCTAATCCTATTCCCAGAAATAGCACGCTGTCTTGAACACTTAAAACGATTGATCTGTGCGCTACGCCTTTTAAGATGCTTTTGGCTAGGGCCACTATTTACTCGCGCGCGCCATCTTTTGAAGCTACTGGTCTTTAGATTCCCGCGCATTAGTTTGATTACATCCTTCTCAGCTAGTCCAAATTGATACTTAATTGCTTCAAAGGGAGTGCGGTCTTCCCATGCCATTTCAATAAGACGGTTTAGTTGTCGTTCGTTCAACTCGGCATTCTCGTTAGTATATAGCACCTTATTTTGACCGAACGATACCTGACGCATAGCTAGTACACTAAACGTTTAGGTTACCCTTAAGCCGTTTATCCAACTTTTGCTTTTGAACCGTTAGGCGCTTCATGATTACCATGAGCTCGGGATCTTTATTCTCTTTGTAAACTTCGTTGATTTCAAGTATTAGAGCTTTGACCTCTCGCGCCGCCGACACCCTGTCACTTGTACTCATTCCAGATTTTTTTCTCGACTCAAATTCCTGAACCCTTTCCATTAAATCCATCCTATATGCGTATTTCTGTAAAACTAAATTAATTAACTTTCGAATGTCAATTATATGACTTATTATCAAGCTTTACAATTTGTTTCATAATTTCCTCTGCTTGAAAAACCTTTTCATCAGATTTTTTTCTGTTGGAAGTTGAAAGTTGATGTGCTTCTTTCATAAGTTTTTTGTACTTCGCGTGAAGAACTTCTCTTTCAGACTTTCCTTTAAACAATCCAAACATTTTCTAGAAAATTAGTCGCTTTAAAGCATTTTTTGTTACACAAACATACATTTTGTTTAAAATATATCTAAACTTATTAAACAAAATAACAATATTTTAACTAGGGAGTCCCATTTAGGTTGGCGTTGATAGAAAAGAGGATGGTGAAAATAAAAAAATCCACCCATTTAAGAGTGGATTTTGGTGGGCGATGAGGGACTCGAACCCCCGACCCCCTCGGTGTAAACGAGGTGCTCTGAACCAACTGAGCTAATCGCCCGTTAAGGAGTGCAAATATAGAATACTTTTATATTCTCCAAAAGAAAAAAAGCACAAAAATCAAAGCACTTCCGAGACCACGAAATTGCTCCCCCCTACATAGATTAGATCCTGCTTGGATGCCCGTTTTTTGGCAGCCATTAAAGCGCCTTCTACCGATGTATATGATTTCCCCTCCAAGTTATAGTGGCTTGCTTTGTTCTTTAAAATAGTTGCATTCAAGCCCCGCTCATTTGGCGGGCAGCAAAAATAGTAGCGTGCTTTTTCGGGAAACAAGGGCAAAATGCTATCCAGATCTTTATCCTTTACAAAACCAAGTACCATATGCAAATGCAAAAATTCTTGGGTTCGCAGTTGCCGCAGTACTAATTGCAGCCCTTCCTTATTATGAGCCGTATCGCAAATGATCTTTGGACGTTCCCCTAAACTTTGCCAACGTCCCATCAAAGAAGTATTCGCAATTACATTGTTGAGGCCTTCTATTAGTTGCGAATCACTTACAGTGAACTTTTCTAGCTGATGTAGAGCCGCAACCACGCCTTTTATATTTTTTTGTTGATATTCTCCCATCAAATCGGTTTGGTACGTTTTATCAACATGCTCTTCTGCAAAAATCAGTCTGGCCATTCGTTCTAGGGCTATCTTTTCGAATACTCCCTGAACTTCATGTTGTTTTTCCGAAATTACAACTGGGGTGCCCTCCTTTATTATCCCAGCCTTCTCTGTTGCTATCTTTTGAAGGCTATCCCCTAAAATCGAGGCATGGTCCATACCGATATTGGTAATAAGCGAAACCTCTGGTTGAATAATATTCGTAGAATCCAGACGTCCTCCAAGCCCCACCTCGATAACTGCGATATCCACTTGCTGTTCGGCAAAATAGGAAAAGGCCATACCTACTGTCATTTCGAAAAAAGAGAGTTGATACTCCTCAAAAAAGGAACGATTGTCACCTATAAAATCGACCACGAACTGCTTCCTTATCGGTTTCCCATTGATGCGGATGCGCTCACGAAAATCTTTTAAATGTGGCGAGGTATAGAGTCCAACTCTGTAGCCCGCTTCTTGGAGTACAGATGCCAACATATGACTACTCGATCCTTTGCCGTTGGTACCGGCTACATGTATGGTCTTGAACTTTTTGTGTGGATCTGCTAAGTGCTTTGCGAACAGAATGGTGTTATCTAGCTTGGCGTTAAAGGCCTTTTTGCCCTTTTGCTGGTACATTGGAAGTTGATTGAACATCCAATTAATCGTTGCCTTATAGGTCACCTATTCTCCTAGTTTGAAGTTTACCACTACAAAACCGACCTGTTGACTCGGGGCCTTGGAATCAGAATTCCATCGGTGTTTGAAAGCAGTTTCCTTGGCAGGTTGTAGAAGGCAAGCGGCATTATTTGTTGTGCCCTTTACCCCTGGTGTTGCACTAATTACCCTACCGTTGCGGTCTACTACGATTTTGACCACCACACGACCTTCTTCGTTACAGTCTTGCTGTACCTTCCCTTTGGTAGACAAGGAACGCCCATTTAGTCCGTACCCCCCTGTACCATTGCCACTTCCAGGACTACCGTAATAGCTCGTCGCATAAGGATCACCGTCTGGCTGACCTTTGTCACCGGCCTGGTTGTCATCTCCTTCAGAACCTGATGCCGTACCATCGGATTTGTTGAGTCCCCCCATCATTTCATCCAATTTCTTCTTCTTGGCCTCTTGTTCCCGTCTCGCTTTTTCTTCGGCGGCTTTTTTCTGTTGTGCAATTTTGGCGGCTTTGGCTTGCTCACGTTTTATAGCGTCCTCTTTACGCTTTTGCTCGGCCTTGGCGGCATCTTCGGCCCGTTTTTTTTCGGCTTGAGCTTTTTTGATGCGAATGGCCTCCTCATCTTCACGAGTCATCACCTCCTCTGCAGGCGCTTGTTTTTCAGCTGCCTTTTCCGGCACTTCCACCACTTCTTCCTCAACCACCTCTTCTTCCGCTTCTTCCTGTTTCACAGGTTCAACGGGTGGGGTGTTCAAAGGTTCTGATCGAATTCGTTCTTTGGGTTGTACACGACCACTACCAAAATCGGTAGTACCGAAATTCACTGATATTCCGTTTTCCTCAGGAGGATCCATATAGTTGAGGCCAATGTAGAATAATATCAGCAACAACACACTCAACAAAAGTGTTGTAAGTGTAAAGGATTGTTTCTTGTGTCTCGTGTTCAGGAACGACATTTAATTTGGTCGCACCGCTAGGATAACCTTATAATTGTTCCTGTTGGCTATATCCATCACGTTTACCGCCTCTTTGATGGCAACGCTCTGTTCTGCCCGTAGGATAATTGTTGGTTTTTCTTGTCCCTCTAGTGCCTTTTTTAATTCAATTTCAATATACTCTCCGTTAATTTTCTCATTATTCACAAAGTACTGCAAGTTCTTATCGATACTTACCGATACGTTTTGCGTATTGGTCGATTTTCCTCTGGCCTTAGGCAACAATAAATCCAAGGCATTAGGTGAATTTGCCGTAAGCATGAAGAATATCAATAACAAAAACACGATATCCGTCATAGACGACATGCTAAAATCTGGACTTACCTTATTTCTTCCTTTTAATTTCATAACGCTTAGGCTATAAAGGTTCGTTCAAAAGATCAAGGAATTCAACCGCATTGGCTTCCATTTTATGTACCACCTTATCCGTACGGTTCACCAAATGGTTATAACCCATATAAGCTATAATCCCGACAATAAGTCCGGCTACGGTCGTGGTCATAGCGGTATAGATACCCGAGGCCAACGACCCCATTTCTGCCTGACCACCACTTGTTGCCATTTGATGGAATGCCAAAATCATACCAATTACGGTTCCTAAGAAACCAATCATTGGTGCGGCCCCGGCAACAGTTGCCAAAACGCTTACATTTTTTTCAAGTTTATAAACTTCCAAGGTACCAGCATTTTCAATGGCGGTATTGATATCATCCAAAGGTTTTCCAATTCGGGAAACCCCTTTTTCAGTCAATCGAGCCACTGGGGAATCGGTTTGGGCACAGAGCATTTTCGCTGCATCCAATTTACCGGAAGTCACATAATCACGAATCTGGTTCATAAAGTTCTTATCTACCTTAGATGCAGCCTTAATAGCCAAAATTCGCTCAAAATAGATATAAAGGGCAACGCCCAACATGATGAAAAGTACAGATATAATCACTACACTTCCCGTACCACCATTAGCAATCAAATCAATTACCGACAGTGTTTTTTCCTCAGAAACTACTTCACCCAATTCAGGGTCTTGCGAAAGGTCTTGGAACAATAACATAAAATATATTTGGTATTAACAGTTGATAGTTGCCCTTATAACGGGTTTTTATCAATTAAATTATAGTAGGTGTGCCAGTTTTTAAACAAACTGCCGCATGATCACAAAAGCGACGGTACCTGCCAGAAATCCTACAAGCGCCAACCACGATATTTTCTTCAAATACCAGAAGAAATCAATTTTTTCCATTCCCATGGCAACAACCCCTGCAGCAGAACCGATTATAAGCATACTACCTCCTGTGCCTGCTGCATACGCAATAAAATGCCATAATTGATCATCTATAGGCTCGGAGAACATTCCAAGGCTTGCAGCAACCAGTGGCACATTGTCTATAACAGCAGAACCAATTCCTAGCAAAACAACCACCAAATCAGATACTCTTGTGCCAGCCATTTCAGTTCCCAACATGGGGGTAGAATCTTGCAACCAGGTAGCGAAACCAAATAACTGCCCAAGTGACTCTAACGCAGCGACCGCCATTAATATTCCCAAAAAGAACAGGATACTTGGCAGTTCTATTTTAGAAAGCGAACTATGCACTGGGCTATGGTGGGCCGACATATGCTCCCCTGCATCATCATCCAAACTAGTGATGTTGAACTTACTCTTACTATAAATTTCGGCAAAAGTTGCCACGACACCTAATGCCAGCATCATACCTACATAAGGAGGCAAATGAGTCACCGTTTTAAAAATTGGCACGAAAATTATTGCCCCTAGGCCCAGATAAAGCATGGTGGCGCTAAACTTCCCTGGGGGTCTATCATCCTGCTCCGAAACTTCAAGATTTCCCTTAAACGGAGACAGAAAGGAGGCTATAAAGGCCGGTACTACCATACAAACCAAGGAAGGCAATAATAAGTACTTGATTAAATTCAAGGTAGTTACCTTATTTCCTATCCACAACATGGTTGTGGTTACATCCCCTATTGGAGACCATGCCCCTCCGGCGTTTGCCGCAATGATGATCATACCTGCATACCAAATTCGAACCGTTCTGTCCTTGACGATTTTCTGTAAGATTGAAATCAATACGATGGTCGCAGTCAGGTTATCGATAATGGCGGATAGGATAAACGCCAAAATGGAGAAAATCCATAGAATCTTGCTCTTTTTCTTTGTCTTTACAAAGCTCTTAATCGTCGCGAAACCATCAAAATAATCGATGATCTCAACAATGGTCATGGCACCTAAAAGAAAAACAAGTATTTCTGCCGTTTTACCCAAATGATGTAGCAGTGTTTCTTGCATCAGGTGCAATTTGTCCTCATGGCCCATCCCCGCGAAATTATCTACAAGGGCATGTGCACCCGAATCGAACCAAGTGGTAAAACCATCAATGCCTAAAGCAATCAGGGCCCAACAAATGGCCATCATGACCAAAGCCGGTATCAGCTTATCGATTTTCAAGTTATGTTCTAGGGTAATGGCTAAGTATCCAATAATGAATACTAGAATGATGGCTGATTCCATTTAATTGGTTTAATATTATACGAGTTGTTTCAAGGCAATTTCAAAGCCAGAACTACATAAATTTAACTTCGTAGGATTTTGTTTAAAGATATTCAAAATTGCATTTCTAATGGTCTCCGAGGTATCATTAAATATTTTTCTATCATCGATGGCTACCCTTTTCTCCATAAAATAGGCAAATACGCGTGCCATACCGCAATTCGATACAAAGTCGGGCAATAGGCTTACGCGGCCATCGGTGTATTCCATAATAGGTCCGAAAAAAATCTCCTTATCCGCAAAGGGTACATTGGCACCGCAAGAAATTACTTCAAGGCCTGTATCAATAAGTTGTGTTATCTGTTCTTTTGTAATTAGGCGCGAAGCGGCGCACGGCACAAATATTTCAGTTTCAAGGCCCCAAATGCGTTCGTTGATTTCTTCAAAGGGAATCAAATCGTTGGGATCTGCCATTAAACTATTTCCCTTCTTGTTCAGAAAAAAGGCCTCTACCTCTTCAAAAGAAAATCCTTCTTCCTTAATGACCCCACCGGCACGATCAATAATGCCGACCAACTTGGCACCCATTTGCGCCAAATAATAAGCAGCGGCACTACCTACATTCCCAAATCCTTGTACAACCGCTCGTTTTCCGACCACACTACCCCCATATATGTCATAATAGTGGCGTACGGCTTCGGCAACACCGTAGCCAGTAATCATATCGGCAACGGTATATTTACGACCAATATTAGGTGAATATTCATTGCTCTCCAAGGGTTTGATCACCCCCATACGCAATTGTCCGATACGGTTGATCTTATCCGCTTCGGTAGGTTTAAAATGTCCGTTAAAGACCCCTTCCTGAGGGTGCCATACCCCGGCATCTTCGGTAATTGGAATAACTTCATGTATTTCATCCACATTTAAATCTCCACCGGTGCCATAATAATTTTTCAATAATGGGGAAACAGCGCGATACCATCGTTCTAAAACGCCTTTTTTACGAGGGTCGTTCGGATCAAAGTTAATTCCTGATTTTGCGCCACCAATTGGGGGGCCCGATACGGTAAATTTCACTTCCATAGTCTTGGCCAAAGACAGTACCTCATTCATATCAAGACCCTTACGCATTCGAGTACCTCCACCAGCGGCACCGCCCCGTAACGAGTTGATCACCGTCCAACCCTCGGCATCGGTCTCAGGGTCTTTCCAATTAAAAACGATTTCTGGCTGTTTATTCTCATATACTTTGAGTAATTCTTTCATTACAATTAGATTTAAAAATTATGGATTTCAATTCCTAGGTAAGCTCAAGATTTTGGTTTCATTTCTAGGACGAAGTTACTGTTGATCCATATTTTTACTTTTTAAATTACTACTTCAAAGTGCAGGAGGACAAATATAAAATTTTGATTCCATTTCGAAACCGTTAAATAAAAACAAAATCTATCTTTTCCTGCTAAAAGCCACTTAAAATAGTCGGTGAATATTTAAACATAGCCTTATCTTTGCGACTCGAATCCTTAATATAATGAACTATGGATTTTTCTCTTTCGGAAGAACATATAATGATTCAACAGGCTGCTCGCGACTTCGCTCAAAATGAATTATTACCTGGGGTCATTGAGCGTGATGATGAACAACGATTTCCTGCTGAGCAGATTAAGAAGCTAGGCGAGTTGGGTTTCTTGGGAATGATGGTTGACCCGAAATACAATGGTAGCGGAATGGACACGCTGTCGTATGCTATTGCAATGGAAGAATTATCAAAGGTAGATGCTTCTGCGTCGGTGGTGGTGTCGGTCAACAACTCTCTTGTATGCTATGGTTTGGAAGCCTATGGCACCGAAGCCCAAAAAGAAAAATACCTCACTAGATTGGCGTCTGGCGAAATTATCGGGGCCTTCTGTTTGTCAGAACCAGAAGCCGGTAGCGATGCCACATCACAAAAAACGACCGCCCTGGACAAGGGGGATCATTACGTCATAAATGGAACCAAAAATTGGATTACCAATGGCAATACAGCAGAGGTTTATTTGGTCATCGCGCAAACCGATAAGGAAAAAGGACATAAGGGCATTAATGCTTTAATTGTAGAAAAAGGAACTCCAGGTTTTGAGATAGGGCCGAAAGAAAATAAGTTGGGTATTCGTGGAAGCGATACGCATTCACTAGTTTTCAACGATGTAATAGTACCCAAAGAAAATCGCATCGGGGAGGACGGCTTCGGATTTAAATTTGCTATGAAAACCCTGGCAGGAGGAAGAATTGGGATCGCCGCTCAGGCCTTGGGCATTGCAGCAGGAGCCTATGAACTTGCCCTCAAATATTCAAAAGAGCGCAAGGCATTTGGTACCGAAATCGCCAATCACCAGGCCATCGCCTTTAAATTGGCCGATATGCACACCCAAATCGAGGCGGCCAGAATGTTGGTCTATAAAGCGGCTTGGGAAAAAGACAATGGGATCAACTTTGACCTATCGGGAGCTATGGCAAAACTATACGCTTCACAAGTCGCTATGGAAACAACAGTGGAAGCAGTTCAAATTCATGGCGGCAACGGTTTTGTAAAAGACTACCATGTGGAACGTTTGATGCGTGATGCCAAAATCACACAAATCTATGAGGGCACCTCTGAAATTCAGAAGATCGTGATTTCGAGAAGCGTCCTTCGCGACTAAAAAATCACATTTCCCAAACTAAATTTCAAAGTCACCCCTATAAAAAAAGGGGCAAGCTATCTACATGTTCAAATTTTATGGGAAGTGTGGTCAAAATACAGGGCGCCTGCCAAATAAAAGTGGAGTATTAATGCTGTTCACCCCCAAAAGCGCCCATACCGCATTTTGCCACCCGCCATATTGCCATTCTCATAATTTGCCCTATTCAAAAATGACAATTTGCACATTTTTTAACGATTTATCATAAACATTGAATTTTTTGTTGCATTACTTCATGTTTGCCTATAATAATTCAATCAGAACCCTATTTTTGGATAAAACCAAGATGTATGGGATTGGAGAAACAAGGGTTGTACCTACCGGAATTCGAGCATGATAATTGTGGCGCAGGATTCATATGTAATTTGAAGGGCAAGAAGTCTAACGACATTATTCATAAGGCACTAGAAATCTTAGATAAACTTGAACATCGTGGTGCCGTGAGCGCAGATGGCAAAACAGGTGATGGAGCAGGAATTCTTATCGATATTCCCCATGATTTTTTTCAGGCGGAATGTGATTTTGAGCTACCAAAGCCCGGCGATTATGCAGTAAGCAATGTTTTCCTTCCGCAAAAAGAAAACCAACGCGATTTTTGCATCTCCGTTTTTGAGGAAAACATTACGAAGCAAGGTTTACAATTATTAGGTTGGCGCAACGTGCCGGTCAATAGAACCATACCCGGGCGCATTGCAATGGAGACCGAGCCCTTCGTTAAACAACTGTTCGTTGCCAAAGAAAATAACGAACAAGACTATTTCAATTTCAATTTAAAACTATATATCGCTAGAAAGGTTACCGAGCATACCATTCTAAATTCGAAACTTTCGGAAAGTAAATTTTTCTATGTACCGAGCCTTTCCACCAAGATCATCATTTTTAAAGGCTTATTGATGCCCAAAGATATTAGCCTTTACTACAAAGATTTGATGGATTCCAGAGTCGTAACCCGACTTTCATTAGTGCACCAGCGCTTTTCGACCAATACGTTCCCAACTTGGGATTTAGCACAGCCCTTTCGGTATATGTGCCATAACGGGGAAATTAATACACTACGAGGCAATGTTTCTCGCATGAGTTCTCGTGAAGAACTTCTGCAAAGTGATTGGTTTGGTCCTGAAATAAAGAACATTTTGCCCATCATCCTCCCGGGAAAATCAGATTCGGCTACCATGGACATGGTCGTTGAATTATTGCTGATGACCGGGCGCTCATTACCAGAGGTCATGATGATATTGGTGCCTGAAGCCTGGGAGAAAAATCCAGATATGTCAGCTGCGAAACGCGCATTCTACGAATACCATTCCTGTATGATGGAGCCATGGGACGGGCCTGCTTCGGTGCCCTTTACCGATGGTAATTATATTGGCGCCGTTCTAGATCGAAACGGTTTGCGCCCCTCTCGTTATACAGTTACAAAAGATGATTATGTAATCATGTCCTCAGAAGTAGGCGTGGTTGAGATCGAGCCAGAAAATGTTGAATTCCATGGACGTCTTGAACCCGGCAAAATGTTTTTGGTGAATATGGAGGAAGGCCGCATCGTAAACGATGCAGAGATCAAGGAAAAAATTGCCAAGCAGCACCCATACGAAAAATGGTTGAAAAAAAATCTGGTACATCTTAAGGACATTCCGTACAATGATTGCCCCTTGTTTTTGGGAGAGGCCAGTTTAACAAAACGCAAGGCCGCTTTTGGATATACCCTGGAAGACATCAATACGATTATTCTACCTATGGGAAAAACGGCCAAAGAGCCCATTGGCTCTATGGGATCCGATACCCCGATTGCGGTACTCTCGGAACGGCCGCAATTGATATATAACTATTTTAAACAGCTTTTTGCTCAGGTCACCAACCCGCCGCTCGATGGAATTCGTGAGGAAATGATCACAGACATTAGTCTAACCTTAGGGAGTGATCAAAATATTTTCGAATTCAGTGAACTGCACTGTCGCAAGCTAAAAATTCAGAATCCCGTCATTTCCAAAGAGGACTTGGATAAGATCAAGAATTACGATGCGAGTCCTGATTACAAAGTAGTTTCCATTCCGATTTTATATGAAATAGAAAAGGGCCATAACGGACTCGAGGATGCACTCGAAGCGATTCTCAAAACGGCGGTGAATACTATAGACGAGGGCACCAATATTATCATACTATCCGACCGAAATGTAAGTAAAACACTCGCCCCAATTCCTGCGGTATTGGCCTGTGCCTATGTGAATAGTGGCTTACAAAAATTGGGCAAGCGTTCTAAATTGAGCATCATTATCGAATCCGCAGAACCAAGAGAGGTTCACCACTTCGCACTATTGTTTGGTTTTGGCGCTAGCGCGATCAATCCGTATTTGGTAAATGAAATTATCGCAGAACAAATTGAGGAGCACGATATTACCGAATTCTCATTCGAAGACGCCGTACAAAATTACAACAAGGCCATCGGCAAGGGAATTCTTAAGGTAATGAACAAAATCGGTATTTCTACCTTAAACTCTTATCGTGGTTCCCAACTGTTCGAGTGCATTGGCATCAACAGTAAAGTCGTAGACAAGTATTTCCCTAAAACAACGACTCGAATTCAGGGCATAGGCTTGTACGAGATTGAAAAGGAAATCGCCAAACGGCACCAAAAGGCATTTGCAAAAAAAGAGGTAGCAGCCAATCTTGATCTGGAAATGGGTGGAGAATACCGATGGCGAAGAGATGGGGAGAAGCATATGTTCAACCCTTTGTCTATTGCAAAATTGCAAAAGGCAGTACGCAGCAATGAGCCTGAAGACTATAAAGAGTTTTCAGAGATGGTGAACCGGCAATCTAAAAATCTGATGACCATTCGCGGGCTCTTCGAATTTTCGAACTATGACCCCATCCCCTTGGAAGAAGTAGAGCCATGGACGGAAATCGTAAAACGTTTCAAGACCGGTGCCATGTCTTATGGATCTATTAGTAAGGAAGCCCATGAGAATCTGGCCATTGCCATGAACCGCATTGGCGGCAAGAGCAATTCTGGTGAAGGGGGTGAAGATGCAGAGCGCTTTTACAGGAACGAAACAGGAGACTGGCGCAACAGCGCTATTAAGCAAGTTGCTTCAGGACGTTTTGGAGTTACCTCCAACTACCTAACCAATGCACAAGAAATACAGATTAAAATGGCCCAAGGAGCCAAGCCTGGAGAAGGAGGGCAATTACCTGGCCCTAAGGTGAACCCCGCCATCGCTAAAACAAGAAATTCTACGCCCTATGTAGGTTTAATTTCGCCCCCGCCACATCACGATATCTATTCTATCGAAGATTTATCACAACTGATCTATGATTTGAAATCGGCGAATCGCGAGGCCCGTATCAATGTGAAATTGGTCTCCGAAGTAGGTGTTGGTACCGTAGCAGCAGGCGTCTCCAAAGCCAAGGCCGATGTGATTCTTATTTCCGGTTTTGATGGGGGTACCGGGGCCTCTCCCCTTACCTCTTTAAAACATGCCGGGCTGCCCTGGGAATTGGGCATTGCCGAAGCACAACAAACCCTGGTCATGAATGACCTTCGCAATCGAATTGTGCTCGAATGTGACGGCCAACTCAAAACAGGAAGGGATGTTGCCGTAGCATGTTTGCTCGGGGCTGAGGAATTTGGATTTGCGACCGCTCCACTTGTAGCCTCAGGTTGTATTATGATGAGGGTATGCCATTTGAATACCTGCCCTGTTGGTATCGCAACACAAAACCCAGAGCTCCGTAAGAAATTTGAAGGCAAGCCAGAACATGTGGTCAATTATATGTACTTCGTTGCCCAAGAGTTACGTGAGATCATGGCGCAACTTGGTTTCAGAACCGTGAATGAAATGGTAGGCCAAGTACAAAAGCTCGATCGAAAAAAGGCAATCGACCACTATAAGGCCGACGGTATTGATTTGACACCTATTCTGCATCAAGTAGCTGTACCCACAGGTACCAAGTTTTACAATACCCAAAAGCAGGAACACGATGTAGACAAGTCTATCGAATTTCAAATTATCGAAAAGGCAAATCCGTCTCTTTTCCGAAAGGAAAAACTGACCCTGGATTTTCCCATTAAAAATACCGATAGAGCGGTTGGTGCTATTGTGAGCAATGAAATTTCAAAAGTGTATGGTGCCAAGGGGCTACCGATCAATACCTTGCGTCTCAATTTTACGGGCTCGGCGGGTCAAAGTTTTGGGGCTTTCGCCACACGCGGACTCACCCTTACCGTAAATGGAAATACGAATGACTATCTCGGCAAGGGATTATCAGGAGCCAAACTTGTTATAAAAGTACCCGATGGTTCCACTATCGTTCCCGAGGACAATGTCATTACCGGAAACGTGACCCTCTATGGGGCCACGGCCGGTCGCGCATACATCAATGGAAAAGCAGGAGAACGATTCTGCGTGCGTAACTCGGGCGCTAAGACTGTAGTTGAAGGTATTGGAGATCATGGTTGTGAGTATATGACCGGAGGAGTAGCTGTAATTCTAGGAGAAGTAGGTCGCAACTTTGGGGCCGGTATGAGTGGGGGCATCGCCTTTGTATATGACCAGCACAACACCTTTGAAAAAAATTGCAACAAAGAGGCCCTCAATTTGTTGAGTGTAGAAGAACCGGAAGATATCGCACAACTCAAAGAGCTGATCACAAGTCATTATAATTATACAATGAGCCCACTGGCTCAACGTATTTTGGAAAATTGGGAAAACGAGCTTACGAAGTTTGTCAAGGTCTTACCGGAAGAATACAAACAGGCCTTGATTCGGTTGGAGCAAGAGAAATTAGAATTGATTTAAGTTAAGAGCATACGAAAATGGGCAAGACAACGGGATTTTTAGAGTATAAGCGAAAGGTAGAGCAATACGCTCCGGCCAAGGAACGCGTGCAACACTATAAAGAGTTCACGCTACCAATGAAAGACAATGAACTCAAAGAACAAGGTGCGCGTTGTATGGATTGTGGTATACCCTTTTGTCATAGTGGCTGCCCGTTAGGAAATTTGATACCTGACTTTAATGATGCGGTATATAGCGGCAAGTGGGAGAAGGCCGCAGGTATCTTGCATTCTACCAATAATTTCCCAGAATTTACAGGTAGATTGTGCCCTGCGCCTTGTGAGGAGGCCTGTGTATTGGGCATCAACGAAGACCCTGTATCTATTGAAAATATCGAAAAGAACATTGTAGAAAAGGCCTTTGAAAAAGGCTGGGTGGTTGCCCAACCTCCTGTGACAAGAACAGATAAAAGGGTAGCCGTGATCGGCTCAGGCCCTGCAGGTTTGGCAGCTGCACAGCAATTGAACCGCGCAGGGCATACCGTAACGGTATTCGAGCGCGATGAAAAACCAGGTGGACTATTACGATACGGCATCCCTGATTTTAAAATGGAAAAACATGTGATCGATCGCCGTCTGGCCATCTTGGAGGAAGAAGGCGTTGTATTTAGATGTGGGGTCGAGGTAGGGAAAGATGTGAAGGCCGATGCGTTAACAGCAGACTTTGATGCGGTAGTTTTATGCGGTGGAGCAACTGTTCGAAGAAACTTGCCCATTGAAGGGGCAAATTTAAAGGGCGTGGTACAGGCGATGGACTTCCTACCTCAGAATAACCGCAGAGTGGATGGCACAACCACGTTCAAAGATGAAATCTTGGCAAAAGGTAAAGATGTGATAGTGATAGGAGGTGGCGATACAGGTTCTGATTGTATTGGGACTTCGATACGCCATGGGGCCACCTCGGTATCTAATTTTGAGATCATGCCAATGGCGACCACTACACGACCCGAAGGCCAACCCTGGCCTTTTTGGCCGATGCGACTGCGTACCAGCTCCTCCCATAAAGAAGGAGCCGAACGTTTTTTTAGTATTTCTACCAAGAAATTTGTGGGAGACAAAAAAGGAAATTTAACGGGCCTCGTTACTGCCGAAGTAGAATGGATTACACAGCCCGGGGCACGACCACTTTTAAAAGAAGTTGAAGGCACCGAAAAAAAATGGAAATGCGACTTGGCCTTGCTGGCTTTAGGATTTACAGGCTCAGAAATGACGATAGCAGAGCAATTGGGTCTGGAGGCAGATGCACGAACAAACATCAAAGCGACCGAAGCCGATTATAAAACAAATGTGCCAGGTGTTTTTGTCGCCGGAGATCAGCGTAGAGGACAATCCCTAATTGTTTGGGCCATTTC
>CALIJE010000050.1 GCA_938017825.1 uncultured Flavobacteriaceae bacterium
TACGACCTATGGTGTTGGTCCCGGAATGCAAATGGCCGAGAAGACCATTATGATGAAAGGTCGCTATATTAATTCAAAAGATATACGGGAGAAAACCAAATACGCTGTCATTGGTAGAATGGTCGAGAAAGATATATTCAAGGGTGAAGACGCCCTAGGCAAATATGTTGATGTATCTGGCAGTGCCTTCCGCGTCATCGGTGTTTTTCAGGATGATGGTGGGGATAACGAGGAACGAAATATTTTTATTCCCTTTACAACACGTCAGCTTATAGAGGGCAACAATGATAAAATAGGACAAATCACACTGGCCTTTAACGAGGCCATCGGTTATGACGGTGCCATGAAATTTCAACGACAACTAGACACCTATATCCGTAAGAAGAAAGAAATTAGTCCGAAAGATCCAAGAGGAATTTTTATAGAGAACGTGGCCGATAACTTAAAGCGCAATCAACAATTTGCAGGGGTATTGAAGATCATTATTTCGGGAATAGCGTTCGCCGTTATCATTTCCGGTATAATAGGAATTAGCAATATTATGGTCTTCGTGGTTAAGGAACGTACTAAAGAAATCGGAATACGAAAAGCCATGGGCGCCACGCCTAGAACCATTATCAGTACCATTTTATTGGAATCAGTATTTATCACAGCAATATTTGGCTTTGTAGGAATGATTTTGGGCATTATCGTATTGAACCTTATTGAAGGTAAGATGCTCGAAGATGACTATTTTATTACGAAACCCGGCATAAATTCAGGGATGGCATTTTTTGTTACCATTCTACTTATAATATGTGGAACCTTAGCAGCGTACATACCGGCAAAAAAGGCGGCAAGAATAAAACCTATTGTAGCATTAAGAGACGACTAAGATGAGGCAGATATTTGATAGGGACACTTGGGTCGAGATCTTTCAATCTATTCGAAAGAACAAACTTCGTACGTTTTTAACGATGATCGGAGTATTCATCGGGATCTATATATACATTGGTCTTTCAGGTGCCTCAAAAGGTCTGGATAATGGATTTGAAAAAGAATTTGAGACCATTGCGCGTAATAGCATGTTCGTTTTTTCTCAAAGCACGAGCAAGCCCTATGCCGGATTTAAGACTGGGCGTCGTATTCAATTGAAACTGCAGGATGTTGACGTGCTTCGCCAACAGGTGCCAGAGATTATGGCAATTGCCCCTAGGAATGTCAAAGGTTTTTTTGGCAGTAGTCCAGGAATTATCAAACGTGGCACCCGTTCTGGTAGCTACTCGGTCTTTGGGGATTTTCCTGAGTTTACGAAAATTGCACCTAAAAAAATCTATACAGGGGGGCGATTTATCAATGACGCCGATATAGAACAAGAACGTAAGGTATGTGTAATTGGTGAACGCACGAAAAAAGAACTTTTTGGTGAAGACGAAGAGGTCATTGGAGGATATATTGCAATTGAAGACGTAAATTTTCAGGTGGTCGGCGTGCATAAATTCGCCGGCGGTGGTCCTTTTGACAACGATAGTGATATCTTCATTCCGTTTACAACCTATAAGAAATTGTACAATACAGGGGACAATGTTTCATGGTTTGTTATAGCAGCTTATGATGATGCGGATGTAGTGCAGGCAGAGCAAGATATTAAAGCTGCTCTTAGACGTGTGCACAGGGTAGATCCAACCGATGAAAAAGCAATTGGGGCATTTAACTTGGGAGAAATTTTCAAAAAGATATTCGGGTTTTCGAATGGGCTCACATTCCTGTCCTTGATCGTGGGAATTGCAACTATTTTGGCGGGTGTCATCGGAATCGGAAATATTCTGTTGATTTCAGTAAAAGAAAGAACCAAGGAATTGGGCGTAAGAAGGGCACTGGGAGCAACTCCGTCGGAAGTCCGAAACCAAATTATTATTGAAGCCTTGGTATTGACGCTGCTGGCAGGTATTATAGGCATTATTTGTGGGGCCTTTACCCTTTGGGGTATAGGGGCGGCCTTTGGCGGGGGAGATTTCCCGTATACCAACCCAACGGTGCCTATTCCTTATGTTATAATGTCCTTATTGCTGATGGTTGTTCTGGGTATCCTCATAGGATTAATACCAGCTCAACGAGCGGTAAGTATACGGCCAATTGATGCCCTAAGGGAAGAATAAAAGAACCACTAAACAACAAATACACTTAAAAATGAACAAGATTGTAAAATACGTATTGATTGCCTTACTAATATTGGGAGCACTTTGGGCAGCTATGTTTTTCATCAAATCGAACAGTAAATCTGCGATTACCTATGAAACGCAAACCCCGTTTATTTCCAGTATCGAAAAGAAGACGGTAGCCACAGGTAAAGTTATACCAGAAGACGAGGTTGAGATCAAACCACAGATTACAGGTATTATTGAAAAAATTTATCTAGAGGAAGGTGCGACCGTCAAAGCAGGGGATCTTATTGCGAAAATAAAAATCGTTCCTAACGAACAATCATTGAATTCAGCTAGGGGTAGAGTGCGCAATGCGGAACTTTCCCTTAATAACACGAAGATCGAGTACGATAGAAATAAGACTTTGTTCGACAAGGGCGTCATTTCTAGCCAAGACTTTAATGCGCTACAGCTGCGATATGAACAAGGTCAACAGGAATTATCCAATGCACGGGCAGACTATCAAATCATCCGAAAAGGATCTGCAGGGGGGTCTTCATCCGCGAATACCAACATTAGGGCCACAGTAGCGGGTACTGTCTTGCAAATTCCTGTGGAGGAAGGGGATCAAGTAATACAGGCAAATAATTTCAATGCAGGAACTACAATTGCCTTTATTGCGGATTTGGGCAAAATGATTTTCGAAGGAAAAGTAGATGAAGGGGAAGTAGGAAAATTGGAACTCGGTACACCGCTTAAAATTAGTCTGGGAGCACTGGAAGGCGAGGAATTAAATGCAAAATTAAAGTTTATCGCGCCCAAGGGAGTTGAGGAAACAGGGGCGGTTCAGTTTAAGATAGAAGGTGATGTTGAGGTTAAAGAAGGTATTTTCATTAGAGCTGGGTATAGTGCCAATGCCTCTATCGTACTTGAAAAGAAAGACAGCATTTTGGTGATACCGGAAGCGCTTTTGCAATTTGACAAAAAGACGAACGACCCCTATGTAGAAGTTTCCGTTGGTGCGGAGAGCGACCAAAAGTTTGAGCGTAAGGATATCGAGGTAGGTATCTCAGACGGCGTAAATATTGAAATCGTTTCTGGTCTTACCGAAGAGGATAAGGTAAAGGAATGGAACAAGACCGAGCCTATAAAGAAAGGGGAAGAAGAAGGTGAAGATGGTGAAGAAGAAACTACAGAAGACGAATAAAAAACATCAATCAAAATCAAAAATCAATAAAATGAAGTTTAAACTCACAGCGCTATTTCTGGTATTATCCCTAGGAATACTATCTGCACAGCAAAAAAAATGGACACTTGAAGAGTGTGTGGCCTATGCCTTGGAAAATAACCTTACCGTAGAACAGTTTGAACTCGATTTGGAGAATGCCTTGTTAGACAAGTCAGACGCGGTTGGAGCTTTTCTACCCAACTTGAATGCTTCTACCACGGCTTCAAGCAATACGGGATTTTCAATTAACCCCACCAACAACGCTCCTACGAATAGTACGGCTTTTAATTTGAATGCGGGGATAAATTCCAATGTTACCTTGTTCGATGGTCTGCGAAATGTGCATCGCCTAAATAGGGCTAAACTTTCTGCTATCGCGAACCAATATCGTTTAGATGACCTCAAGGATGATATTAGCCTAAATGTAGCGAACAGCTATTTACAGGTACTTTCGAACAAAGAATCGCTAAAGGTATCTCGGGCACAATATGCCGTTACCGAGCAAGATTTAAGGCGCACCAAGGAATTGGTGGAATCTGGAGTGGTACCTCGTGGAGATTTATTGGAAATAGAAGCAACAGCTGCCAATCAAGAACAGCAAATCGTAAATGGGGAAAGCCTGGTTTTGATATCAAGAATTGCGCTGGCCCAACTCTTACAGATTACGGACTATCAAAATTTTGACATTGCAGATGATTCTTTTGATATTCCCCCGTCGGATATTCTTTCGAATTCGGCCAAAGATATTTTTGATAAGGCTTTGAGCTTTCGAAATGACATGAAGCTATCGCAATCGAATGTCGAAATTGCCGAGAAAGATCTTCAAATAGCAAAAGGTGCAGTATTGCCTACCTTAGCTGGATTCGTGAACTATGGTACTAGATATTCTGATGTTACACAATTGCTAGATGCCAATAACAGACCCTTTACACCAAACCTAACGGATCAATTATGGATTTTTGATGGGATATCCTATGGCGCTCAGCTTAGTGTTCCCATATTTAATGGTTGGAGCACCAGAAACAGCATTAGACGGTCAAAAATCAATCTCGAACGAACCAAATTGCAATTCGAACAAGATAAGTTGATTCTAGAATCCAATATTCAACAAGCATATGTAGATGTATCGACCTTCTTAAAGGCCTATGAGGCTGCTGAAAAAACATTGGAGGCCAGACGCTTGGCGTACCAGTATTCAAAAGAACGCTTTGATGTTGGTTTAATGAATGCTTTTGACTTTAGTCAGGCGCAGTCACGTGTAGATAATGCCGAAGCAGATGTCATACGAACAAAATACAACTATATTTTTCGCCTAAAAATATTGGAGTTCTATTTCGGATTGCCCTTAGAGCTAAAATAGATACTTACAGACCACATAAGAGACCCGTAGGCGTTTTGAGTCGAACGGGTCTTTTTGTTTGCAATACAAGTAAAAACAGTTCATATCTTTGCCTCAGATGGGAATGATCCTTAATATAGAAACAGCTACGACGAATTGCTCGGTATGTGTTGCCAAGGATGGTGAAATTCTAGCCATAAAAGAGAACGACACCCCTAATTATTCCCATTCCGAACAGTTGCACATTTTTATCGAAGAGGTTCTGCAACAGGCTTCGGTTGCTTTTAATGAATTGAATGCCATTGCGGTAAGCAAAGGACCAGGATCATACACAGGGCTCCGGATAGGGGTTTCAGCTGCTAAGGGACTTTGTTTTTCGCTGGATGTTCCTCTAATTTCCATCCCTACCTTAGAAAGTATGGTACATCAAACCATGCCGGTAACTGCCGACTTTATGATTCCGGTTTTGGATGCCCGTCGTATGGAGGTTTATGCTGCGGTTTTTGACTCGAATTTTGATGAAATTAGGGAAACCAGAGCTGAAGTAATCGATGATTCTTCCTTTGCAGAATATATTCAAAAAGGCTCGGTTTTATTAGTGGGCAGCGGAGCTGAGAAATGTCGGGAGCTGTTCCAGGAAAGGCTTAGTTATCAACCTTCAATCGTGCCTTCTTCTCGGGAAATGGCGCCCTTGTCCTTTCGAAAATTCAAAAAGCAGGAGTTTGAGGATGTCGCCTACTTTGAACCTTATTATTTAAAAGACTTCGTCCTTGCTACCAAGAAGAAATCTTAGGTGTTGAGTTGGCGCAGGGCCTGATCAATGTCGTTTACGGGCAATTTGCAAGAACCATGCTCACAGATATAAATCAATGTTTCGCCCTTACTGGCTCTGTCCTTAAGAAGAGGTAACTTACTGTTGTCTTTAGCGCCCGCGAAAATAGTGTTTGGCAAATATCGGCGCTGAAGCGAAAATAGTTTTTCCCTATAGGCGTCCCCAATGACGGCCACCTCATAAAATGGGTGGTTCATCAATAGATTCAATTCCATCCAATTGGCATGATTTTGAGGATTTTCTTTAAGGCTTTCCTGCATGTTTTTCAACATTTGTAATGCATATTCATAATATGCATTTTCAACATACAACTTGGAAAGCTTAAAGAGGTTTTTTGCCATTATCGAATTGGAAGCAGGGACTACATTATCGGTAGTTTCCAAGGTTCTTCTAATTATAAAATCATCATTTATGGAGGTGAAAAAGAAGAGACCACTGGCCTGGTCCATAAAGTGTTCCAAGCAAAAATCCATGAGGTTTTTAGCAAGAGTAAGCCATTTTTCATCGGCACAAACTTCATAGAGGCCAATATACGCCTCAATGACTGCTGCATAATCCTCTAAATACCCATTAATGGTGCTTCTGCCATTTTTATGATTGTGAAATAAACCACCATCCTTTTGAAACATATTTTGTTCGATAAATTCTGCATTTTTCAAGGCCAAATCGAGGTATGCTTCAGTACCCAAATAGCGATAGGCGTCTATTAAACCTTTCAGCATTAACGCATTCCAGGAAGTGAGTACCTTATCATCAAGTCTCGGGCGATGCCTTTTTTTTCGTTCATGCTCTAATTGGGCTAAAGTTTTGTTGATTTTTTGTTCGAGTTCATCCTCGGTAATCTTGAACTTGGTGGCAATATCCTTATGGGACGCATCTCGTATGAGCACATAATTTTCATGTTCCCAATACCCATATGAATTGATATTAAAGTAGGCGCTAAAAAGGTCGATATCATTGCCTAAGACTTTCACTAACTCCTTCTTTTGCCATACATAATAGGCACCCTCCTCTAATGCTCCCTCCGACGTAAGGCTGTCGGCGTCCAATGCCGAATAGAAACCGAAATTTGGATCAGTCAGCTCATTTTGAACAAAATCTATGGTACGCGCTACAATCTGTTTGTACAGTATATTTCCACTAGCCGCATATGCTTTGGCATACAAACTTATCAGCTGCCCGTTGTCGTATAACATCTTTTCGAAATGGGGAACATGCCATTTGGTATCTACGGAATAGCGCGAAAACCCGCCCCCAACATGATCGAAAATACCTCCCCAGGCCATTCTTGTGAGGGTTGTATGCACATAGTGCAATACATTGGAATCATTACGATATGTGGCATAATTGAGAAGAAAATTCAGGTTAACGGGCATCATGAATTTCGGCGCACGTTTGTATCCCCCCAGGAAACGATCAAAATAGTTTGACCAATCATCTACGGCCTTGTCCATTTGTTTTGAACTCAGGATTTCGGCTTCCTTATTTACGTTGACTATATTTAATTGCCTTATGCCGTTGGCCAGGTTCTCGGCATATGCTATGACCTTGGCAGTGCTATTCTGATATGCACTCGAAAGTTGTACCAACACACTGATCCAATTGTCTTTTTGTACGTAGGTTGCGCCCCAAAAAGGACGCCCGTCTGGTAAAGCAACGATATTCAAGGGCCAACCCCCGCTTCCGGTCATCATTTGAAGGGCGTCCATATAGATATGGTCTACATCCGGGCGTTCCTCTCGATCAATTTTAATATTTATGAAATGCTCGTTCATTACCTTGGCTACTTCTTCATCTTCGAAACATTCATGTTCCATAACGTGGCACCAGTGACACGCGGCATAGCCAATACTGATAAGCAATAATTTATTTTCATCTGTTGCCCTTTGCAATACTGCGGGGTGCCAACCTTCCCAATTCACTGGGTTGTGCGCATGTTGGAGCAAATATGGACTTGTCTCGTGCTGTAACGCATTTGTGAATTTATGGGGCATAGTATCGGTATTTTGGGTTTGAAGATCCCAACATTAAGAAGTGTATTCGAAAATAGGTCAAAAAAAAGCACCACGATGCCGCAGTGCTTTCAATACTCGTTTTGCAAACGCCTATTTGACTTCGAAAGTGATTTTTACATTAACTCGAAAATCGTCGATTTCACCATCTTTTACACTTGCACTTTGGTCTTGTACATATACAGATCTTATGTTCTTCACTGATTTTGAGGCATGTGAAACTGCCTTTTTAGTGGCGTCTTCCCAACTCTTTTCTGAGTTCGCCAATACTTCGATTACCTTTAAAACTGCCATAATAATGTGTATTTAGAATTTATTCCAAGGTAAGAAATTAAATACATCTGAAGCAACTAAATGTGCCCCTACAGAAAAGAATAATGATCAACCATTCAATGCAATAACTTCGTTCACCTTATCTCCCATCATATTTTTAAGCATGGTCTCAATACCATTTTTAAGGGTAAAGGTAGAGGAGGGGCAGCCACTGCAGGCGCCTTGCAAAATTACATTAACTGTTTTGCTCTCTTCTTCATATGATTGAAACAGAATATTGCCACCATCACTGGCTACCGCAGGTTTTACATATTCTTCTAGAATATCTATGATCTGTTTTGAAGTGTCATCTAGATTTTCATTTTTAAGCTGATGTGCTGGGGTTTCCTTTGATTTTTGGACGATACTTTGCGTGCTTGCCACTTCTTTGCCATCGGCAACGAAATCACGTATGTGTTCTCGAAGTTGAAGGGTAATATCTTCCCATTCCGCAACATCGAACTTCGTCACGGAAATGTAGTTCTCATCCATAAAAACTTCCTTTACAAACGGAAAGTGAAATAATTCTTTGGCCAGCTCTGAACCTTTTGCCTCATCAATGTTCTTATATTCTAATGTAGCGGGTACTAGTTTACGGTTCGCAACAAATTTCATTACAGCGGGGTTGGGCGTAACCTCTGCATAGATGCTTACAGCCACCTTTTTTGTGGTTTGTTGTTCTGTGATAATAGGTTCGCCAGCGTTTAGATATTCTACCAATTGCTGGGCCGTTTCATCCTTCACATCGCTCCAATCAACAATATCATAACGTTCAATAGCAACAAAATTCCCCGATATATACACCGTTTTCACAAATGGCAGGTAGAATAATTGCTGTGCCAAAGGGGAATTTTTTGCCTCGTCTATATTCTTAAACTCGTAATTTTGATGTTGTACAAGAAAGTGATTGGTTTCGAATTTTAATATTGCCGGGTTATTGGTTTCGACTACCGTTATGGTGAACTCTTTCATTATGCGTAATTTTACGCAAAAGTACAATGATTTTCTTAGGTAGTTGGTATATAATAATGCATCAATTCATCCGTTATAACTATTATTTAGCCGACTTTTTATCCCTAATAGACTACAATGAAACAACGCTTACTGCTTGTCCTATCAATTTTGGCCTTTGGCCTAGAGTCATACTCACAAGAGGGAATTCCTGTTTATTTTGACTATTTGGCTGATAATTACTATCTGGTATACCCTTCTATGGCAGGTATTGGAGAGGGAGCCAAGATAAGAGCAACGGCCCGTAAGCAATGGTTTGATGTACAGGATGCACCCAATCTACAAACTGCGAATTTTCATGCTAGATTAGGGGATAGTAATAGCGGAGTTGGCGTAATCGTTTTTAACGATGCCAATGGTTACCATTCACAATCTGGAGCCAAAGCGACCTATGCCCATCACCTGAAGTTAGGCGGAGATGCACGGTATCTGAATCAACTGTCGTTTGGTTTGAGCGGTACGTATTTGCAGAGTAGGTTAGATGAAAGCGAATTTGTTTCTCCCGGAGGCATACCTGACGGTGCCATTGGGAACGGTAACATTAGGGCGGGCTATTTTAATTTCGATGTTGGCCTTTCTTATAGTAAAATGGAGTTTTATTCGCACTTTGCCATTACGAATTTATTAACCGGAGCGAAGCGAAATTTATATCGCGTGAATCGGGCAAATCCTAATAATGTACCTGCTATCGACAATTTGAGAAGATATTTGGTGTCGGCCGGTTATATTTTTGGGAGAAATGCATGGCAGTATGAGCCATCGGTCTTGTTTCAATTAACCGAATGGACACGGGAAAAGACTATAGATATCAATGCCAAAGTTTACAAGGATGTAGATTTCGGGCGAATCTGGGGAGGGCTATCCTACCGCAGAAGTTTTGATGGTGCCACGTTTATCAATGGTGATACCTTCGGAGAACAAAGGCTGCAGCTTTTTACACCAATTATTGGGGCGAATATCAAAAACTTCATGGTTTCGTATAATTACTCTTATCAGTCGGGATCGGCAATCATAGATAACGGTGGTTTTCACCAAATCACCCTAGGTTATGATTTTGGCCAAAGAGAACGCCGATACGATTGCTATTGTCCTGCAGCACAATAAAAATAGTGGGCCTACCCTTCCCAAGCTAGACCCACCTTCAACACCAACCTACCTAAGTTGATCTCAGTTGCCGACCGTTTATGACCGTCGGATTAATCCCATCTGTAATTCTTTTTTTCAGCCTGCTTTTTTATGGCTCGTAACATCGCGTTTTCCAATTCTCCTTGTGCGCCTTCCTTTTGATTTTTGGCGATATAGGCTTCTCGCTTACTATTGGCTTCCTGTATTTCTTTTTGAATTTGCTTCCGTTCTTTCTGTTTTGCACTTATAAAGGACTTCAGTTCTTCCTTCGATTTGCCTCTTAATTCAGCCGGCAATTCTTTATCGGGAATATCATCAATGACCACGCTCTCTTCCTCTACGGCATCTACCAAATCCCATTTTGAATTTTTGTAAAGACTTGAACTCTTGCTTACTGCTCTTTTTACGGCAACACCTTCGGCCATGGTCATGGCATTTGTATCTTCGGTAAGTTGCGATTTCATCTTTGCTTGCCCCAAAGAGCCATATGATATGTAGGTCTTATTGAGTTTTGAGTTGAGTTTTATGATTACCTCATCGTACGGGGTATCAATATGAACCACCTTGCGGTTATGGTCTATGGCGATATATTCGCCGCCGGTCAAAGTTGCACCGTTTTTCCAAAAGGTATTGATACCTTGTTCGTAGTTACCGCAGAAAATGGTATTCACCACAATGTCTTTTTCCTTGGCATTGGTAACGGCATCTTGATAGTTCAATTTTCCTTGATTAAAAGGCTCGTTACCAGCAATGAAGATCATTTTAAGGTTGTCGTCGTTCTTGCCCCATTCGAGCTGTTTTAAAGAGGTCTGTATTACTTCACCACAGAATTCTTCACCGCCGTTGGTCGTCAGTGAAAATAGCTTTTCAGATATTTCGTCAAGGTCATCACTAAACCCGAGTACTTGTTGAATGTACCCTTCTCTTGAAGATAGGCCGTCATTGCCGTATTGATATAATGCAATCTGCAATTCGGGAGTTTCTTCATTGCCGCAACGCGCTTGGGTAAATTTGTTGACAATATCCCAGAGTTGTGCTTTGGCTTGATTGATGAGCCCGTCCATACTATTACTGGTATCTAGCAATAATGCGATTTTTACCATGTTGTTTTTGGGTTCGGTATCGACCAAGTTCACAGTGGCTTTCGCAATTAGGGGTTCACTTATTTTTTTTGATTTGAGTTCACATCCGTACCCAATCGTCAATGAAAGGGTCATTAGGCTAATTCCGGTTAAATTTTTCATTTTATTCTTAACGTATGTTTTCATCTTGTTTCCGATTTTAAGGCAATGATTATGAGGTAAAAGTATCGGCATGTCATTCAAAAAAAAATCGATAATGAGTAAACGCGCCGCTTGATCGAGTGAAACGGATTCCTTGCTTCGTAAACCTATAAAACTGGCCCTGTAATCAATGATTTTTGGGGTTTGACTATTTTTTAGTGCCGCATAAATCCGCTAAGTTTACGTTGTCTAAGACAGTTATGAAGAAACTAGTATGCCTCATATTGCTTTTCCTTTTTGCCCTGGCGCCAGCTTGGTCACAGGTTCCTGAGCCCATGAATAAACGCTTTCGCCTTAAGGGATCTGTAAAGGCAAAAGAGTCATCCAAGCCTATTTCGGGAGTAGATGTTTCTACGAACAGCGGGGCTTATACCATAACCAATGCCCTAGGCGAATTCAATATCGTAGCTGCTGCCGGCGACGTACTCATCGTACAAAGTCCCGATTTTGAAACGGTGCGCTACACGATCAAGGATGATGAAGATATTGCGGTGCTTGTTGAGGGCTATGATGGGGATGATAAGTTCATGGGAGTTCTCAAATCAGGTAGTTCTACTTCGAAGCACAAAATGTATCTCGATTCGGCACTCTTTTACAAGCGTACCGATATTGAAAAAAGCATCGATTTCATTACGCAGTCAATCGCACAATTGGGAAAAAGGGGCAACAGTGCCGAACTCGCCAGATCGTTAACCGCATTGGGCGAGGTTTATCAATACCATAAACAATATGATTTGGCCATTACCAGTTTTGTCGATGCCTTAAAGGCGAACAAAACGATACGAACGGCCCTTTTGCTAGGACGGGTTTATATCCTAAATGGCAATTATGATGCTGCAGAGGCTGAGTTTTTGCCTTTGCTGAAGATTCGAAGCATGGTGCCTTATCAAAAAGTTGCGTTATACGAAGGTCTCGGTGATGTATACAAGGGACAAGGTAATATTGAACAGTCCGTTGCCTATTATGAGGAAGGATTGAAAATCGCAAAAAAGAATCAGATTGCTCCAAAAATGGCAGATCTCAACTCACAAATCGCGGATGCCTATGCCAAGGACAACAAAAACATAGAGGCTGAAGGCTTTTATAAGAATTCGCTCGAACTGGCCTCGAGACAGGCTCCAAAGCGTTCTATTCAAGAAAAGGAAAAAGTCGCGGACTATTACAATCAGGCTAATCGTTACCCGGAGGAAATTCAAATGCGCAAGAACAGTTTAAATGAATTAAAGAAGCTTTCTGAGCAAAAGGTAGCGCGCGCTGCCTCGACATCTCGTCCCGATTCTATTACCACCCAACAAATCAATTACAAGATCGCAAACGCCTATATTGCGCAAGACAAGTTAGATGAAGCCATTCCGTATTTAGAGCGCAGCATTGTCGAAGCAAACGTAGATAATGATTTAATTGTTCGAAAAGATGCTACGCGCAAACTCTCTGAGGTATACAAATACAAAGGCGAGTTTTCTAAAGCATTGGAAACATATAAGGAGTACGCTTCGGTGGTCGATACCTTATATGCGCGTAAGGAACAAGAGCTATCACAGGCAGCGCGATTTAATTTTGAGTTATCGAGCAAGCAAAATCGTATCGCAGGCTTAGAACAGGAGCGAGAGCTCTCCCAGAGCAAATATGATTTAGCGCTTACCCAGCAAGAACTATTTCAAAATAGTAATAAGATGCAGCGCTACGTTATCTACTCTTTGATCATAGGATTGATCTTAATGGCCTTGGCGGCCTTCTTTTTCTATCGGAACAACAAGCAGCAAAAGATATCGAATAACCTCCTGGCATTAAAATCATTGCGATCCCAAATGAACCCACATTTTATCTTCAACGCCTTGAATTCGGTAAACAATTATATCGCAAAGAGCGATGAACGCAGCGCAAATAGGTATTTGAGCGAGTTTTCAACTTTAATGCGCTCGGTATTGGAAAATTCGGAAGAGGATTTTATCCCCATGACCAAAGAACTCGAATTATTAGAGCTCTACGTAAAACTAGAGCACTCTCGCTTTCCCGAAAAATTCGACTACCAGATCAATATAGCGGAACATGTAGACGTTGCTTCCTTTCAGATACCTCCCATGTTACTTCAACCTTATATAGAGAACTCTATTTGGCACGGACTCCGTTATAAAGATGAAAAAGGATTTCTGCATGTTGATATCACACAGAAAGATAAGGATACCCTGAAAATTGTCATCAAGGACAATGGCATTGGACGTAAAAAATCTGCCGCCCTAAAGACAAAGAACCAGAAGAAGCAAAAGTCTAAAGGAATGGGCAACATCAAAAAGAGGGTTGCAATTTTGAACGATATGTACAAGGATAAGGTCGATGTATATATTGCCGATTTGGAAAGTGATGGCACGGGTACACAAGTTACATTTACATTAAAGAAAGACTAATGACAATAAGAGCAATTATCGTAGAAGATGAGGCCAATAGTCGCGAAATACTGCGCAACTATTTGAAAAAATACTGCCCCGAGGTAGATTTAAAGGGAGAAGCCGCATCTATACAGGAGGGACTAAAACTTATTGGTGAAAATGATCTAGATCTTGTTTTTCTTGATGTGGAGATGCCATTCGGGAATGCCTTTGATCTATTGGATAAGGTTCCTGAACGAAATTTTGAAACTGTCTTTGTTACCGCATACAATCATTATGCGATGGATGCCTTGAACAATCATGCCGCCTATTATTTAATGAAGCCGATTAATATCGATGAATTAGTGAAAGCGGTTGAGTATGTTGTCGAAATTAGAAAAAAGGAAAATGCTTTGGAGGATAAGGTATTACAGCCGAAACTGAAATCGGTCGAGGGTAAAATTACACTTCCCCAACAAGATGGCTTTCAAGTGCTGAATGTTCAAGATATACTCTACTGCAAGGCCGATGACAATTACACCGAAATATTTTTAGAGAACAAAAAGATTCTGGTCAGCAAAACCCTTAAGTATTTCGAGGAAGCCTTAGCTGAATTCCCGTTTGCCCGTATTCACAAATCGTATTTGGTAAATGTCAATGAGGTGATCAAATATCGCAAGGGCAAAGGTGGCAGTGTTGTCGTTTCCAACGGAAAGGAATTATCTGTTTCCGCATCAAAAAAGAAAGAATTTCTAGCCTATTTTTAGGAACTAATAACAAACGTGTACTATATGATTACAAGAACCATAAATGGGAAAACACCTCAAATAGGTGAAGATTGCTTTATAGCTGAAAATGCCGTTATCGTCGGTGAGGTCAGCATGGGAGATCAATGCAGTATTTGGTACAATGCAGTTTTGCGCGGTGATGTTCATTATATCAAGATGGGGAGTAAGGTAAATGTTCAAGATGGTGCTGTTGTGCATTGTACCTACCAAAAATCCCCTACTACGATTGGTAATAACGTCTCGATCGGTCATAATGCCATTGTGCATGGATGCACCATTCAAGACAACGTGTTGATAGGCATGGGTAGTATCGTCATGGATGATTGTGTCGTTGAAAGCAATAGTATTGTTGCAGCAGGGGCCGTGGTAACCAAAGGAACCAGGATTCCTTCAGGAACTGTGTTTGCGGGCATGCCGGCCAAAAAAATCAAAGATATTAGTCCAGAACTTAGCCAAGGGGAAATTGATCGTATAGCGAACAACTATGTAAAATATTCAAGTTGGTTCAAAAAAGAATAGGTTCCTTCGTCTTCGTGTCACTATCGGATGGATGCTTGCGCTAAAACTTGTATTTTTGAGGCCTAAAACTCTTTAAATGAAAGCATACATTTTCCCCGGCCAAGGCGCACAATTTGTTGGAATGGGCTTGGATTTATACGAAAAACATCCATTGGCTCAGGAACTTTTCGAACGCGCCAACGAAATTTTAGGCTTCTCTATAACGGATATCATGTTCGAAGGTACGCCAGAAGACTTAAAGCAAACCAAGGTCACACAACCCGCAATTTTCTTGCACTCTGTCATATTGAGCAAAGTGCTAGGTGATTCTTTCAAGCCAGATATGGTAGCAGGACATTCGCTTGGCGAATTTTCGGCCTTGGTGGCAAACGGATCCTTAAATTTCGAAGACGGTTTACAATTGGTCTCGAAAAGGGCCATGGCCATGCAAAAAGCATGCGAAATGCAATCGAGTACAATGGCCGCCGTTTTGGGATTGGAAGATGCAGTTGTAGAGAATATCTGTGCTGCAGTAGATGGTATTGTAGTAGCAGCAAACTACAATTGCCCAGGACAGCTCGTGATTTCGGGTGAAATGGATGCTATTGAGAAGGCCTGTGAAAAAATGAAGGAAGCCGGAGCGCGCAGAGCTTTGGTACTGCCAGTGGGTGGGGCTTTTCATTCACCATTGATGGAGCCTGCACGCGAAGAATTGGCCGCTGCAATCGAAAATACCGTTTTCGCAGAGCCCCAATGCCCTATTTATCAAAATGTAAGTACCGTAGCGGAGACCAATGCCGCAAACATTAAGCAAAACTTAATCTCACAACTTACCGCTCCGGTTAAATGGACACAGAGTATTAAGAACATGGTCGCAAATGGAGCTACGGATTTTATCGAAGTAGGGCCGGGTCGAGTTTTGCAAGGCCTTGTAAGAAAAATCTCTCCAGAAGTACAAACATCGGGTGTCGAACCTAATTAGAGCGCATTTTGTCGATCAAAACCCATATTTAAAGACTTTTCTCAAGGTGGTGGCTGTTTTTTTTATTAATATTGAGGCCCATTTTACTAGACCTACTGCTGTGTAGCATATTGAATTCATTTTGATTCAATTGAACAGCTATGATTGTGAAAAAAAGTAGATGTTTTCTTCAGAACGGAACGCATCATCTCTTTAAATATATACTTTTCATAGGCTTTCTATGCGCCTTTAGTTTCACTCAGGCGCAGGTTATGTCTATTTCTGCTCCCGATCCCGATGGCTCGGAAACAGATGTTGCTCCTGATGATAATATTGTCTTTCGGGTGAGAAAAGGTGCTTCAGCTGTTGCTGTTCCTTCTTATACAGTAAATTATACGGTTTCAGGCACCGCAACCAATGGCACCGATTATGACAATCTTTCCGGTCAGGTCCTGGTTTCAGGGGCTACAGGTGTTACATTTACCGATATTACCATAAATATTACCGATGATGCCATTGTAGAGGAGCTCGAAACATTGACAATTACATTACAAGCCGGTGTGGGGTATATTCTTAACGCCAGCTTGAACGAGGCAACAGCTCAAATTACCGATAACGATGTGGGCCTTGTTTTTTTTGATAATGTGAGTGCTGCTTTTATTCCAACGGTTGTAGAAAATGGCACAGATTTGCCCACGCCCGAGTTTGGACAATTTAGGCCCAACATTGACAAGGCCAATGGCACCTCCGCGAACCTTGTTGTTGATTATACGGTTACCGGTTCCGCTTCGGGCACTGATTATACCCTTACCAATGCTGTAGTGCTTTCATTTGTCAATAACGGTGCGTCAAGGGTAAGAAATATAAGGGTTGCCCCTATAGATGATTCGTTAGCTGAAATTGATGAAACTGTCATTATTACCCTAACAGGAACAAATAATCCATTGTATACCATAGGTTCGCCAGCTACCTCGACGATTACTATTTTAGACGATGACTGTCCTGCAGGAACGGTAGCTCCTGTTTTAGACAACAATCCTACCGCATTTTGTGATGTTGCGGGGGTAGATTTAGGTTCATTTTTTTCGGGCACAGCTCCTGTTGGCGCTGAGCTGCGCTGGAGTTTGCTCCCAGCACCTTCTACCGCCGGTCAGCTTTTAACGCCCGCAGAGGCAAGCAATGCCCCGGCAGATAGCTATTATGCCGTGTTTTGGGCCGCTGCTGAAGCCTGTGCGAGTCCATCCGCAGGACCCGTTGCAATTACCATAAATCAGACACCAGATACTGGTACAGCAACGCAAGGCCTTTCTAGGTGTAATGATATTGCAAACGGTCAAACCACCATTGATTTGGATAACACCTTAACGGGAGAGGATACTGGTGGTACTTGGAGCTTTGTTTCGGGTCCCCCCGGCAGTGATCCAGAAATACCAAATGTTAACAATGTAGTCAACTTTGATGGCAATGAGGCAGGTGTGTATACCTTTCGCTACGAGCTTACGGCCATACCACCTTGTTTGGATCAGGCAATAGAAGTAAGTATCTCGGTTTCAGATTGTAATCCTTGTGTAGCCGGAGACCAGGCCCCAGTACTGAACGCTAGTGTGCCGACCGAATTCTGCGACAATATCAATGTGAGTCTTGATAACTATACCAACAGTGTTGGCCCCGATTTGGTAAATGCCCCTTTAACGTGGAGTTCCTCCGCTGATTTGCTCGATGAAAGTTCGCATCTAACACCCGCGCAGGTGGCAAGCCCAATGGCAACTACCTATTATGGCTTTTTCTATGATTCCGACAATTCATGTGCGAGTCCCCCATTGGTAATTACCCTTAGCTTAACTACAACACCCGATGCCGGGACGGCGAATCAAGGACTTTTTAGTTGCAACGTTTCAGCTAATGGGGACACGACCTTTGATCTCGACGACGGTCTTACAGGAGCCGACCCAGGGGGTACTTGGGCGATAGTTTCGTTTCCGGCAGGCGGCACCTCGGAAACACCGAACGCTTCGAATGTGGTCAATTTTAACAACAACGCATCAGGAAATTATGTATTTAGATATACGCTTACCGCAGTTGCACCATGTACGGACCAAACTGTTGATATTACCATAGCGGTTTCGGATTGCGATCCTTGTATTGCAGGGAATGCCCCTCCAGAATTAGACACTTCGGTACCGACCGTTTTCTGCGATGAAGTTGACATTAGCCTAAATGATTACACCAATACGGTTCCTCCTGCCGGGACCGTTTTACGATGGAGTCTTACGGCCCCTACAGATACTAATATACCTGCAGCACAACCTCCGGACAATCCACTTCCAGGTACCTATTTTGGCTATTTTTACGATGTTGGCAACGATTGTGCCAGTCCGGCCTTAACGGTGCAGATCACCTTAAATTCATCACCGGAAATTACTGCTACCTCTGGAGACCTAAGATGTGGGCCAGGCGAAGTTACGTTGACGGCATCAGCAACCGGTAATCCTACCTTTAATTGGTACACCTCTGAGACGGGAGGTATTTTAGCAGGTACAGGTGCAAGCTTTACGCCTACACTTTCTCAAACAACTACGTTTTATCTAGAAGCCACGGAGAATGGCTGCGCTACCTCTCCTAGGATTCCGGTAACTGCCTCAGTACAAATTCAGCCCTCAGCGGGGATACCGTCATTGAGCCCATCGGCTTGTAATGACCCTGCATTTGGTAGTACAGTTATTGACCTTGATGATTTATTGATCGATGAGGATTCTGGTATTTGGGTTTTTACCTCTGGTCCTGAAAATGTGCCTATAGCTCCGGGCAACAATGTAGATTTTGATGGTCGACCTGATGGGGATTATGTATATACTTTTTCTACCAATACGGCACAAGCGCCTTGTATTGATGAGGTGGTCTCCGTTACCATTGCGATCAGTAGTTGTGATACCGACGCCGATGGGGATGGTCTCTTGGGTGGTTTGGAAGCCATATTGGGGACCGATCCGAATAATAATGATACCGATGGTGATGGTATTTTGGATAATGTTGAAGTAGGTCCTGATACCGATAACCCGCTCGATGAAGATGGGGACGGCATTATTGATGCTTTGGAATCGACCCTGTTGGATGAGGATGGGGATGGTGTGCCAGATCAACAAGACCCCGCTAATAATAACCCATGTATACCTGACAATACCAATAGTCTTTGTGATGAACCAATAGATTTGGAAGTTTTAAAGGAAGTTGATAAGGCGACAGCGCTGATAGGTGATGAACTTACGTTTACCATTACGGTAACGAATCTCGGTACCAGGACGGCCGAAAAGATAGTTATTGGCGATTTATTGGATATTGGTTTTGAATACGTATCTGATAATGCTTCGTCAGGGGCGTACATTGTAGATATGGGAGAATGGCAATTAGAGGGCTTAGCGCCCAATGCTTCTGAAACCCTATCGATTGTAGTTAAGGTAGTTGAAGATAGCAATGCGACCTATATGAACAGCGCTCTATTATTGGAATCCAATCCATTGGATAATAATCCAGATAATGATATATCGGAGGTCACGGTTGTTCTGGGAGTGCCCGAACCGGTAGACCTTTTACTCGAGAAGTTTGTGCGCGTCTTAAGCGACCCACCAACAAATGATATTAAAAGGGCAAGCGTTTTTGTGAACCAAAAAGTAGTGTTTACGATTCGTTTAACAAAAAAATCTCCGGGCGATCAATCTGTACTGGTTAGAATCAGTGATGTTCTGTCGAACAATAGTGGATTTGTTTTGGATGATGATGGAGTAGTAGCTGAGAAAGGGTCGTATTCGGTTAGCAGTGGCATATGGACCATTTCTGGAAATTTAGTTGAGAATGAAGTCAGTCAACTGTTCCTCACCGGTACCGTAACCCAAATAGGAACATTTACGAACACGGCGAAAATAGAAAGTCCGGTGCCCGACGCTAACTCGCAATTCCCTACGGAAGAAACAGTTGAGGTAATTGTGAGCGAACCAACCCCGGCAGAAGACGGATTTGTCTTTAACCAGTTTTCGCCCAATTCAGATGGTACAAATGATTTCCTTAAGGTAAAGGGTATAGGTAATTTCACCAATACCACCATTACCATTTACAATAGATATGGGCACCTTGTATTTGAAGATCAAAACATGACCGAGGATAGGGTATGGGATGGTATGTGGGAAGGCAAACAGGCTCCAGAAAGTACCTACTATTATATTTTGGACTTGGGTGATGGCACGGAAGTTAGAAAAGGTTGGATTCAGCTCATTAGATGACAAGAAAAATGCGAAATAGACAAGATAGAGTTGAATTTCATCGCATACTATTGTTAGTGGCAGTGCTCTTTTGTACCCATTATATTCAGGCGCAGAAAGAACCGCAATACACGCAGTACATGTATAATATCGGAGGCTTTAACCCGGCATATGTAGGTACAACGGCCAATCCTGAAATCAGTACGATGTACAGAATACAATGGTCAGGAATACCTGGAGCGCCAAGAACTTTAAGGCTAGGAACAAATATTCCCTTTTCCAACGAAAAAATGGGAATGGGATTCAACGTAATCAATGATCAGTTGGGGCCTATGAGCCAAACTTATTTAGATTTGGCCTACAGTTATCAATTCAATATATCCGAAACCGCGAAACTATCCTTTGGTATGGATGTTGGAGGCTCCCTGCTTAATGTCGATTTTTCAAAAGGGACTTTCGAAAACCCCTTCGAACCGATATTGAATCAAGAAAATATCAGTAATTTTTATCTGACTATTGGCGCAGGTATGTTTATGTATGACGAAAATTGGTATGTAGGTGTTTCAATACCTAATTTTTTGACCGATGAAACTTATAACCAAGAGGTCGCCACGGTAATCGAAGATAGAATACAGTTTAATTTTATAGGAGGTTATGTTTTTGATTTGTCAGAGAATACGAAATTGAAGCCGGCATTTTTGATCAATTATATCGACGGAGCTCCCTTGAACGCAAATTTATCGGCGAATTTTATGTTCAACGAAAAATTTGTTTTTGGTGCCTCCTATCGCTTCGGAAGTGCAGTAAGTGCCCTAGCGGGGTTTCAAGTATCGAACCCAATTTATATGGGCGTTTCTTATGACTATAGTACGAACGGTCTTGGAGAATACAATAGTGGAACACCTGAATTTGTATTGCGATTCGAACTGGGCAAATCAGGTGGGGGAAGTAACAATGGTAAATCGAAAAATTCAAAAGGAAAACCGAAACAAATCGATACACCTCGGTTTTTCTAAATAGTATGTGTTTATGCGCTTAAGAGCTTTCATTTGGTTTTTTGTTATGGTCACTTCAGTAGCCCTTGGACAGGACTTTAGAAGCGATGGCGACAAGTTTTTCTATGGATATGCCTATCAAGACGCTATTAAAGCCTATCAAAAGCAGATGCAGAAGGGAGAATTGCTTACGAATGATCAGCTTTTGAATCTTGCCGATTCGTATTTTAGGACAGGAGACCATCAAAATGCCACAAAGATATATCTAGACATTAATAAGAAGGATAGTATCATGTCTGATAATCGTCTGAACACTATGTTACGGAGTCTGGCAAAAACTTCAGAACCAGAGCGGGTTAAGGCATTTTTAAAATCTAAAAGTGGTTTATTGAGCAATGAACTTTTTGAGAACGCCAATTTCAACTATGAAATTTTAGAAGACAATGCGGTTGATACTTCTGAATTCAAAGTTTTTAATCTGAACATAAATAGTCCACAGGCCGATATTTCCCCAGCGTTCTATAAAGATAGAATGTTGTTCAGTACAAGTAGAAAAAATAAATCAAAGAAAATTTACGGTCCATCCGGAGAGTCGTATCTCGACATTTACATAGCTAGAATTGGTAAAGGGGGCATCTTATTGGGCCAAAATTCGTTCAATGGTGTTCCTAAAGTGAATTACCACAAGTCGACACCGTTCTACTCTGAAAGTCTAAAAAGTGTTTTCTATGTTGTATCGAATACCGATAAGGACGGGGACCTCCTATTCGACGAAAAAGGAAAAAACGCTTTGGCAATAGGCATGGTAGATTCGTTTGGAAAATTTAGATATGTTCTCAAAGATTTAAGCAAGTCTTTTTATTATCCGTTTTATGATGATGCTTCAAGTAAATTATACTTCTCGGCAAATTTTGATGATAGTTATGGTGGTACCGACATATATTATGTAGCCATGAACGGAGGGCAAGTAATGTCCCAACCCGTGAATCTTGGCCCCAGAATTAATACCCCTGGCAATGAAATAGCGCCATTTATACATGACAATAGCCTTTATTTTTCTTCTGATGTCTTTTATGGTTTAGGTGGGATGGATGTATATAAGGCCAACATGCAATCTGATGGGAGTTTTGGTATCCCGGTGAATTTAGGAAAGGCCATTAATTCAGAACAAGATGATTTTGGATTCATCATTCGTGAAAATCCGCAAGGAGAAGGATTGATGGGGTATTTTTCTTCGAACCGAGAAGGAGGTATTGGCAATGATGATATTTATGGGTTTAATGCCATGGGGACCCCCGGACTGAGAACATTGGTTTTTAGAGGAAAGGTTATAGATACTAAAACAACTTTTGGAATGCCCGGTGCTTCGGTAAAAGTTTTGGATTCGGAACGAAACATACTAAAAGAAGTTACCACCAAGACAGATGGGTCGTATCGAGTGGAGATTCCTTGGCGCGAGCAGGTTGCTTTGCAAGTTTCCAAGGCGAAGCACTCTATTTTTTATAAAACTTTCGGGGCAGAAAATCAAGAATCTGCAGATAAGGACAATATGAATATTGCCCTAACCCGACTCAGTGATATTGTAGAAGAAAAAGAAGCAAAGACTGTTCTTAGATTGGATAATTTGGCCTTTGAGGCGGGTAAGAGCGAACTTACCACCTCTGTGACCGACCAACTGACCAAGGTTGCTGAAATGGTTAAACAATTTCCACAAATCAGACTAAGAATTGAGTCCCATACCAGTAGTAAAGGCAGAAACGCAACGAACAAACGTATTTCACAAGAGCGAGCCGATAACATCCTTAACTATTTACGTGAGCATGGGGTGTCTGCCAATAATGTTGGTAGCGCAGAAGGTTTTGGTGAGGAAAGGTTGCTGAACAATTGCAAGAACGGTGTGTATTGTTTAGATTTTCTTCATGATCAAAATGAACGTTCGCTTTTTGTGATTCTTAACTATGACGAAATCAACAAGTAGTCTTCCCTTGGTCTTTTCATGCAGGTCGCTCTTGTATCCACGATTTTAAGGACTTGCCGTCTTAACTGCAAACTACGGGAATAGTACCATCCAAAAGTACAATAGGGAAAAACAGGCTAGAAACAAGATGCCAAGATAGGTAAGAAGTTGAAGCCATTTTTTGGGCCTGTTCTCAACAGGCAGGTCGTTGCTCATAACATTTTTTAAGTTCATATAGCCTATAATAGGGGCCACAACAAAAGATACAAACGTAGCCAGTGCGACCAATTGCCCCATATTGGCGCTGAAGGCCGCTATAACGACGAAATTTACAATTGCCAATACCAGTACCGCAATGGCAAAATTGGTGCGGTTACGCATTTCTTTTGGCTTGGGATAAAGCAGGCCAATAATATCCAAGCTAACACGTGCCACCGCATCATGCGCGGTCATACATGTACTGAACATGGTGGCGAAGGCAGAAACAGCAATAAAAATATAGGCCCAAGGGCCTATGTGCGTTGTAAAAAGTGAAACGACCTGATCGGCAAAAATAATCCCATTACCACTTAGTTCCGTGCCAGTGCCATACAATGTCATGCACCCGATCGTTAAAAAGAAAATTGCTAACACCCCGGTAAGTACATAGCCAGTATTGAATTCCTGTAATGCTTGTTTCAAGGAAGGTTTTGACTTAGCGCTTTTCCATTTTTCAATACTCCATAGGCTCACCCAGCTAGATGCTTCGACTGTAGTGGGCATCCAACCCATCAATCCGATTAAAAAAAGTATACCTGCCTCATTGAATAAAGGCGTAGGTTCAAAATCAGCTACGGTTTCAACTTGGCCGTTATACAGCACTAAAATGGTGGTCACCAAGAGCGCAACGAATAAAATAGAGATTACCAATTTCAAGGAGTTCTCTAAAAATCGGTATCGCCCTACGATGAGCAAGGCACTGATAAATACAAAAAGACCTAGAGCAATTAAACTCAAGGAGATGCCATCTATTTTAAATAGGTTAATGAACAAGCCAGCAGTTACAGTATAAAGGGCGGCCAAAATGGTAAAGGTCGTTACTAGGGTAATGGCAGCGTAAAACCAGAGATAACCCTTTCCACGATTTAAATATCCCTCTATCAAGGTCTTATCTGTGAGATGTGTATAGCGAACACCAAATTCAAAGAACGGGTATTTAAAAATGTTGGCCAGTATTATGGGGATGATCATGAGCCACCCGTATTGGGCCCCGGCTTTTGTAGAAAGAACCAAATGGGAGGTGCCTATGGCCATACTGGCGAAAAGCAATCCCGGTCCTAAGTTCTTGATAAAGGTGCTGACTTTTGACATTTTAGTTTGGCTCGACCCTCTAAAAATAGTCAAATCATTTCAAAGTGAATTTCTATTTGATCTCTACTTTGTCGCCGTAGAACTTTGGCTGTGTATTGAACAATAAATCTAAAAAAACCTTGACACGGGCAAAATATTCTCGAAATTGAACCTTTAGCCCGTTTCTGGTAGAAACATCTTTGGCATTATAGCCGACCGCCTGTAGTCCCTTTCGCTCTGCAATATAAATTGCTCTTTCATTGTGGAATTTTTGTGAGATGACGGTGACGCTATCCAACCCAAAGACTTCTTTGGCCCGTACCATGGAATCTAAAGTTCTGAAACCCGCATAATCCAAAAATATTTTTTCCGCAGGGATACCACCCTTGATCAGGTCTTTTTTAATGGTATTGGGCTCGTTATAATATTTGGTGCTATTGTCTCCACTAACAAGTATAAATTCTACTTTGTTGGCATTGTACAGTTCTACCGCCGCCTTGATCCTATAGGTGTAATACGGGTTGGCACCACCTTGTGCCAATCTGCTTGCAGTACCGAGGACGATACCGACTCTATTTTTGGGAATTTCGTTGAGGTTATATTGGGTTTTGCCCGCGGTTGAACTATCTATTCTATAATTACAGCCCAATACAATAAGCACTATTAGCGTTAAGAGTCCCCCTAGTATTTTGTAGTGTTTTTTTCTCATTCAAGACGCAAAGTCCTCAAAGATAGGTAATATGTACGGCGCGTATTCAGTGATTTGAAGTATTCTTATGGTAAGTTACCTAAGGGGTGTCAGATTTCCATTTCAGGGATCTCGCCCTCAATTATCAAATTCCCTTCGGTGGCCGCTTGAATCTCTTCAATGCTTACACCAGGTGCTTTTTCCAACAATCGAAATCCTTGGCTAGTGACTTCAAGCACGGCAAGATTGGTCACTATTTTTTTGACACAACCCACTCCGGTGAGCGGAAGTGAACATTGCTTTAGTAATTTTGACGCCCCAGCCCTATTGGTATGCATCATGGCAACGATAATATTTTCTGCACTTGCCACTAAGTCCATGGCGCCGCCCATGCCCTTTACCATTTTCCCAGGGATTTTCCAATTGGCGATATCGCCATTTTCGGAAACTTCCATAGCACCCAATATGGTAAGTTGTACGTGCTGTCCGCGAATCATGGAAAAACTCATCGCAGAATCAAAGAATGACGCTCCCGGTAAGGTGGTGATGGTTTGCTTTCCTGCATTGATGATATCGGCATCTTCTTCACCCTCGAACGGAAAAGGTCCCATTCCCAAGACCCCGTTTTCACTTTGAAACTCTACACTGATGTCTTCACGTACGTAGTTTGCGACCAATGTGGGAATACCAATACCCAAATTCACATAGTACCCATCCTTGACCTCTTTAGCGATTCGTTTTGCTATTCCTTGTTTATCGAGTGCCATATTATTCTTTTTGTCTTACTGTTCGCTGTTCAATTCTTTTTTCAAAAGTTTTACCTTGAAAAATACGTTGTACAAATATCCCTGGAATGTGAATTTGGTTGGGGTCTAATGTGCCAGCGGGTACCAACTCTTCTACTTCTGCCACTGTTATCTTGGCAGACCCACACATGTTGGGATTGAAATTTCGGGCTGTTCCTTTAAAAATGAGGTTACCAGCAACATCTCCTTTCCATGCCTTTACAAATGAAAAATCGGCCTTAAATGCATGTTCGAGCACGTACATTTTCCCGTTAAACTCGCGAGTTTCTTTGCCTTCGGCCACTTCTGTGCCGTAACCGGCTGGGGTGTAAATTGCAGGAAATCCTGCTTGAGCCGCCCTACATCTTTCGGCCAGTGTGCCTTGCGGTATCAATTCAACGTCTAATTCGCCACTCAGCATCTGGCGCTCAAACTCATCGTTCTCACCAACGTATGACGAAACCATTTTCTTGATCTGTTTTTTTTGTAGAAGCAAACCGAGTCCGAAGTCATCGACCCCTGCATTGTTTGAAATACAGGTAAGGCCAGAAACTTCTAATCGAACAAGCTCCGAAATTGCATTTTCTGGAATACCAGAAAGGCCGAACCCTCCTAGCATCAAGGTCATATTATCGGTAACGCCCTTGACGGCTTCCCCTACGTTTGCTACTACTTTTTGTATCATATTGCTAAGTTAATCCAAACAAAACAGAATGCATAACGCCCGTTTCAAATCGTTTTTTTCAATAGATGCCAGGGCATATTTATGCAGTTGATTTCGCTTTTGGGTGGTGTCCTCTAGTGTAAGAACAGCTGAAATTTCAGTTGATTTTTTTAAGATTTCAATACTTTCCTTGGTCGGGAGTTGCTCCATATTGCCAAGACGTCCCAAATGATTTCCGGTAAGCATATTGCTTTGTAACACATGTTTAGGAAGTTGGTCGACCCCGATACCCTTGTTGAAAATAGGTTTGGGAATTTCGAACAAGGCATTCCCACTGGCACGACAATACCAACTTTCGCCCATGCGGGCTACAAGGTCTAATTTCTGTGTGTCTAGCTTTCCGTTCTCCCCGAGGTAGTCAGTATTCAAATGTATGCGGGCAATTCTTGAAATCACCAAGTTGCCGGCCCCGCCTTCATTTCCCAATTCAATAATCTTATCAACAGTGCACTCAAACGAAACAGGTGCTTCGCCCACCCGAGGGGGCGTAATGGTATCGGAGGGCACTTGGGTAAACCCTGCCTTTACGAATTCATTCACCTCTTTTTCATATTCGGTACTCGACAAGGACATTTGTTCGACCATGGCATGGTTTACGATATTGATAACCACTTCTCCCTTTTCCTTTACATTCTCAAAGGTATGTTTGGTGGTATTATCGCGTCCGCGTCTAGCAGGTGAAAAAATTAGAATAGGAGGGTTGGCACTAAATACATTGAAAAAACTAAACGGACTCAAGTTAACATGCCCCTTATGGTCTAGTGTACTGGCCAGGGCAATTGGCCTTGGAGCTACAGCCGAAAGAAGTAACTGGTGTAGATCTGAAACAGCTATTGCTTTGGGGTCGATTGATTTTGTTTGTGACATATCTTTTATTTTGCCGCTAAAATTTTGGCCTTTACTTCTCCAAAACCAATTCGTATTCCGTCTTTTTCGCAAAACCCCCTCATTGTTACGGTATCGTTGTCTTCGATGAACTTCCGTTCTGACCCATCATTCATTTTTAACGGTTTAGAGCCTGCCCATGCCAATTCAAGCATAGAGCCATATGAATCTTCAGATTTTCCGCTTATGGTTCCAGAGGCCATCATATCACCGATGTTCACATTACAGCCATTCATGGTATGATGGGTTAGTTGCTGGGCCATATTCCAATACATGTATTTGAAATTGGAATTGCAGACAATCGTCTCTTCCTCATTTTCAGGTTGTATGGCGACCTGTAGCTTAATGTCATAGTTCTTTTTGCCGGAATACTCTAAATAGGGGAGTACCTTGGGTTCTTGTTTAGGGCCCTCTACTTGAAACGGCGCCAAAGCTTCCATAGTAACGACCCAGGGAGAGATATGAGAGGCAAAGCTCTTGGCTAAAAATGGACCTAAAGGAACGTATTCCCATTTCTGTACATCACGTGCCGACCAATCGTTTAAAAGTACTTTCCCAAAAATGTATTCTTCAGCTTGATCTGTGTTCAATGTTTCCCCCAAGGACGTTTTTTTTCCAATAATGAATCCCATTTCCAATTCGAAATCTACTCGTTTCGAGGGTCCATAAATTGGCTGTTCTGAATTAGGAGGGATGGTTTGCCCCATGGGCCGGTGCACATCATGTCCGCTTACCATTATCGAAGAAGCCCGTCCGTGGTACCCTACAGGAAGGTGTTTCCAATTGGGGAGCAGTGCTTTGGCGGGGTCTCTGAACATGGTTCCCACATTGGTCGCGTGCTCAATACTGGAATAAAAATCGGTATAGTCTCGGATGAATACGGGAATATGCATGTGTGCTTTTTCTTGAGAGATCAAAAGGGTATCTAAATTCCTTAATACCGAACTTTCATTGAGTAGTTCTTCCTGAATAATGTGCCTAACCTTGCTCGTCGTGGCTTTGCCGAGTTCGATAAACGAATTCAAATATTCGCTGGTAAAGATCCCATGGTCAAGAGTCAAGTCATCAAAAACACCTGCTTTTGCCGCTACGGCCAAATCGAGCACCTGAGTGCCTATGGCTACCCCAACGCGCTTACGCTCATCGGAGATTGAAAAAATGCCAAAGGGAATATTATGTATCGAAAAGTCCGAATTTTCGGGAATCGGAACCCAACAATCTGAATTAGTCATGTGTTAATTATGATTTTCGTCCAACCACGATTTGTGGTATGATTCATCGCCAATCTGAATGGCTTCTTCGGTTAATTTTAGGGGCTTAAAGGTGTCGACCATAACGGCCAATTCCTCAGTTTTGGTTTTTCCAATACTTCTTTCGGTCGCTCCGGGGTGCGGGCCGTGGGGTATGCCTGCCGGATGCAATGAGATATGCCCTGCCTCCACATCATTGCGACTCATAAAATCGCCATCTACATAATAGATGACTTCATCACTGTCTATGTTGCTGTGATTATAGGGTGCCGGTATCCCATTGGGATGGTAATCATATAGCCGGGGCACAAAACTGCATATGACAAAAGCACTGGTTTCGAACGTTTGGTGCACCGGTGGCGGTTGGTGAATACGGCCAGTTATGGGCTCAAAATCATGAATTGAAAAGGCGTAAGGGTAATTGAAGCCGTCATAACCTACTACATCAAAAGGATGCGTGGCATAGACTACATCAAAAATATCGTTCTGCTTTTTGATCTTGATCAAAAATTCGCCATGCTCGTCATGGGTTTCCAATTCCTCTGGCTGGCGTATGTCGCGCTCACAATATGGCGAATGCTCGAGCAGTTGTCCGAACCAATTGCGGTATCTTTTTGGGGTGTATATGGGATGATATGATTCTACGATAAACAATCTATTGTCCTCGGTATCGAATTCTATCTTATAAATCATACCCCGTGGAATCACCAAATAGTCACCATAGGAAAACGGCAGGTTGCCCATATGCGTTCGCAGCTTGCCACTACCTTTGTGAATGAATATCACTTCGTCAGCATCGGTATTTTTGTAAAAATATTCTGTTTGCGAATTCTTGGGCGCGGCGAGGATGATATTGCAATCGTTGTTCGTTAAGATGATTTTTCTGCTTTCGAGAAAGTCATTTTCCGCTTCAATTTGAAAACCCCTTAGCTTGTACGAGTGAATGCTATTGTGCTTTGCAATTTTTGGGGCAACGCTATATTGCTTTTGTATTTCCTTTACTTGCGTTGGGCGATGCTCATGATATAAATTCGAGGACATACCATCAAAACCGATGGTCCCGAACAATTGTTCTGAATACAATTCACCATTTGGCTTTCTGAATTGGGTATGACGCTTAGGAGGAATCTTCCCTAGTTTGTGATAGAAAGGCATAGTTCATCTTTTTATATAATCAAATATAAACAAATGTTCATGTATAATCAACATATATTTATTTTTTGTTAAATTGCGACGGGCAACGGAATACTATTTATGAAGACAACGACTAGGCGAGAAGATTTTTTGCAGGCTTCCCTGCAGCTTATTCACGAGAAGGGTTTTAAGGCCACGACCATGCGCGCCATAGCCGAGCGAATGGATTTCGATGTATCGAACAGTTATAATTATATCACCTCTAAACAAGATATTTTAGAGCTGTTTTTGTTTAGGATTTCTCAGGAGTTTCATCATGCCATGGACAATATACTGGCATCTAGCTATGCTGCCGATGAAAAACTCAAACAAGTTATATCGGCCCATGTTCAAGTGTCCGCACAGAAGCCTTATGAGGTTGCACTTATGGTAAACGAGTGGCGTAATCTAAAGGAACCCAAATACTCCGAATATGTTGAATTAAGAAGTCAGTATGAACGAAAAATGTCGAAACTGTTACGGGCGGGTATTAAAGAAAAGGTATTCAAACAGGTAGACATAAAGGTCGCTACGGCGGTCATTCTGTCATCCATCCGGTGGTTATACGATGCGTTTGCCAAATCGAAGAATACGATGAACCCAGTTGAATTGGAACGACAAATCGTGGCCTTGATTTTTGGTGGAGTCATGCGCTAATTTTGATGTTGAAATTGGTTTGCCGCATTCTTTCTTTTAAGAATTATTTAACTATAGTTGCATGTGCAACTATTTGCAATTGCTTTAGCTTTGCCTCGTGAAAGAGCAAAAAGTAAGCGTTGACTTTGAAAATTCTATCGGGCCGTGGCTTGGTAGGACGATGAAGATGGTCGGCTATCATCTGCAAGAGGCTTTTCATGAGCACGGTCTGGATCTTACCAAAGAGCAAATGGTCGTGTTAAAAAAACTATACGAGCAAGATGGTCGCAATCAGAATGAGCTTGCCTTCTTAACCTATAGGGATAAATCTTCCTTGGCACGTTTACTATCCAAAATGGAAAGAAAGGGGTACATATTGCGCCGGCAAGATGGCGATGATAAGCGTGTGAACAATGTTTTTCTTACCACGCAAGGAAGAGATGTTTTCGAGAAAACCCGACCGGTTATTCAAAAAGTTATGAACCGTATGGAGCATTCTGTTTCGGAAACAGAGAAAAAACAGATCATTGCGATCTTAAAAAAAGTACAGCACAATTTGAAATAAATGAATACACGAAAAGTAATATTATCGGTTTTAGGCGTAGTGCTAATTGTTTTGGGCGTATTCGTCGCCAACTACTTCATCGACAGCAAAAAAAGCTTTCGACCCAAGACCAAGAAAGAGATAAAAACTGTTTTTGCCGAGCGGGTTAAAAATGGAACGGTGGCCATCAAGGTTCCGGCCAACGGCAATCTAACCGCCAAACGCCGGGTTGAATTATATGCCGAGGTTCAAGGTGTTTTTCGTCGCGGTAACAAGTTGTTCAAGGAAGGGCAACGGTATGGTTCTGGGGAGACCATTATTCGAATCAACGCGGCCGAATATAGCGCTAGTGTGCAATCGGCCAAAAGCAACCTTTACAATCAGTTGACCTCGATTATGCCCGACCTGCGATTAGACTACCCTGAGTTTTTTCCGAAATGGCAGGCCTATCTTTCTAAATTCGATATGGATAAAGCCACCCCGCCTTTACCGGAAATGTCCAGCGAAAAGGAAAAGTTCTTCATTTCAGGAAGAGGCATAATGACGAGTTTTTACAACCTTAAAAATTTAGAGCAACGCTTGGGAAAATATAGAATTTCGGCCCCGTTCAACGGAGTGCTTACCCAAGCCTTGGTCACCGAGGGCACCCTAATTCGCAGCGGGCAGAAGTTGGGCGAGTTCATCAATACCGATTTGTACGAATTAGAAGTGGCCGTGGGTAAAGCCTATGGCGACTTATTGAAGGTAGGCAAGACGGTAAGCTTGTCAAACCTTGAAAAAACAAAGACCTATCAGGGCAAGGTGGCGAGAATAAATGGCAGTGTAGATTTGGCATCCCAAACGATAAAAGCCTTTATAGATGTTGCCGATAGTGATCTGAGAGAGGGGATGTACCTCGAAGCCAATTTAGATGCAAAAGAAGAGACCGATGCCATTGAGGTTGACCGCAGCCTTTTGATGGAAAACGATAAGTTGTTTATTGTCCGCGATTCTGTCCTCGATATCATCGATGTAAAACCGGTGTACTTTACAGATAAAAAAGTTGTCCTAAAAGAAGTGCCAGATGGCACCCTAATGGTTGCCAAGCCATTGGTTGGGGCGTATGCCGGAATGTCGGTGAAAATTTTTGAGGACAAACCCGCAAATACCGAGAACTAATGCGCAAAGTAATTGAATATTTTATACGCTATCATGTTGCGGTGAATGTGATCATAATCGCATTTGCGATTTTTGGGATTGCCGGTGCCAGGGCGCTGAAATCCTCCTTTTTTCCTTTAACCGATTCACAGAATATTTCCATAGCCATTACCTATCCCGGGGCCTCTCCACAGGAAGTCGAGGAAGGCATCGTTCTAAAAATCGAGGATAACCTTAAAGGCTTGGAAGGTGTAGATCGGGTTACTTCGACATCACGGGAAAACAGTGGCAGTATCAACGTAGAAATCGAAAAGGGTAGGGATATTGATTTTATGCTGTTGCAAGTAAAGAATGCGGTAGACCGCGTACCTACTTTTCCTACCGGCATGGAACCACTTATTGTTTCAAAACAAGAACGTGTTAGGCAGACCATCAATTTTACGCTAAGCGGAGATCAAATTCCGTTGGCGACCCTGAAGCAGGTTGGTCGCGAAATAGAGAATGATATTCGAGCCATTGATGGCATTTCACAAATAACCATTACCGGCTACCCTGAAGAGGAAATTGAGATTGCCGTAAACGAGAACAGCCTGTTGGCATATAATTTGTCGTTTACAGAGGTTTCCCTAGCTGTAGGCAACGCCAATATTTTAACCACCGGAGGTACGATAAAGACCGAAGAAGAGCAGTATTTGATTAGAGCCAATAATCGCTCATATTTTGGAGATGAGCTATCCAATATCATCATTCGGGCCGATGCTTCAGGTCGTACGGTTCGCTTAAAGGATGTCGCCGAGATCCGAGATCGTTTTTCCGAGACGCCGAACGCACTATATTTCAACAAACAACTTTCTGTCAATACCTCTATTACGAGCACCAATACCGAGGATTTGATAAGTTCTGCCGAGAAGGTAAAGGAGTATATCCAAGAGTTCAATGCCAAGTACAATAACATTAATTTGGCTATTGTCAACGATCAATCCAAAGTACTTACCCAACGTACCGAATTGTTGACCGAGAATGCCATTGTGGGAATGATTTTGGTCTTGATTTTCCTATCACTTTTCCTAAATACGCGTCTCGCTTTTTGGGTAGCATTCGGACTCCCAGTTGCCTTTTTGGGCATGTTCGTTTTTGCAGGATTCTTTAATGTGACCATAAATGTACTTTCCCTCTTTGGGATGATCATCGTTATTGGAATTCTCGTAGATGATGGAATTGTCATCGCAGAAAATATCTATCAGCATTACGAAAAGGGAAAGACCCCTGTTCAGGCGGCGGTCGATGGGACCATGGAAGTGCTTCCTCCCATAATTTCGGCGATTATTACGACCATACTGGCATTTTCGATTTTCCTGTTCTTGGACAGTAGGATCGGGGATTTTTTCGGGGAGGTTTCCGTAATCGTCATTTTGACCTTGGTTGTTTCACTGGTCGAAGCACTGATCATATTACCAGCGCATTTGGCGCATTCAAAGGCATTGCAGCCTAAAAGCGAAAAAGCAAAAACAGGTATAGCTGCGATTTTTGCCAAACTTCGATTGATAAATAAGGCGGGTGACAACTTTATGGCTTGGATGCGCGATACGATATACAGTCCGGTTCTTCGTTTTACCCTTCGCTATAAACTTTTGGTATTCGGAATTTTCGCGATGGCCTTGATTTTGACTTTTGGTTTTATCGGCGGTGGGTACGTACGCACGTCTTTCTTTCCCAGAATTGCCAGCGATCAGGTGCAAATTACATTGACCATGCCCAACGGCACGAATGAACGAGTTACCGATTCGATCATATCGATGATAGAGGATAAAGCGCAAATCGTCAATGATGAGTTGACTGAAAAATACTTGGGCGGTACCGACAAGGTCTTGTTCGAAAATATTATTCGCAGAATTGGTCCGGGTACTTCCGCGGCAAGTTTATCCATTAATCTCTTGCCGGGAGAGGAACGCCCAGATGCCGTGGTTTCAGATATGATAACCAAGCGATTAAATGAGTTGGTAGGTCCTGTAATCGGTGTCGAGAGCCTTGTATATGGTTCTGGCGGAAATTTTGGGGGATCACCGGTTTCGGTGTCGCTTCTGGGAAATAATATTTCGGAGCTAAAGGCCGCTAAAAAAGAGCTGAAGACCATATTGGAAAACAACACCCTTTTAAAGGACATTGAGGACAATGACCCGGCAGGTATAAAGGAGATACGTCTGCAATTAAAGGATAATGCATATTTGTTGGGCCTAAACCTCAGGGGTATTATGAGTCAGGTTCGGGCGGGTTTCTTTGGCACCCAAGCACAACGATTTCAACGTTCGCAAGATGAGATTCGGGTTTGGGTTCGGTATGATCGTGAAAACAGATCGTCGATTACCGATTTGGATGAAATGCGGATTGTTACTCCTAGCGGCAGTCGGGTACCGCTCAAAGAAATTGCGAGTTATAGCATTGAACGTGGCGATGTGGCCATTAACCGACTTGAAGGCCGAAGAGAGATCCGTATTTCTGCAGATATGAAGAATTTCAAGGACAGCCCTACTGATGTGATGACCGAGATTCGCGAGCAGATCATGCCAGACATACAATCGAAATATCCCTCGGTAAGCGCCTCCTATGAAGGACAAAATAGGGAGTTTAGCAAACTAGAAAAATCGTTGAATGTGGCAGGCCCGGCAGTGTTGTTATTGATATACATCACCATTGCATTTACCTTTCGAAGTTTCAGTCAGCCGTTGATGCTGTTGGTTTTGATTCCCTTCAGTCTAACCGCAGTTGCTTTAGGGCACTGGCTACACGATTTTCCATTGAACATTCTATCGCTCTTGGGCATTATTGCCCTGATCGGTATTATGGTGAATGATGGCCTGGTGCTTATAGGGAAATTCAATACGAACCTCAGGGAAGGCATGGAATTTACCGAAGCTCTTTATGAGGCGGGTCGTTCTCGATTTAGAGCAATATTCTTGACCTCGATTACTACGATTGCAGGCTTGGCGCCGCTAATGGCAGAAACAAGTCGCCAGGCGCAATTTTTAAAACCTATGGCCATATCGATTGCCTACGGAATAGGTTTCGCTACGGTATTGACCCTATTAATGTTGCCCTTATTCCTGGCGTTTAGCAACAAAGTTAAGGTAGGCACCAAATGGTTGGCCACTGGTAATACGGTAACACGCGAAGAGGTTGAACGAGCGATTAAGGAACAAAAAGAGGCCGATCAGTTAAGCTACAAGCAAAACAGTAAACCTACTCAGAAACCTAGTGAACATATAGGCCCCCAACAAGAAACAGATGCAGGATAGCATGAGAACAACATTGACAATAGTACTTGGCTTTTTGGCGGCCATGGTTACGGCCCAAGAAAAGTTGCTGACCAAAGACGAGGCCGTAGATTTGGCCCTACAGAATAATTTTGGCATTCAAATCGCTAAAAACCAAGTAAAAATCGCGGAGAACAACAAGAGTATTTTTAATTCTGGTTACTTACCAACGTTGAACAATACGACCACGGCCAATTACAACCGTGATGATTCGGTCATCGAATTTCCGGGGGTGATCGATCAGAATGGCAATCCGCGTGCAGATGTTGACATTTATAAGGCCGAGTCGCAGCGCTACAACTCTACCCTTACAGCCGATTATACGCTTTTTGATGGCCTCGGGCGTTTGTATAATTACAAAAGGTTAAAGGAGCAGTATCAGTTAAGTGAATTGCAGGCACGTGAAACCATCGAAAATACCGTTGTGCAGTTGTTCAGTGTGTATTTTGAGGTTGCCCGCTTGATGGAGAACGAGAAGGTATTGAAGGAAGCTTTACGAATTTCTTCGCAGCGTTATAAACGTGCTGAATATGCCTTCGAGTATGGTCAGAATACCAAACTCGATATATTGAACGCCCAGGTTGATATCACCAATGATAGCATCAATTTATTGAACACCAAACAGCAACTAAACAATACCAGAAGAGATTTAAACGTGGTGCTGAATCAAGACCTGAACGAAGTATTTGAGGTAGACACCCTAATTACTTTTATTCCCAAGTTAAAACTCAACGAGTATGTAGAACAGGCTAAGCTAAACAATGTGGCCGTTTTACAAACGGAGCGAAATCTGGCCATCAACGCTTATGATATTAAGGTGAATAAGGCGGGTTATCTACCTACGGTCGGTTTAAATGGCACCTATGGTTGGAACTTGAACCAAAGTGCGGCCTCTGCCTTTTTTCCGGGGACCAATAATACCACATGGAATTTTGGTCTTGGAGCGAGATTGACCTGGAATCTATTTGATGGTGGAGGTACCAAGGTACGTGTCAAGAATTCTAAAATCGCCTATGAAAATCAAGAACTTTTGAAACAGCAAGTGCAGCTTCAAGTACAACGCGATATTCAAAATGCCATGGATATTTATGAAAATCGATTGACTATTTTCAATATTCAAGCGCAAAATGTAGCCACGAACAAGAACAATTTTGAGCGCTCCAAAGAACAGTTTCAATTGGGCAGAATCACTTCCATAGAATTCCGTCAGGCACAGATCAATCTATTGAATGCGCAAACCAATAAGAACTTGGCGAAATACGACGCCAAACTCGCCGAACTTCAATTGTTGCAGTTAACCGGCCAATTGCTCAATGTGGCGTTTTAGATAGAAAAGAGGACAACTTCCATAGGAACAAAGACGCATATAATGTTCGAACACTTTTTTCAATGTCCGTATTGCTGGGAAGAGATATCCATGCTTATGGATCCGTCTATTTCCGTACAAACCTATGTAGAGGATTGCGAAGTGTGCTGTAACCCGATCGAAGTAACACCACAGTTTGAGACCGGTACCCTTATTGGTTTCCAAGCGCGCGACATTGAGCAATAAATTGTTGCAGTTTCCAGTCAATTAGTTGTACTTTTTAGGAATTAAATCACTGGTATGAAAAACGCTTTATTTGGTTTATTTCTGTTGCTGTTGCTTTCGTGTAATGAAGAAAAGCTAGCATCCGTAGAAAACACAAACGAACTATTAAAGGCACTAGTTGTCGATGAGACCTTGGCTTATATGGAGAAGGACTATGAAAAATGGGCCTCTTTTTGGGATCATGGTGAAAGGGTTTTACGATTGGATGTTACTCCCGAGGGTTTTTCACAAACAAGGGGTTGGGCAAAAAATGGGGGGCACCTGAAGGGATTTTTTAACGAACATCCCGAGCCCATCACATCGACCTTCGTCAACTCGAACTATGACATTTACTATGATGAAAATCTCGCTTGGGTCGCGTTTGACCAAAAGTGGACGACCATAGCCGGAGAAGAAAGTACGGCAAAAGCGACCATTACTTTGGTCAAAAAACAGAGCGATTGGAAAATTATTTCCTATACGGCCATTCAGTATGATTCAAAAGAGGATACGGTAGATACACTGGGAAGGGAATAGCCAGTGCACCTTCACTTAAAGGCTTGCTATAACATCGCTTTCAAAATACCCAATTGCAAACCCCTTAGTTCCGCTAGGCCTTGCAGCCTGCCTATGGCAGCATAGCCAGGATTGGTATGCTTGCTGAGGTCATCGAGTTTCTGATGCCCATGATCGGGCCGCATGGGCAACCGATGATCCTTTCTATGGGCCTTTTTTCGGGTAGCCTGTTCTTCAAGGAGTGCTTTTACGACCTCATACATGGGCACATCACCTTCTAAATGATTCGCCTCATAAAAATTGCCATGTTCATCACGCGCGGTACTTCGTAAATGCACAAAATTTATGCGATTGCCCAGGCGTTTGACCATCCCCGTAAGGTCATTGTTTTGCAGCACACCATATGATCCCGAACAAAAACAGAGTCCGTTGCTAGGGCTGTCATATGCCTCGATTACCTTAAGGGCATCGGCTTCCGTGCTTACTACGCGGGGCAAGCCCAATATTGAAAATGGCGGGTCGTCGGGATGAATGGCCAAATATATACCGGCGGCTTCGGCAACAGGTACAATGGCCTTTAGAAATGCATATAGGTTTTCTCGAAGCTCCTCCTCGCCAATGTCTTGGTATGAATCCAGGACTTCTTGAAACTGTGTTAAGGAATAGCCCTCTTCCGCCCCAGGGAGGCCGGCAATGATGTTGTGTACAAGTTTGTTTTTTTGCGACTCGGTCATCGATGCAAACGTCTCACGCGCCATTTGTACCGTTTCCGCAGCGTAGTGCTGTTCGGCATTGGGTCTTTTAAGAAGAAAGAGTTCGAAAGCTGCAAATTCGAGGGCATCAAAACGTAGGGCTTTGGATCCATCGGGCAGTTCATAGGCCAAATCGGTGCGTGTCCAATCTAAAACAGGCATAAAATTGTAGCACACGGTATCGATACCGCACTGTCCTAAATTTGAAATGCTCTGCTTATAATTTTCGATGTATTCAATGAATTTTCCAGAACCTCTTTTAATGTCTTCATGTACAGGTATGCTTTCAACTATGGACCAGCGAAGACCAGCGGCTTCGATCTCATTTTTTCGTTTGTTGATTTCAGTTACCGACCAAACATCACCATTGGGAATATGATGCAGTGCGGTTACAATACCCGATGCCCCAGCTTGTTTGATATCGCTTAGGGAAACAGGGTCATTTGGCCCGTACCATCTCCACGTTTCTTCCATTCCGGTCATGATTACTATCTTCTTTGGTCTAGATTAAAAAGTAAGGGCGCACTTATTTCCTATGAGCTTTCCACTTTGATATAATATCCTTTTCTCGATTCATAAAAGACCGCTCGTTGGTTAATATCGCATCTCTACGTTCTTGGGTGACGCCCTCAGAGTACCACCATTTTTTGGTGTCATGAACGGTTTCGGATAAAGGTCTGAATACAAGACCAGCTTCAATGGCCTTGCTATTATCGCTTTTTGACATACCGGCATATTCTGGCAATTGAATGACCCAAGGTTGAATTCCGATGATCTTATTGTCCCTAAGAAAATCTAAATCATCTATTTGAATATAGTTGACCGTCGAATTGTAACTAGCGTGTATTCCGTGCACAAAAGCATTGGTTGTCATGTTAAACTTTGGCCCGGAGCCATTAAAGGTACCGGTTGTTTTAGTTTCGACCAATCTAATCATCCACTCGGCCAGGTCTCTGACATCGATGTACTGTACCACCTCATTTTTAGCGCCCGGAATAATGATATCGCCACCTTTCTCCAATCTGGCCAGCCAATAAGGAAATCGGTCTGTTTGATCGCCAGGACCAACGATTAAGGTGGGTCTGATGATGATCGAGCGATCTGCTCCAAAATTATTAATGGCCGCCAATTCAGATGTTGCTTTCATCACTCCGTACTCATAGGTGTATTTTTCATCACCTTCTGCGTCTTTTGGTATTTCGAGGACAACAGGCCTATCTTCGGAAAAATCGGTTCCATAATAGGGGTAATAAACACTTATCGACGAGGTGTACATATAGTATTCAACATGGTCTTTTAAAAGCCGTGCTGTATCTTCTGTCCATTTCGTTTTGCGGCCGGAATTGTCAATAACAACATCCCATTTTCTATTTTTGAGCGCCTCTAAATTGTCCTCTCTATCGCCAACCAATTGCTCAACTTTTGAAAAAAGATCAGGATAAATTTTCGGTTTGGTTTTCCCCCTGGTAAACGTAGTCACTTCATGCCCGCGGCTTAAGGCATACGCAATTTGGTGTGGTCCTAAAAAACTTGTTCCACCGAGTATGAGAATCTTTAATTTCCTATCGTTCGTCTTGTCACTGATCAAGTTGTGTAGAGGATGTGCATTGATGATCGAAGTTAGTCCCAACGCCAGGCCGGTTCCTAAAAATTTTCTTCTATCTGTTTTCATTTCAATACTGTTTTGTTATGCATCATACAATTTCCGAAGTGAACTAGTCTAAAGTTAATACTTTTCAAAATAGGGGAGTAGCAAGGTAGCATTATGGCCCTTCTCAGTTGCCGGCTTTTGGGTTGGGTCTTATTTTCTTTTCCGCTATCGACATTACGATACTTTTTGACTGGGCTTTTTTACCGATCAGTTCATTGTTCAGTTTTTCGGAAATGCCTATTGCTTCCCAAATCATAGCCTGTATTTCAGGTTGTGGAAAAAATCGGAACTCTTCTACTGAAATGTGCCGTATCAATTTTCCTTTGCCTTGTAGTTTTACGGGTCTTTTTGTCAATTCCGCGCCACGATTAAACCCGAAATTTACGTGCCCTGAGTACACGGCAATGTGGCAAAAAGCGTCTTTAAGTTTTTCTGATTTCGAGTAGGCCATAGCCACAGCATTGTAATTGTCCCAGATCAATTCGTTCGACTCCGGAACCAAATCGGTTATAAAATTCCGCAATTCCATAGTCAATTCTTGGATTCGCTTATCATAAGGCGCTAGGAACTCTTTAAGCTGTGGATTCGGTTTCATTCCATGATTTTAGGCAAATCTTCATTCTATGAAGCATGCTTAGCCCTATATAATTTATTAATTCAGAAGGTTTTGTAGCTCTTGGTCATTACTGGCCAACATGCGCAAATAGTTACTTTTCTCAGCATCTATATTTTTTATGTCCCCGCCTCTTTTTAAAAGCAATTTAATACAATTTAATTGCTTGTGTGTATTCCCTTTATCACCTGATTGCAAGCAATGAACCGCCCAGCCAAGTGGGGTGCTATTGTGCGTTTCGTCTATTTTGTCGATTTCGGCATTTGCTTCAATTAATCTGGCAACCAATTTATCTCGCCCGCAAAAGGCGGCCCAGTGCAATGCAGAGGCACCATCATTTTTATAGGTAAAATGAACATTGGCACCATTGTCGATATAAAAAATGCCAACTTGTTCCGCATGAAGGCTGGCAGCTGCCAAAAGTGGTGTTCCTTCGCCTTTATGGTGGTCACCATCGATATCAGCACCGTTTTCCAAAAGTATTTTGGCAAGAAGAATCGCTTCATCCTCGGTGATTTTTTTCGAAAAAACGGCGTCACAAATGCGGTGTAATGGGTGTGCTTTTGAACGACAAAACATATCGTAAGGTATGGTGATGCCCTTATTCGCAAGCTCTGGATGATCAGCAAGTACTTTAGTTAGACCATTATAGTCTTTTGTTTCAATTAGTTTTTTTACTTGTGGTGTAAACAATTTCATTTGCGACATACAATTTGGGCCATGAATTGGAGGCATAAAATGCTTTACCGATTTTTAGGGTTCAACCCAATCTTTTGTATAAAGCTACGGATTTCCGTTTAGTCTTGAGAGGTCGCAATATCGCTAAAGGCTACACTCCTTGTTCAACCTAGTACATGCATCGGCTAATTATCTTATCTTGGTAAGAGCTAAATTCATTTCGTTGGGATGCTCGGTATACTAGTAGTTTTCGCCCTTTCTTGGATGCTTCTCTGGTTCTTCGGAAAGGAGCATATTACCGTATTGGGTATGCTTCCGAATGGTAGACGTTTACGGGATTTTTTCATAGGGTTACTGCTCATGGCCTTGTTTTGTACGATTAATCTTTTGGGACAATCCTATTTTAAGGAGTTTAGTTATGTGAGAAACCCTGACTATGGATTTTGGGAAGGACTCAAGGGAATATGGTGGACCATTAAAGCGGCCTTGTTTGAAGAACTGATTTTTCGAGGGGCAATCCTATATATACTCATCAAAAAAGTGGGCACCAATTGGGCATGTACCCTAAGCGCAATCGCCTTTGGCATATATCATTGGTTTAGTTATCAAATGTTTGGTCGTGGAATTATTCCCATGATGTATGTTTTTTTACTGACCGGAGCAGCAGGGTGGATGTTCGCCTATGCATTTGCCAAAACCAAGTCAATATATGCCCCTTTAGGGCTTCATTTTGGATGGATCGTGATAAGTA
>CALIJE010000051.1 GCA_938017825.1 uncultured Flavobacteriaceae bacterium
GGTAACCGTCTCGTTCACATAAACGTCGGGAGTCGTACAACGTACATAACATTTGCCAGGTTCAGGATTGGTAGGCAGGTCTTGCGCTACCGTAATCGAGGCCGTCATAGCGGCCAATAGAAAAATGATTTTTTTCATAATGATGGTGTTTGTGTTAAATAAGAATTAATTGATCGTGTTACTATATTATTACTGTTTAGTTGCTATTATCCATAGAATGATTTAACGTCAAAAGCTTAAAGGCCCAGGTTATATGGGCCTTTGAACTAACAAACTAACTCAACCTATTTGGGGAAACTACCAACTTAATCTTTTCTTTATACTCTAATTCGCAATACAATCTCCAAACCAAAAACATAGCTTCTATCTTTGCGAAATATTACTAAAATTCAATACCACTCTTGGTAGCCAAAAACCCATAATCTTAAATCCTTTATAGGCTATCAGGCATACCAAAACTTTCGACTGCCCTGAATTATATGTCAATACCATCGATGTGGCCACTAATTTTCTCTCATACGAATAATACTTCTGAAACTCTGAGACCATTTTTTCAATCCCTTAAATTATTTTCGACCTATCCATACGAACCCTAATAAACTTCCTCAAGGGAATAGTAGGTAGTATGATCCATAAGGAAATCACAAAAAAACAAGTACTTATCAGAAAGCAAAAATCTGTTAAAACGTATGTATTCATTATAGTGTTACTAACTGTCCGAATTAATTGTTTTCCGGAGAAAAATACCTTGTTCTAAATGAGGTATTCTCTAATCGTAATCAAATCTACAATGTGAATTGTGCTAGGAAGAAAAATAAATGAAAGAGTCAAAAATATCGATGAAATGCACGTTTTAATCGATTAAATACACTATTTGTAAGAAATATACTACAATTTATTAATTGCTCACCAATTTAAAAACTGAATTCAACAGCTCTTCCTCTTCAAAAGGTTTAGTCATTAGGATGTTCATCCCTGCCTTTTTATAAAGCGCAATATCGTCTGCATACGCATTGGCGGTTAGACCAAGAATTGGAATCTTCTTAATTTGCTTTAATGGAAACTCCCTAATAAGTCTTGTGATGTGATCACCATTGACATTAGGCAACGACACATCCATGATTATAGCATCATAATTGCCTTGCAATACAGTTTGCATAACCTTGGCTCCATCACTTTCAAAATCAATATTAAAGCACTTTGCACCCAATAAGGTTTTAAATAAAAGCATTTGAACTTTTTCATCATCCTCGACCAATAGAATTTTATACTTTGCGGCACCGGAAAGGCTTTTCTTTTTTTGGTAGTTCGCTACTGTTTCTTTATTTCGTTTTGTGGTGGCCAGTGTATGAATTGGCTCCTTAAGTACGATGTCGAAATAGAACTTCGACCCGTCCCCCAATTTCGATATCAGTTGTACTTTACTCCCCATAAGTTCTAGGAGTCCCTTGACTATTGGCAGCCCCAAACCGCTTCCATCGCCATTCCCTGTTTCAATCTGATGAAAGCTTTCGAAAATTGCCTGAATACTCTCCTTAGGAATACCTGCCCCGGTATCGGAAACCGAGAAACGCATACTTGCCCTATTCGCCCATTTCTGATTTAGCTCAACCGAAAGCGTAACACTACCCTCTTTAGTATGTTTAAAGGCATTATCTAGCAGATTGGTCAATATTTGATATATTCTCAGGCGATCCCCTTCTACATGTTCGGGCACTTTTGTTCCAAAATCCAGGTTAAACGTCAAATTCTGTTCTTTCGCCCGCGCACTATAAGTAAACCTTAACAATTCCAATAAATCGGAAAGACTAAAAATTTTGTGGTCTAGATGTAATTTACCAGAAGCGATCATACCTATGCTCAATATATCCTCCAGCATTATTTTTAGGTTCGAATTGGATTCTTTTAGAAAATCGATCATCTTCTTCTGCTCATCCGACAAATCTGTACTTCTTAGAATATTGGTAATAGAAATAATGCTCGTAAGCGGGTTTCTAAGCTCGTGACTAAAATTTCGGATGAACTGATTCTTGAATTTTTCTCTTTCTTGTAACTCCAAATTCTTAAGCACTACCAACTCCGAGTTGATAATGGATTCGTTTCTTGACTGGGCAATGGCCTGATACGACACATAATGATCTGTAAGGTCATGCACCATGACCAAAACACCTTCTTTCTTTTTGTGCATTTCAATATCGACTATGCGTTCCATGGCATTTTTGCCCAATTGAACACAATTGAAAAAAGTAGTGTTTTCGGAAAGTTCTTGAACAGCGGAAATACTGCCAAAAAAAGGATGAACCTCCTCCATCGGGGTTCCTATTTCAATTTTGAGAAATGATTGATCGCTTTCAAGTACAATGCCCTGATTGTCAGTCAGGATAAACTGAACATTATCACTAAAATAATCGTCCTTATATTTTTTTAGCATCTGAAGAAAGCATTTTTGCCAAATGTAAAAACAGATCATTCACCATGCCGCCAGTTTTGGCACTAGATAGATAATCATAGGTTATCCCCTGTCGTTGCAGCAAACGATCTAGATCCTCTGGCACGACCAAATCAACCTTATTGCCCACAACAATTTTTGGTGCATTCGGCAGTTTTTCGCCAACAATTCTTAAGTCACCGTTAATGTTCTCAAAAGTTGATGGTCTTGTCACATCAAAAACATAGATAAGACCATGGGTACCCAAAAGATAAGAATCCCTTATGTTTGATAAATCATCTGTACCTTCTAAATCCCATAAAATGAGTGAGACCTGATTTCCTGCAGTAATTTCTACCACTTTTTTCGTAATATGAACACCGATTGAAACCTTGTAGTCATTCGAAAAACTATCTTCAACAAATCTTCGTATTAAAGAAGTCTTTCCAACGCCAAAATGTCCTAAAACAACAATTTTTTTAGATACTCGCATTCTTAAAACTTTGGGCTAGTTCATGATTTATGGTATCCTCTTTGGTGTTTTTGTGCTTCTTAATTTTCATGAAATCCTCATAAAAATTAAATATAAGATCCTGAACCTTATTTTTGGAGTGCAGTGAATAGTTACCAGATATGACAACGGCAACATAATGAGTAACAAAACTTTGAAGGTGTATATGATATAACTCGTATTCTATAAGTTCTAGATTTTGATTCTTTTGACTAAACGCGTCCTCGACAAAATTCTTGATGGCCGTAAGCATTCCGGAAATCATTTCTTCATCTATGGTTTCGGTGGTCGAATAACTCGCAGTCAACAAACCCGATTCCCTTTCGATTAATAGCACTTGTTCGATTTTAGCAGTAGACAACTCGCTCAAAATCAACTCCTCCTCCTTCGCACCACCAAACCAGGATTTCATTTTTCGTTTCCACCCTTTAAATCCGAGCTGACCGTTTATTTTTTCCGACAGCATGCGCATTTCTTGAGCAACATACTTTTTGATCATTCTGCCCAATATTGGAAAGAGGACATCCACGACCTCGTCGGTATGGTTTTGTACTTCGTCTTTTAAGGCTGCTGTGATGGTCGGACCAAGGGTGGTAGGTATGCTCTCTGTGAATTCTTTTAATTTATGGTCTACAATTGGCTCTACTTTCGAAGAAATCCGTTCTGGATCTTCAACCTTTTGTTCGATATACTCGATTCTCTGGGCAATTTTTTCGATGTACTCACGATCATCTGTGAATAGAATGTCCTTTAGGATTTCAAGTCTATCTTTTTCATTCATTATCAAGCAAATTCGAAATGACTATTTGCTACTGACCTTTTTCCCCAAGTCAATCAATAGTTCACCTAAAGTAGTTCTAGAAACATTTTTTTCTTGAAGATCATCGATTTTATCCTCCAATTTTTCCTCAAGTTCCGAAATTCTAATATTCACATCGGTAGATACATTATCCAAGGCGGTTTTTAAATCTATACGTACCTCTTCTATCAATGCCTCCAAAACCTTCTTCTTATCATTAATATCTTTTTTTAAGGCTTCAAATTCCGAATCGTAAGCCTTAATATCATCACCAAAAATCAGGTTTTTGATGGTTTCGATCTTTGTTTCGGTATTGTTCTCTTTTTTGTTTAACTCTATTACAGCATTTTCGTTTTTAGACATTACGTGTGTGTTTGCGTTTTAATAATTCTCTAGACTTTACTATGCCTCAATTTGGATTCTTCACAAACCCGAAACATAAGTTGTGAGCGCCATTGACAATTTTAATCCTTGAATTTTTGACTTTGCGGTTAACCACAGAACAAAAATTTTAACATTTCTTTAAAAGTTAAACAAAATAATCATTCTGCCATACATTTAATAATTTTTTCAGCATTTAATGCAAAATAAAAAAAAGCCGACCATAAAGGTTGGCTTTTTTTATCTTAAAATTGTTTCACTGCTATGACAGTTCAGTTGGTTGTACTACTCACCCAACAATTTCTTCACTCTCATAAAATTTTCGTTATCTCCCATTGCGCCATAGATATTTTTCAATTGCGACAATAGAGATTCCTGGTTCTCAGGAGAATTTTTTAAGGCAGATTCGAGTATGTCTGCGCCTTTGGCAAAAAGATCATCTTTCATCTGCTTCAACTCCTCATAACGTGCAGAATCTTTTCTAGAAGTACCAAGAGTGTTCATCTCATCGATCAAACTGTTTCCTTCATTAACATATGAGGTCGACAGATTCAGTGTAGCGTTCGTATATTGAGGATTGATTTCCAACGCTTTCGTATAGGCAGCCCTGGCTTCCTCTAGATTGCCCTGTTCCATACTTACCACCCCAATATTATAGTGCAAATCAGGGTTGTCTGGTGCCATTTTGGTAGCCTCGGCCATTAGCTCCTTAAACTTGTCCTTATCATCCATTTTGAAATAAAGATTGGCCTCGTTCAGTAAAAGATTAACGTCATTAGGATTAGAAGCTCTTGCACTCTTATAAGCCTCTATAGCCTTCTCGTTCTGTCCCAATTGCTGATAGATTAGGGCAATATTTTTGACGATTTCAGCTTTCTTAGACGGTGATTTATCATCTTTCGGGTCTTTATGAGTACCGGCTGACACCATCAAATCCCTTTGGGTTTTGCCCATTGTTTCAACTTCTCCCGACTCAATATTCGTTGCCTTATACTCCATAGTACTACCATCATACCCAACTTCTTGAAGTTCGTTGTAATATTTGAGTGCATCTTCATAGTCACCACCGTTCACTGCATAATTAGCGGCATAGTATAAATAAAGAGTATCTGTTGGGCTCAATTGATACCCTTTGTACAACTTCTGGGCACCTTCTTTGAACTTCTTTTCTTTTTCATCGCTAACGGCACCATTGATCAAATCGTTTTTGATCGAAGTGAGACCTTCTTGCGCTTGCTGAGTGTATTTCTTCTTTCCACTCTTATCCTCAATCGCAACAACTTTCTGGAATGCAGCGGCGGCTTCATCTGTTGCCGCAGCATCTCCTTTTTTCGCAAGGGCCGCATTTGCCTGTCCTTTTACAAAGTAATATTGTCCTTGTAATTTTACATCGGCCGCGTCTATGCTGCCAGCTACTGACTCCAAGGCTGTCTTGGCGGCCATTGCGTCGCCACCTTTAAGCGCTTTCTCCGCAGCTTTGATTTCACTTTTTTGCGCAAGACCCATAGTTGAAAAACATAGGGCCGCAAATATTAAAAATTTGGTTTTCATCTTTGTTGTATTAAAATTAGTGTGTGATTTATTATTCTTTTGATTCATC
>CALIJE010000052.1 GCA_938017825.1 uncultured Flavobacteriaceae bacterium
GGTGGTTCAACTCGTATTCCTGCGATCGTTGATGTCACCAAAAAAGTCTTGGGTAAAGATCCTAACCAAACAGTTAACCCTGATGAGGTGGTAGCCGTTGGTGCAGCAATTCAAGCTGGTGTCTTGGCTGGTGAAGTAAAAGATATCTTACTTCTAGATGTTACTCCTCTATCTCTTGGTGTTGAAACCTTGGGTGGGGTAATGACTAAAATTATTCCTCGCAACACTACGATTCCTACCAAGAAATCTGAAACCTTCTCTACTGCTGTAGATGGTCAAACCAACGTAGAAATTCATGTTCTACAGGGAGAAAGAGAATTTGGTAAAGATAATAAGAGTTTGGGAACTTTCCGTCTAGACGGCATTCCTCCCGCACCTCGTGGCGTACCTCAAATTGAAGTTACCTTTGATATTGATGCCAATGGTATCATTAAGGTTTCTGCCACGGATAAGGCAACGAACAAATCGCAAGATATTCGCATCGAAGCATCATCAGGATTAACAGAGGAGGAAATACAAAAGATGAAAGCCGATGCAGAAGCAAATGCTGAAGCTGACAAGGCTGCAAGAGAGACTGCCGATAAACTAAACGAAGCCGACAGTATGATTTTCCAAACGGAAAAGCAATTGACAGAATTCGGTGATAAACTTTCGGATGACAAGAAAAAGCCAATTGAAGAGGCATTGGATGAGTTGAAGAAAGCATACGAAACCAAAGATTTGGCTGTTGTTACACCGGCTTTGGAGAAGATCAACGAGGCATGGAAAGTGGCTTCGGAAGAAATGTACAAGGCACAAGCCGAAGCACAAGGTGGTGCGGCTCCTGAAGGAGATGCCACTGCTGATGCAGGCGCCGACGGAGATAATGTAGAAGATGTTGACTTCGAAGAAGTCAAGTAACACTCTTCACGAATACTATAGAAACCCGCAAGACTTTTGTCTAGCGGGTTTTTTTATCCAGTTCGTTTCCTCTTGGGTATTATAACGATTTGGCACCTCTTTTGTACATCAATATCAAAGAATCAACTAATTTTGTATTATGTTTAAGTACCAAGCCATCATCTTTCTACCCTTGCTTTGGGCACTACCTAGTACCGTGCTTTCCCAAGAGATTACCATCTTTAAGGTTTCTGATTTTGACCTACATGGAAAGGTGAAATCTTGTGTCGTAAGTACCGATTACGGAAAAGAGGCGTATCAATTTGATGAATATGGCAGGCTGATCGAGGCTGCAACTCATTTTAATGATCAGGACTACGATATTACCATTTACAAATTCGGTAACTATAAACTCCTCGAAAAACGAGTTGAAAGTTATAGGGGAAAGGTTCTAGATAAAGCGACAAGCATCGCCAATTTCTATACTTATGATTCTACCCAGAACTATAGTGTTGTGGAGAAAATCATTACCTACGAAAAGGAATTTCTAGAACAATACGAATATACATATACTGCCGACAATAAACTCTCAAAAATTGTGCGCAGCAATAATGATGGGATAGACGAGACTTCGGTGGTCTATTATAATGAGGATGATAGCTCGAACGCCAATTATATATTGAACAGAGAACTGAAGCAATCCGTTAAAACAAAAATCAATACGATCAATGATTCAACGCAAACGAAAGTTGTAACTACTAAAAGGTTTCAAGAAGGAATACCAAATACGGCCACTGAGGAAGTTTTTGATGGAAACGAAAAACTAATGAGCATTAGCCAATTGAGATATGATGTCGACCTTGAAAAGTTCAAAACAGAAAAAGTTGTTTTGAATACTTATGATGCAAATGGTGCTATGATGACAACCGAGACCCGGGTTGGGCCACAAGTTTCCTTAAAAGAATTCATCTACCAATATGATTTAGCGGATAATTGGATCAAGCAAATTGTCACCCCTGATAATCGTTACAAGACTAGAAAAATCACTTATTACGAAACTGCGAACTCAGAGAAATCTAAGGAATAGGCTTGTTCTTTAATTGAGTTTCAAATTCGCTTTTGAGCACACGGTATTGTATTAGGGATACGTATGCGCCCTCTTCGACAGTATGGTCTTTTTTGATATCATGGTCCTTAAACTCGCCTTCTTTGACCATACCATTTTTTATCATGACTTTACCAGAGGCCTCGTTCGTGGTAATATAAACCGCAATAATCTTATTCAAATGCAGTTCTTCGAAGCCGAATCGAAGAATGGCCCGTACCGCCTCTGTCGTAAAACCCATATTCCAAAAGTCCTCAGCCAACCAATAGCCTAATTCTGCCCTGTTGTTATCATTGTCTAAGCTAAGACCAATACCGCCAAGAAATGCGTTGGTATCCTTAAGACGAATAGCGAATATATATTGGTCTTTATTTTTATAACCTTCATTCGCCATGTTCATCCATGAAATGGCATCCTCCTCATGATAGGGGTGGGGCATGGTGCGCGTATTCTCTACTATTTTGATGTTTCCGGCATAGGAAACGATATCGGGAATATCAGACGGTTTTATTTGATCTAAAATCAAACGCTCGCTCACTAATTTTGGAAATTGTCTCATTGTCATGTAAAGGTATGAAGAAGCTCCTTTTTTATTTCGTGCCCCCCTTCAAAAAGTATTGTTTCTGCCTTGCCTCTAAATATTTCTGCGATACGTTTGGTTTGGCCGACCATGATTTCAGGCGTCAAAAATTCATCCCGATCACCTACAATGGTCGTGATTTTGGCTTCCGTATTCAATAAGAAATCAAAGTCCGTTGCCACCAATTCATGGGGTATTCCTCCTGCATAAAGAACCAAATGCTGACAAATTAGTTCTCTATGTGCTACCCATCTGCAAGCAATTGAAACACCTTGCGAAAATCCGAAGACGATCAATTTGCAATCACTCGGGAAATTTTCTGAAGCGAAAACGGCATCGAGATAATTTAGCACGTTCACTTTTTCTTGTTCAGTGTTTTCTTTGGTGAGCCAACTTGCTCCGACGTGCCGAAACTCATTATTTAGATAATATTTGGAAGGTGCTTGTGGTGCGACTATATAATTCTCCTCAGGGTTGAGCGCATTAAAATGTTTCAGGAAAAAGCGACTCAAGTACCCCAAACCGTGGAGGACAATCCATACGTTTTTGGTTTTAGAACCCAACTCGTTCATGGTCGCATAAGAGTTCGTGTTGGTATACGATACGTGCTTTTCGGTAGTGGCCATAAAGAGAAATACTTTTTATATGTGTACTTTTATCCTATGGAAAATCACAAGGAAAAAATACTCAGAATTTGCAACGAAACTACGAAAAATACGATGATGGAAACCTTGCAAATCGAATATATAGACGTGGGCGAAAATTTCCTAATTGGGAAAATGCCGGTCAATTCTAAAGTACATCAACCAGATGGTGTACTACATGGAGGGGCGATGGTAGCTTTAGCCGAAAGTATAGGTAGTATGGCATCTTATGTGTTTTTGGATGGACAAAACTTTTTTGTTCGCGGAATTGAAATATCGGCAAATCATGTAAAGAGTATTCGAGAAGGGGAGGTCTTTGCGAAAGCACTGATCGTGCACAAAGGGAGGACCACGCAACTTTGGGATATTAAACTTACGGATGCAGCGGATAATTTGATTTCGGTTTGCAAGCTTACGACAATAGCATTGCCAAAAAAATAGTATGTTTTCAGATCTGTTGCATCGTGTTCAAGAGCAGTTTTCCCAGAACCTCCCCTGTGTGGTTTACCGCAAACCCAAACAAAAGAAAGTTACAGGGATTTTTCAGCAGTCAGATGATCTTCACATTCTTTCCGATTGGAATAAAAGCGGATTTGTATTTGCCCCTTTCGATAATTTAGACAATGTGATATTGATTCCCGTGGATGAGTTACTCGAAGCGAACGACTTCGGAACCAAAGAATATAGTCTTCCCGACGGTGATTATCTTGATGATACCCAGCGGTTAGAACATATCGACCTAGTTGAGAGCGGAATTGCGGAAATTGCGAAGAATAGCTTTGAAAAAGTGGTGCTGTCGAGAAAAATACGTGCTGTTGCAAAAGCTGATACCTTGCTTCTTTTTCAAAGAATATTGGCCACTTATGATTCGGCATTTTGTTACCTCTGGTATCATCCCAAGATCGGTCTATGGTTAGGTGCGACCCCAGAAATTCTAGTGCGTACTGAAAACAATAATTTCACCACCATGTCACTGGCCGGGACACAACCGCACAAAGAAGGGGAGAACCCAAGCTGGGGCGACAAAGAACTAAAAGAACAGCGTTTGGTTACCGATTATATAAAACAGGCCTTGAACGAAAAGGTTTCTGGATTACAAGCCGCCGATTTAGAGACGGTCAAAGCCGGGAACGTACTGCATTTGAGAACGAAACTTTCTGGTCGTATGGTAGCCGATATTGAAGATGTTATTATGGCATTACATCCTACTCCTGCAGTATGTGGATTGCCCAGAACGGCAACTAAAGAATTTATTTTGGCACATGAAAATTACGATCGGGAATATTATACCGGTTTTTTGGGTGAATTGAATTTTAAAGAAGAAATACGTCGTTCTACCAATCGAAAAAACCAAGAAAACAGCGTGTATAAATCAATTAAGTCAAGGTCTGAACTTTTTGTAAACCTGCGCTGCATGAAATTGGAAAATGAGATAGCGTACATTTATGTAGGCGGCGGAATCACCAGCGAATCGAATCCCGAAAAGGAATGGCAAGAAACAGTGAAAAAGAGCGAAACCATGCTGCGAATTTTGTCCTAGAACCTTTTGTGGCTATCCTTGGTTTTAACCACCCTTGCTTTGTACTTTTGTGATGATGAGATACTCTAGCATCCCGGTCGCACAGACAGTAGTTCAACATTGTAAGGCCAAGGGCATAAAGAATATTGTGATATCCCCTGGTTCGCGGAATGCACCATTGACCATCGGTTTTACCGAAGATTCTTTTTTTAGTTGCTTTAGTATAGTAGACGAACGGTGTGCTGCTTTTTTTGCGTTGGGCATGGCTCAGCAATCGCTTACCCCGGTGGCTGTTGTTTGTACCTCGGGGAGTGCACTGTTAAACTATTATCCTGCGATCGCAGAGGCTTTCTATAGCGATATCCCGTTGGTCGTAATTTCTGCAGATAGACCTTTGTATAAGATCGATGTAGGAGACGGACAAACGATTCGGCAGGATAACGTTTTTCATAGGCATATTGGTTATTCTGCAGATTTAAAACAAGACATAGAACATGCCACCGACAGAATACGAAGGTATCGTCCTGATTGGCTAGAGGGCGTTGCGACCTTTGAGGCCCAGGCCGAAATTCAAGATTACAACAATGCAGAATTGAACACCGCTTTTAATCTTGCATTAACTTCAAAGTTACCAGTTCATGTAAATGTTAGGCTCGAGGAACCTTTATATGAAACTGTAAAATCGATTTCTGCTCTGTCACGAATTGCACATCCCGAGACTACAGAAGCCGAAAAAATTGATTTGGGTAGTTTTTATGAGCTATGGAATGCGGCTTCAAAAAAAATGGTTCTTGTTGGGGTAAACTGGCCCAACACCATTGATCAAACAATGTTGGAACTTCTTGCGGCAGATCCTTCGGTTATTGTTTTGACCGAAACCACATCCAATTTGCACCACAGTGGTTTTTTTCCAAGTATTGATAGTTTAATAGCACCAATCGAACGTCTAGATCGTTCCGATGAGCTGTTTGAAAAACTTCGGCCAGAGCTGTTGATGACCTTTGGGGGCTTAGTGGTGTCTAAGAAAATAAAGGCATTTCTTAGGGCGTATAAGCCTAAGTATCATTGGCATATAGATCCCATAAGGGCATTCGATACTTTTTTCTGTCTTTCCTCCCATGTAAAATGGAATGCGAATGAGTTTTTAAAAAAAATCTTGCCGAATTCAATAAGCAAGGAAAGTGATTACTATCCCTTTTGGAACAAGGTCAAACAGAATTATGAAATAAAAAGAAAGCAATATCTATCCGATATCCCCTTTTCGGATATGCAGGCCTTTAATTGTATCATCGAGAACATACCTCCACATTCGCAGGTGCAGCTTGCAAATAGTTCAACCATACGTTATGCTCAATTGTATGACCTGCCAACTTCATTAAAAGTTTTTTGCAATCGAGGTACCAGTGGTATCGATGGGAGTGTTTCGACCGCTATTGGTGCATCTATTGATAGTAAAGAACCTACGATCTTGATTACCGGTGATTTAAGTTTTTTCTATGACAGTAATGCCCTTTGGAACGAGTATATAAAATCTAACTTTAGAATCGTACTAATAAACAATGACGGGGGTGGAATATTTAGAATTCTTCCTGGTGATAAGGATAGTTCAAATTTCGAAAAGTTCTTTGAAACAACGCACGAGCTAAGTGCAGAGCATCTGTGCAATATGTACGATTTTCAATATGAATGCGTAAGCGATTTTGACAAATTAAGAGAAGCATTGCCGCAGTTTTATAATATGAAAAATGGTCCTAAGTTACTGGAAGTCAAGACCCCCAGAACATTGAATAATAAAATTTTGCTCGGTTATTTTGATTTTATATCTTCGGACTTTATTAACCATTAAATGTAGAACACTAACTATTATGAGCAAAAGAGACGATTTAATCGAAAAGTACGCGGCTGACATTAAAGACAAGTTTGGCCAGAACCCCGACATGGATCTACTTACGAAAGTAACTATCGGTTTGGGACCATCTATTTACAATATTGATGCTTCTAAAGTTTCTGGTTCTGACGAAAAAGAGCTTGCAACTGTCAAGAATAATTACCTAATTAAGAAATTGGGTATGGCAGATAGTCCGAAACTGATGGAAGGAATCAATAAGGTTATGGACAAGTATGGATCAGCCAATAGAAACAAGCATAGAGCTGTTGTATACTACCAGTTATGCAAGCACTTTGATAAAGCCTCTGTGTACAAATAGAAACATTCAAAGATGTATAGGCCGCTCTTCGAAAGAGCGGCTTTTTTTATGCCCATATTTAAACCTATTTTTGCCGCATGATCGAATTGGGAAATTATAACGAACTCAAGATAGTTAGGGATACCAGTGTAGGACTCTTTTTGGAAAGTGAAACGGGCGCTGAAATTCTTTTGCCGAATAAATACGTGCCAAAGGTATTTGAGATTGGTGACATCTTGAAGGTATTCTGTTATCTAGACCATGATGAACGGCCAGTTGCTACCAGTCTTGAGCCCTTTATGAAGCGCAACGAATTTGGTTTTCTCAAAGTTGTGGAGGTTAACAAAATTGGGGCTTTCCTCGACTGGGGTTTAGAAAAACACCTCTTTGTTCCCTTTCGTGAACAGCGCGATAAGATGAAGGAAGGGCAGTGGTATGTTGTTTTTTGTTATTTGGATGATCTTTCTTTTAGATTAGTAGCCTCAAATAAGATCGACAAATTCATTAGCAATGAAAACCTCACTGTTAGGACAGGGGATAAGATTAAGCTATTGGTAACAAGATTGACCGATTTAGGCTGGGAAGTCATCATTAACAATTTACATAGGGGCCTTGTTTTTTCGAGTGATATATTTCAGCACATGGCGGTCGGACTTCAACTAGATGGATACGTCAAAAAAATTCGTTCAGACAACAAAATAGATGTGGCCTTGCAACCCCAAGGCGAGAAGGTTCTAGAGCCCACCGCGCAAAAGATATTTCAGGCACTTAAAGATCATGGTGGATTTTTACCCCTGCACGATAAATCAGACCCTGTCGAGATTTCCAAAACTTTGCAAATGAGCAAGAAGACCTTCAAAAAGGGAATAGGTACCTTGTATAAGGCTCGACAAATCGAAATTAAAATCGATGGCATCCGCATCGTCGAAAATACTGACATTTAAAATCGATTTTTATCTTTAAATCGATGATTGACATCGTTTTATAGCAATTTCACCACTATAATTTCCTTTTTTACAACAATTGGTAGTTCAATTTTATGAGACTTTGCAAGATTTGGTTAACTTGTAGCCGTTCAATCCCCTTTAAACCAAATAGCTCATGCCCTTCATAGAAGAAAGTGACTTGTTAGAGCTCCATAAAGACATCGACAAGGCCCAAATCATAAACGAGCGACTGCTCGATCAGATAAAATACAAGAACAAAGAAATTAAGAGGAATAAAGTTCAGCGAAATGTTCTTGCCGGTATTACCGGTCTATTTTTGATAGGTGCGCTTGCCATTACATCCTTTACTGCCGGGTTGAGTCAAAATGGATATGGAGCGCAAGATCAATTTGTTCTTTCCGATATCGACAGTCTAGATGCTATTAAATCCAGAATTGACAATCTTAAGACTCAAAACGAGGAACTAAGTTTGATCAAGGAATATTATTTAGCAAAAGAGTTTTTGGAAAAAGAAAAGATTTATTCAGTACAGATCAAGTCTTTTGTTGAAAATAATGTGACCTTGGCTTCAGAAGCCTTGACCAATACCATGTTTGTAAAAACCAATCCTTTCTATTCATATTCATTGGGCAATTTCGGAACACTACAAGAAGCCCAACGTTTTAGGAAGCAGCTCGTTGATATCGGCTTTCAAGATGCTTTTGTGGCGTCCTATAAAGACGGGAAACGGCTACAAATCGAAGATCCATATTAGTGCTAAAAATTAAAGCTTGGCTTAATGCAGCTAGGTTGCGAACGCTCCCATTATCCGTATCTGGGGTTGTTACAGGAACAGCACTTGCCAATTGGTATGAAGCATACGATTATTTGATTTTTTTTCTGACTTTAATGACAACAATTGCATTTCAGGTTACTTCAAATTTCGCCAATGATTATGGCGACGGAGTAAAGGGTACCGATAATGAAGACCGCATTGGGCCCAAACGGGCCTTGCAAAGTGGTTTGTTGTCCCGTTCCGAACTCAAGAATGGTATTGGCATTGCCGTGCTAATTAGCCTTGTGCTGATCATCAGCCTTATTTATGTTGCTTTGGGTACTGAGAAGCTACACCTAATTGCACTATTCTTTGGTTTAGGGGTTTTTAGCATTTGGGCCGCAATTAAATACACGGTTGGTAATTCGGCTTATGGCTATAGGGGATTAGGTGACTTATTTGTGTTTCTTTTTTTCGGACTTTTGGCAGTGCTTGGCACTTTGTTTCTTTATACCAAAACCATCACTAGCATTTCGATTCTGCCAGCGATTGCAATTGGAGCATTGAGTGCTGGGGTGCTGAATCTAAATAATTTAAGGGATTTTGAGTCCGATAAGAAGGCCAAAAAAAACACCTTGATCGTAAAAATGGGAATTCGTCGGGGTAAAATATACCATTATGTCTTATTGTGCGTTTCATTCCTATGCATTCTAGGTTTTTTGACCCTTAATGCGAACACTTGGTTACACTATTTGCCCCTACTTGCATTTGTACCGATAGTAGTTCATTTAAGAAAAGTTCAGAAGATTAAAGATCCCAAATCATTTGATCCCGAGCTAAAGAAACTAGCCTTGAGCACGTTTCTTCTAGCCGTACTGATGTTTATCAGATGTAACAAATTTTTGTAATTTTATCACCAACTAAACACACCACTTTGGAACAACCTATTAGAATTCTGATTGTAGAGGACAATGTGATCATTGCAGATGACATGCAATCTATGCTAGAGGAAATCGGCTATGAAATCGTTGACAATGTAATTGTCTATGAACAGGCCGAAGAAGTACTTAAAACCCAGCAAGTAGATCTTGTATTAATCGATATAATCCTTGCATCCGACAAAACGGGAATCGACCTTGGAAAGCATATTAGGGAGAATTATGACATTCCCTTCATTTTTGTCACCTCTAATTCTGACCGTGCTACCGTAGAGAACGCAAAAACCGTGAAACCAAATGGGTATTTGGTAAAACCTTTTGAGCAACAAGACCTCTATACTTCGATTGAAATCGCCCTTTCAAATTTTAGTCAGGCTGAGAAAAGTTCTGGTACCAGTTCAAACGGTATGCATGATGCTGAGGTAGCGGTGAGCAACTCGGTCTTAAAGGATTCCATATTCGTAAAAAAACAACATCTGTATTACCGAATCCAATTCGGGGATATTCAATTCATCAAGGCTGATAATGTGTATTTAGAAGTAAATACAGTGGATAAAAAATTCTTAGTACGTTCTCCTTTAAAAGACTATTTGGAAAAACTTCCAAAGCATAAGTTTTACAGAGCGCATAAATCCTATATCGTGAATGTAGATCATATTGATGCCATCAACTCAAAGGATATCATGATCAATAATAATTTGATTCCGATTTCAAAAGAATTTAAAGAATTCATTATTGGAGCCATGAACTCCTAAGAGATTTTCGATTGAACTCAAAAAGCACCCATCACAAGACGGGTGCTTTTTTGTTTTACCATATTATTTGGGACGCTCACCACAATATTTGAGCAATTCACAACAATAGTTTTGTAAAGAAGAAGGTAAAAAATACATTCGTAGTGTAATACTTGAAAAGGTATTGTTTCAACAAGAATTAAATTTTTTCATTTTCATATAGTGTTCTCGTAAAAGAGCTTTGTCGTCATAGATGAGGCTCTTTTTAGTTGTACCAATATGTAGCGTTGCCTGTGGTCCGAGAATGGTACGGTTCATCTGTAAAATGCCAGAAGTATAGACGATTGGACCAACTTTGGCCAATTACTGCAGTTCACCACAATAATAGGTAGTTACACAACAATATTGAACACTTTTGCCATAAATAGAATATTTTTGAGAGTACGCCTACTAAACAAGATATAAATACGTTAAACCAGTATGATCTTGTTGTTTAGAACCAAACATGAATAAATTAGCTTACAGGAATTTCCTTGCCAGTCTTTTGGTTTTTTTAGTCGGTTTTTCGACTATGGCCCAGGAAATCAATACTTCTCCTGAAAATATCTTTCAAACTTTTAAGAACGAGTCAGATTCTGAAAAAAGGGTAGCACTTTTTTTTGGAGCTCAGAAAAGATATCAACGTATTCCCGAGTATGATTGGCTAGATGAAGTAAATATTTATTTAAACGAAGCCGAAAAACAGAATGATTCTGTAGCAATCGATAACTACTCCCTAATTCAAGCGCGAACTTTTTACGATGTTGGTGACTATCGCAGAACAGTAATTATTGGGAAAGAACTCTTACAACGATTTGAAAAATTTGACTTAAATAAAAAGTCCATCCTATTAGACGTGTTGGATGACAGCTATTCAAAGTTGAAATTGTATGCTGATCAAATAGATATTCGGAAGACCAAACGAAAACTAGGTATAACTAAAAAAGTGGCCTTTTATGACATTTACGCAAATCTTGGGTTATATGACAAAGCGATGCAAGATTATGTTGCCGAAGAAAAGCAATCAATACCCGAAACCGATTATTACGGTCAGGCACTCTCAAATAATAAAGTTGGAGATTATCTTCGCTTAGGTAAATCCACGTCCATAGCCCTTACCCAATACAAGAGATCGCTAGCGAACATCAATTATTACCTAACAAATGTTACAGAAGTCAAGTCTGAATCAGCCTTAAATAAGGCCAACTACCTTAAAGGTATTATTGAAGGAAATATAGGAAAGTGTCATCGTGCGATGCAGGAATGGGATACGGCCATTCCTTTTTTAGAGCGAAGCATTGAAGCAATAAATAGTTTCGGTTCTGGAGGATTTTCTTCTGATCTTGTTGAAAATAGACTCGAATTGGCAGAATGCCATTTGAGAAAAGGAGGTGACGAAGACTATTTAAAAGCGAGCGATTACCTCAGTGAAGGCCAAGAACCCAAGCGAATTGAAAACGTAATTAAAAAGAACAATTTACTTTCACTTTATTACGACAAGACCGAAAACTTGGACAATGCATTGTTGTATCTCCGAAAAAATGTTCGAATAAATGATTCACTTTCAAATAAGAACTTAGAACTACAAACAAAGCATTTGGAAGTGGTCGTTGGTGAGGAAATCGATAACAACCGTACCATGTTAAAGGAGCAGCGAGAGGCTCTTGAACAGTCGAAAGATGAAATGAACAGATTAGGGGCCGAGAACGAGGTAGTGATCATTTCTTTGATTTTCGTATTACTGCTGTTCGCTGGCCTGGTTTATGCCTATTTGCGCAGTATCAAAAATCAGCGGTTAATTGCTGCACAGAAGCATATTATCGAAAGCGCTTTAACCGAAAAAGACTCTTTGCTCAAAGAGATCCACCATAGGGTGAAGAACAACCTACAAATGGTATCGAGCCTATTAAGCCTGCAAACGAAAAACACCAGAAGTAAGGCCGCTATTGTGGCGTTAGAGGAAGGCAAAAGCAGGGTAAAAGCAATGGCTTTAATTCATCAAAAGCTTTATCAGAACGAAGATCTTTCGGTCATTGAAATGCAAGGATACATTGAAAGCCTAATCAACAGCGTACAGTCGGTTTTCAAGAAAGGCGGTCACAATATTAACATCACGGTCGATGCCGAAGGCGTAGAACTCGATATCGACAGGGCCATACCCTTTGGACTTATTTTGAACGAATTGGTTTCCAACTCCTTTAAATATGCTTTCCCCGATAATGATGAAAACGGAAAAATATACATTCACCTTAGAAAAGTAGGGAAAGAGGAAGGGTTCTTTGAGTACACGGACAACGGCGTTGGTTTGCCCGACGATACCGAAGAACGCGCTAATTCTTCAATGGGCATTCGCCTAATGAACCGCTTGGCCAATCAACTTCAAACAAAATTGAACACCGATGAAAATGCAGAGGGCGTTCGGTTCTGGTTCAATTTTAAATAAACCGTCAACGTACGGTACTTCGCAACACCACCCGATGCAACAGCTTCGGAAAGAAGCGTTTAAGGTAAACTCCCACAACTTCTTTTTTTCCAAGGTACGCTTCAAATTTTTTTCGTTCAAGAGCACGAACCATCTTTTGTACAAAAGCTTCTACCACGAGTCCTCTTTGCGTGGCGTCATCATCTTTATTTTGTTCGCTACCATCAGAGGTCAAGGCATTTTTTGCCACATTGGTCTGCACGAATCCCGGACAAATTAAGGTGACATCGATGCCATCTTTTTCATGTTCCATACGCAGTACATCAAAGAAACCGTGCAGTGCATGTTTTGCGCCACAATACCCTGAACGATACGGTGAACCAAATTTGCCCATAAGACTTGTAATTACCGCAAAATGCCCTCGTTTATTTGCCACAAAATGAGGAAGTATCGCTTTGGTCAACGCAACGGTACCAAGATAATTGATATCGATTAATTTTTGGTATACCTTAAAGTCGGTGTCGATTAGCAAAGACCTCTGGCTGACGCCGGCATTGTTGATCAATAGATCAATAGGGCCAAAAAAGGAAATTGCCCTTTCGGTTTTTGACACCATACTATCGAACTGGGCCAAGTCTATGGGTAGAACGGCAACATTATCAGGAATTTGACAGTTGTTTTTCACTACTTTCAATTTCTCTTCATTGCGAGAAGAGATTATAAGTTTGCAATTTCTTTTGTTGAGAAAATAGGTCAAACCTTCACCAATACCTGATGACGCTCCCGTAATCCAAATTGTTTTATTGATTATCCGCATATTTCATTCATTACTACTGCCATAATATAGCTAAATTTGGAGCTATAAGATGAAAGCGAGCTATAAAAAGTACACCCTCGATTTTAAAAGGCCAAGTGGAACTTCACGGGGCATCCTATCCCTAAAAGACACCTATTTTCTGATTATAAATGATGGTGGTTCGTTCGGCATAGGGGAGTGTGGGTTGCTAAAGGGATTGAGTATTGATACGCTATCCGACTATGAGGAAAAGCTCCAGTGGGTGTGTGAAAACATCGCTTTAGGGCCGACCGCGCTTTGGGAAAGTATGCAAGCTTATCCGAGCATTCAATTTGGCGTAGAACAGGCATTTTTATCGTTGAAGGGAGCAAATCCGTTTGAATTGTTTCCATCAAACTTCATTAAAGAAGAGGAGCCCATACCGATCAACGGATTAATTTGGATGGGGGAAGAGGCCTTCATGCACGAGCAAATACAACAAAAATTGGCCGATGGCTTCAGCTGCATTAAAATGAAGATCGGTGCCATCGATTTCAAGAAAGAACTCGAATTACTGCAGTATATCCGAAAAAACTATCCCCCGGATATCATTGAACTTCGGGTAGATGCAAATGGTGCCTTTTCATTTGAAGAAGCCATGGAAAAATTGGCGGAACTCTCCTCCCTGGAATTGCATTCGATCGAACAGCCTATACGTCAAGGAAATTACGGGCAAATGAAAGAATTATGTGCGCGAACTCCCTTGCCGATTGCTTTGGATGAAGAATTGATCGGATGTTACGATGTCGTTGAAAAAGAAAGGTTGATAGAAACCATACAGCCACAATTCATAATTTTAAAGCCTAGTTTAATTGGGGGTTTTAGAGGATGTTTGGAATGGATCGAACTGGCCAACAAAAACAAAATAGGATGGTGGGTAACCAGTGCTTTGGAAAGCAATATTGGTTTAAACGCGATCGCACAGTGGACATTTACGTTGAATAATCCCTTGCCACAAGGCTTGGGAACAGGTGAACTTTTTACCAATAATTTTGACAGTCCGCTTACAGTAGAAAATGGTACATTGCGATATAGTGCCGATAAACAGTGGCAAAATATGTTAATTGAAAGTTTATGTATATAGAACAAGGATATAAAGGAGACATCGGTTTATGGAAGTATTGGTTTTTGCCGGTAGGCTTTATTGGGTTTATGGCCCTTAATTACATTATGGTATTGTTGTCTCCCGTCAGTGTCGATGATAGTATGGCCGATATGATAAACATGTTGGGCAACAACGTGGTGTTTATTATCCTCTTGGCACCTTTGGCCATAGGCCTTTTTATTGTTTTAGGGTGGACCAAATTGATTCATGCGCAAACAATAACTTCCCTCACTACTTCTCGCAGAAAGATTGACTGGAAAAGAGTATTTTTCGCCTTTGCCTTATGGGGTGGGGTTACTATAATATTAACGGCATTGGACGTTTATTTATCACCCGATGACTACGTTTTTAATTTCAAACTTGTGCCATTTCTTTCCTTAGCGGTAATTGCAATTCTTTTGGTTCCCTTGCAAACTAGTTTTGAAGAATACCTTTTTCGTGGCCATATGATGCAAGGAATAGGGATTATGGCAAAAAACCGCTGGGTGCCACTGGTAATCACTTCGGTGCTTTTTGGTCTCATGCACATTGCAAACCCCGAGGTTGAAAAATTAGGATACGGCATTATGGTCTATTACATCGGAACTGGCTTTTTTCTGGGGATTTTAACCTTAATGGATGAGGGCTTGGAATTGGCGTTGGGCTTTCATGCTTCGAATAATTTGATTGGAGCCCTTTTGGTGACAGCCGATTGGACCGCTTTTCAGACTGATTCTTTATATCGAGATGTGTCGGAACCCGGCCTAGGTTGGGATGTTTTGATTCCTGTTTTGCTGATCTATCCCATTTTACTGTTCATATTTGCGCGGAAATATAAATGGAACAATTGGCAACATCGCTTGTTCGGAAAAGTACAATCTCAGGAAGAGTTCTTGTTCGTGCCACCTCAAAACGATTCGCTACTTGAGCATTGAGTTGTTACATCCCGATTTTAAACTTAACGGGTTTTCCCATTCTAGAAAATCGCTCAAGCGGGCGGCTGATGACTTTGTAAATGAAGGCGAGCCTCACGAGCGCGCTATAGGTGGGTTTTTGTTGAAATGGCTAAATGATTCTGCAGTACTTCTGGTGCAGACCTCAGGTTCTACGGGTATGCCGAAAGAAATAGAACTGCAAAAACAACATATGGTGAATTCGGCCAGGGCTACGGGTACTTTTTTTGATCTTCATCCTTCGGATTCAGCCTTGCTTTGTCTACCTGCTGGGTATATAGCAGGCAAAATGATGTTGGTGCGTGCCATGATTCTAGGCTTGCATTTAGACTATGTAAGGCCAGATTCCGATCCCATGAACGGACTAGAAAAAACATACGACTTTGCTGCAATGGTACCTTTACAGGTCGAAAAAAGTTTGGATAGATTAGACGCTATAAAGACGCTCATAATTGGTGGTGCCAAAGTTTCATATGCCTTACAACAAAAGCTACAAACGGTTGAATGTAAGGTATTTGAAACTTATGGAATGACCGAAACAGTCACTCATGTTGCTTTACGAAAGATGAATTCGAATGTGGGCACGGCAGACGATCCTAGTCTTTTTAAGGCATTACCGAACATAACACTCTCAAAAGATAATCGTGATTGTTTGGTCATTAACGCTCCGGCTATTACCAACAAGCCGGTATGTACTAACGACATCGTAAACCTTAGGTCAGAAACCGAATTTGAACTTTTGGGCAGATTTGATAACGTAATCAATTCGGGTGGGGTGAAATTGCATCCTGAACAAATTGAGGAAAAGTTGGCCGCAGTACTATCAGAAAGGTTTTTTGTTACCGCACTCCCAGATGAACTATTGGGTCAGAAACTCGTACTTGTACTAGAGGGTACTGTGGATAAAAACAGGTTCTTGGATTTAGATGATATTTCGAACCTACTGGATCGGTATGAGATGCCAAAAGAAGTGTTCGTGCTTCCTGAATTTGTAAGGACGAATAACGGGAAGCTTAATCGTACGGCAACAACTTCCCTCATTAATAGTTAATCGGGATATCCGAGATATACTTCTTTTGCTTTTTGTTTGAGATAATTGGCGGTTTCAGCATCAAGGCCTGCGGTATAGGTACTCTCTGTAGGGTCGATGTCGTATATGGCCATAGCGAACATAGCAGAGGCCATATAGGTGCCTTCCAAGGTAGTGTGCACCCCATCGGCCGCATATAACGGAATCGAGGGATTGTCATTTCTAACGGTTCGAAAGGCAGTGGCTATGGGCACAATAGTTCCTTTTAACAAGGGCGCAACCTGCTCATATAAGCCTTTTATACTGGTATAAGAACTGGGCTCGTCTTCATATTCCCAAGTCATGTATAAAAATATTTTGGTCTTGTCCGAATCAAATTTGAATCCC
>CALIJE010000053.1 GCA_938017825.1 uncultured Flavobacteriaceae bacterium
GGTCAATCCCGATGGCGGAAAATTACTAGAAGGTACCCCATGTTTCTTTGTAAAGGTTGTCCATTCATTGCCGTCATAACGCGCTACGCGACCGTAACCGGCAACCCAAAAATTAGCTTTACTGTCCTCATAAACAAAGAGAGTTCTGTTAGTTCCTTTTTCATAACCGTCGTCTTGGTTGACCGGATGGAAGGCACCTTCTTCAAAATAGGCCATCCCCTTATCTCCCCACAGCCAAAGACGCCCATTTTTATCTTCATGGAACCCTTTTACAAATTCGCAGCTTAAACATAGCAGGTCTTTCGACTTAAAGATGGTCCACTCCCCTTCCGAAAAACGAAGAATGGCTCCCCTTGACGCAATTGACGGTTCTACTCCGGGACTAACATTAGATACCCCTACCCATATATCGCCATTGCTTTGTTCGTAGATCTTCGTCACTATAGGTGCGTTAATGCCTATGTCTTTAGTGAGTATGGGCTTCCATTCGTTCCCATCGTAGACTAAGAGTCCGCCTTTGTAGAGTTGACTCGCGGTATAACCGCCGGTATAGTATTCGGGCGTTCCGGTACCGATCCACACCTGATTCTTGCTATCGAGCAAAAATGCACCGACCGTCTTCCGCATTAATTTATTGCCCTTATCGATCCTACTCCAGCTTTGGCCATCATAAATATCGATTCCCCGATCGGTAACAAACCAAATCTTGCCATCGGAATGTTCAAACACTCCTTTAAGCTGGTGGCCATCGACCAAAAGCAGATTGTCGTCGGTATAGCAGGTCCATGTTTCTTGCGCGTTACAGTAAGGGAGCGCTAGGAATAGGCCAAAAACAAGAAGTAGTGTTTTCATATAGCACCCTAGTTTAGTTCTAATACTTTGACTATTAACTAGTTAAATATACGTAAAAAGTAGAGAAGTACTATTCGTTTTTCGTGCGCCATTTTTCCCAATTAGGCGATTCTTTTCGCCATAAGGGACGTGCCTTTTGTTCCCCATGCTTATTCGGGTATAAGACATACCATGCGGTAGATGTATATCTATCAGTGCCACCTCCTACTATGGTATCCTTAAAGTAATCTGTCATTAAACCGGTTGAATATCCGTTTGTTCCCGCAATTTTAGTCCAATGGTTTTGAGTTCTGAACCTCATTTTAAGGGAATCACCATCGATTTGAGGGGCTTGCCCAATTATCGTATTGATCTGGGCAAATACTTCTTCTCCTTGAAAAATAGTTAAGAATTCGGTGTTTGCGACATGCTCAACACTGTTTCCTCCCCAGCCAATTCGAACAGGATATCCCAATCTTACCGCGTCAACTAGTTTTGATTTATCTCCATATAGTGCTTGTCCGTTTTCGTCATTATGAAAAACGAGTTGCCATCCTCCTTTATCGTTGTCAGATGATTGGCACGAACAGCATAGAATTACTATCATACCAAATACAAGTATCTTTTTGTTCAGATTTTTTAGTTCAACTATCATGATAAAAGTTTTTTGTTTATACTATTTTCAAATAAAAACTATTCTACCGGTATCTTTATATCTTCTCCAAATACGTAGTTACCAAACCATTGCCAATTATGCCATACTGCCGCCAATCGTTCTTTGGGTTTATAAATTGTATGCCCCAACCCATTATATACAATTAATTTGGTATCAACATTCTGATCACGTAGGCCTTGTAATAATTCATACGCATTTTCAATGGGAACTCTTTGGTCATATTCCCCATGCTGAATTAGTGTTGGGGTAGTCGCCTGATTAATATACGTTATTGGTGACGTCTTTGCGTAAATAGCGGGATTTTTCCACGGTGTATCCCTTAAATATTGGATGGTAAAAGGATGAAGGTCCGTTTTAACATAATAGGTCACCCAATTAGAAATTCCCGCGCCCACCGAAAAAGCCTTGAAACGATCGCTTGTGGTTGCCAATAATGCTGTGATATACCCGCCATGGCTCCAACCCATACACCCCATTTTATTGGTGTCAATAATTCCTAGACTATCCAAATAATCAATACCAGATAGGATATCATCAACTGCGCCCAAGCCCAAATTCTCAACATTTAAGGCTCTGAACTTTTCTCCATAGCCGCCAGACCCACGATAATTAGGCCTTAACACCAAAGCCCCTTTATCTAGCCATTGCAGTACCGGATAGAAGACGGGAATTGGTGTAGGATGGTCAGCAGCGGTGGGTCCGCCATGCACATTTACCAATAATGGATATTTTTTGGAGGCATCATAATCTTTAGGTTTATGCAAGATGCCTTCGATCATAGTACCGTCTTTGCTCCTCCAGCGTATCACTTCACTTTGTGCCACCTTCCAATTTGAAATTCTAGCAGTGAAATCCGTGTTCTTTTTTGGGGCATAATCACTTAATGAAGACGTATATAGTTCTTTTAAATTGTCCGCCGTGTTTCCAAGAAAGGCGATGGTAGATCCATCATCAGAAATTGAAAAACTCTGTATGGTATTTGGAGAATCATTGAGCATTTTCACCGTGCCCTTAGAAGGGTCTATTACAAACAGCTGAACCTTGGTCTTTTGGTAGGCCATTGCATAAATACCATTTTCGGTCCAAACCAAGTCTTTTAGCTCTTCGTCAAAGTCTTTTGCCAATTCCTGTTTATCTTTTGAATCTATGGAAATGGTGTAAACATGATTGTTTTTATAGTAGGTGCCGTTATGCGAATCAAGTGCAGTTACATAGCCAATAGATTTGCTATCTGGCGACCAATCAAAAAAGAAATCAAAGCTTGAATTTCTAACCAAAACATTCCATTGCTTGGTTTTTACATCCAAAATGCCAATATCAGATTGTAAATAGGAATTGGTGAGGTTATTCGGTTGTTTGTCAAAAACAATTTTTGATCCGTCGGGAGACCACTTAAAAGCACCAATCGAGAATTCAACGCTATCGATCAGGGCAATCGGTTTGGGCCATTGTATACAATCGTTTTCTAGGTGGCAAGGGAGTTGAACAGCCTTCCTATGCTCTGGATCGAAATCAATGGCATATAACCAAGAGTGGTTGGGCCTTTTATCATCAATCTCGAAATCGCCAAATCGTTCATTCATTGCCATTTCTTCTTTTGAATCTTTTTGATTCATAGAAAAAGTGAATTGTTGGCCGTTTGGGGACCATTCAAAACTATTGATACCCCCCTTTATGTTCGTTGCAGGAAATGACTCCCCACCAGCCGGACTAATCACGTGTATTTGATTACCATTTCCCCTGTTTGATAAGAACGCTGCCCATTTCCCATCTGGAGACCACTTCGGAGCATAGCTGCTCGATTCAGGATTATCGGTTAATTGAAACGGCTTCCCCCCATTTTTTGACAACCATATTTCAGTATCATAGTTGTTCGCTTCCCAATCTACCGTTCTCAGTTGAAAAAGTATATGCTTGCCCCTAGGGGAAATTTGTGGATTGCTAGGAATTGGCACAGAAAGCACCTCTTCAAAACTTGGCACTTTCATTTCACTTTGAGGAAATATCAACTGGCCAACCAATACACCGACAACTAAGAATAGTTTTTTCATTTTTTATAGCATTAAAGATTTTGATTACTGCTAAACTATTCCAATCGAACAAAAAATGATGCGAACTATACTGTAAAGGAGTTCAGATTTATAATTCTGGATTAATTATCGGGATTAGATGGACTTTTTAAATTCTGCAGGGGTCATTCCCATATGCTTTTTAAACGCAGCATAAAACGATGTATTCGACTTAAAACCACATGCGTTTCCGATACCCTTTATGGTTAGAAGATCGTTTGCTTGCAACATTTCCGTAGCGGACTTAACCCTATAACCATTTACAAAGTCCGAAAAGTTTTGACCCATGGTTTCATTTAGATATTGAGACAGGGTATGTCGTTTGGTTTGAAGTTGCTTGGCCACATCCGTCAATTTTAAGTTCGCATTAAGATGTATTTCTTCTTGCACAAACAGAATGGGAAGCCTTTCACGTAGTAGTTCAATTTCGCTATGACTTATCTTTTTGTTCTGATATTTAAGTGATGATGAAAGAAAAGATAAACCATGCTGTCGTCGCTTAAAAAACCAAATCATTAGACTAACATAAAAGGTAAATGAAAAGGTCAGCGCTCCTACAATATAGGATGTGTATTTGTTGGTATTATAGGCCAACCATATTAAAAAACAGCCAGAAAGAATATTTAGAATCCAATAATCGAGATTACTTGGTTTTTCAATTTTGGAAAATAGTTTTGCAATAGAAAACCTAGCGTGGTAAATGCTGATCATAAGGTAAAGCGTCCATTGGGCAAGCAACAACCAGCCAAGAACCCCTCCTGGTTTAAGCTGCCATAAATACCAATAATCAAGATAAGGATATAAAATTCCTGTCACAATCATAAAGAGGGTAACAGGTAGAATGTGAATTAGCCACGTCCAGTTGCCAACACTCTTTGGTTTTGCTGTACTTCTAATATAGAGGTATAGAAAAGGACCAATCAGAAAGCACGCGGTTAAGCCAACTTGAATAAAAAAGGACGATGTTTCACTATAAAATGTGAGGAATACCGATTTCATGACGCGCACGCTAATGACAAACAGCAGGGCGGCCAAAAAGTAAGTGGCTTTGCTTTTATTCTTTATAATAATGGCAAAATAGATACTCAGGAAAAGACCATTAAAGACGCCTAAAGCGCTAAAAAAGAATAATATCTGATTTTCAAAATTCAACTCGTTTTTTAAGTCTAATATATAGGTTTTTAACTAATAAGATGATTTCCTATTTAAGTAGCCTACCACACACCGTCTGCGAGTGCTACATCTGGAGCGGGTAGTACCAGTCCCCTCCTAAGAGTGCTCTGGGCCGCCTTGTTTACTATGCAGCTAT
>CALIJE010000054.1 GCA_938017825.1 uncultured Flavobacteriaceae bacterium
AAAAACATCCATTCGATGAATGGATCAGTGCGTCGTTCGACTTTGCGGAAGCCCGACTGAGTGGAAAATTCAATGAAAAAGATCCGTTACAAAAGATAGCATCTCATTTAAAAGGTAACGATTTCGAAAAGTTTAAAAGAGGAAAGGCGCTTTATGAAACCGAAGGCTATTGCATTACATGTCATCAAGAAAGTGGCGCAGGATTGCAAGCAGGGGGTTACCCGACTTTGGTGGATCAGCTTTGGGTATTAGGAAGCGAAGAACGGCTTATAAAACTCACGCTTGACGGTCTGCAAGGGCCTATGAATGTTATGGGGAATCAATATGAAGGGCAAGTGCCCATGTTGGCTTTTCGAAATATTTTAAACGATGAAGAAATTGCAGATGTGCTTACGTATGTCCGAAATGCCTTTGGCAATAAAGCCTCGGTAATCGAAGCTGCGACAGTGAAACGAATACGCGAGGAAACAAAAGACAGAAAAAGCTTTTGGTCTCCTGAAGAATTGTTAAGAATACATCCAGATATTCAATGAGCGGCAAAAAACACCAATTATCGAGAATACTTTGGAAGGCCATCTACCTTTCAATGGTACCATTGGTACTTTCCTGTGGACATACAACCAAACAAAAGAAAAAGTCACATCCAATTGAGGTCGCACAACCGCACATTGTATTTGTAACTGGGGATGAGGAGTATCGATCCGAGGAGAGTATGCCTATGTTGGCCCGATTGGCAATAAGAGAACTAGACGCAAAAGTTACCGTATGCTATTCCTTGGATTCTTTGGGAATTATTGATCCGAACCGTACCGACCATATCAGCGGACTCGAAGCTTTGGAAACTGCTGATTTAATGGTCTTGTTCACGCGCTTTAGAAATTTACCCAAACGTGAGCGCGATTATATTTCAAATTACGTTGAATCGGGAAAACCCATAGTCGGCTTTAGAACAGCTACCCATGCTTTCTTTTATGAAAACGATTCTACCCTCGCATATTGGAACAATGAATGGCCTGCTAAAGTGCTGGGGCAGCAATGGATCACCCATCATGGTCATTTTGAAGATGGCGATGCACCCCTAACATCAGTTACTGTTATAGATTCTGAAGAAAAAAGTAGCATCTTAAATGGCTTCGGCGCATTTGATGCTTATTCTTGGTTGTACCATGTTGATGGTGGGGATTGGAAATTACAAGGGGATAGCAAGCCCCTACTAATGGGGGAATCCCTTCGGTCTAAACACAAAATGAACAATCGATTGTCTGAGTATCCGCTACGCAATCCCGTAGCGTGGACCAAAAGTTACACAGGTAGTTCCGGTATTAAGGCAAAGGTATTTTTTACAACCTTGGGCCACCCTTTTGATTTTAAGAATGCCGCCATGAGAAAGTTATCAATGAATGGTATCTACTGGGCACTAGACAAGGAAGGAGACATACCTATCAACGGAGTAAACGTTGATCTAGACCACCCTTATGAACCTAACAATTCTGGTTTTGGGCAGCAATACAAAAAAAACAAAACCCCTGAGGTATTCCATTGAGATAAAACATTATGAAATAGGAGAATACAGCAGAATATCCTACATTTATTCAAATTGTAATGCCATTTTAACTTGTCGAAAATGAATAAGAGAGATTTTTTAAAACAAACGGCCCTCTTGGCCTCTTCTGTAACCATAATGCCTTCAATGGTCCTAGCCAATCCTAAAAAAACCGATAAAAAGTTAAGAACAGCCCATATTGGTGTTGGAAATATGGGCGCTGAAGATTTACGTGATATTTCGTCCCATGCGATGGTAGAAGTAGTGGCCCTCTGCGATGTCGATTCCAACAATCTTTCTGCGGCAAGTTTATTGCATCCCGGAGCCAAGACCTATAAGGATTATAGGATAATGATAGCGGAAATGGCCAATGATATTGATGCCGTCATTGTTTCAACACCAGATCACACACACGCGCCCGCCTCTATGTTGGCTATGAAACACGGAAAAGCCGTCTACTGCCAAAAGCCTCTGACCCATCACGTTTCGGAAGCACGAGCCATGCGCAAATTGGCAGCTGAAAAAAATCTTGTTACCCAAATGGGCATTCAGGTACATTCATTTTATGATTACAAACTCGCAACCTTATTGATTCAGTCGGGTATTATAGGTAAAGTAAGTCAAGTACATGCTTGGTCTCCAAAAAATTGGGGATATGACGGGCCGTTACCGGAAGGTAAAGATCCTATTCCTGAGAATTTGGATTGGAATCTTTGGCAAGGAACAGCCGCCGAGCGAAACTATAAAGAAGGCATCTACCATCCAGGAAATTGGAGAAAATTAGTCGATTATGGTTGTGGTACCCTGGGCGATATGGGCGTACATATTTTCGATACCCCTTATAATGCTCTGGCCTTGGATGTTCCGAAAACAATTACGAACAATTGCCGGAAACCAAATGGCTTCGGTTTTCCAGAAAACAATACGGTGATCTACGAATTCCCGGGTACGCAATTCACCACAGAAGAATTCAAATGGACATGGTATGACGGGCCTGGAGCACCTGCAATGCACGAGGACTTAAAACTCCCTATGGTGAAATCAATACCGGAAAAGGTCAAGGATAGCACTGCAGCAGTAGAGCAGACGGTGGAAGAAAAAATATCATTGGAAACAGAAATCACCAAGGAAGGCGTTCTGCCTGAACAAGGTGCGATGTTCGTTGGCGAAAAAGGCCGATTGCTACTGCCCCACTTTATGGAATTGCCAAAATTGATCGTAGATGATGCGTATGTTGATATCTCTGCCGAAATCGAAGCGGTTGAAATAGCCAATAAAATGGGCAAACCTGTTCGCAATTATGCATCGGAAGGACCAAAACACTATCATCAATTTGTTGATGCGTGTTTGGGCAAAGATGAAGTAACGGCCCCATTTTCATATGCTGCAAGACTTACAGAAACGATTTTATTGGGGGTTATCGCGGGTCGCTTTCCAGGCAAGACGCTGCATTGGAACAATTCTACTGCCAGATTTGACGAAGAAGAGGCCAATGCTTTCCTAGAGTCGCCCTACAGGGATTTTTAATATCGAATTGGTTAACGGATTTCAAAGCAGATACTTCGCTAATCGTCTCGAGCCCAATTAAGGTAGTGCACGCTCCTTCATATGGTGCCTGTAGTATCCTTAAAATATTAAATCCGTCATAAATTAAATCCGTCTGGTTCAAAAAGTCCTATTTTTGGGTCAAATTAATGCAAATTGAACAAGGTTTTATTTCTGGTCTTCTGTTTTGTGTGCGCTTTCTCGGCCTATGCTCAGGATGATTCGAAACAAATCGCGACCGATACCACACTTAGCAAACAAATCAGGGTCGTTTATGGTGCCAATTTCACTAAAGACGAAACTAAATTCCCGGGAGCATTTATCTTCAGTAAAGATACCAAGCAGGTTCAATTTGAACATCAAGGGGCCGATCTCTGGTGCGATATCGCCATTCACTACCAAAAGGAAAATAGACTCCGTGCTTTGGGCAATGTGCGTTTACAGCAGGGCGATAGTATCTTATTGACCGGAGGGAAAGTGGATTATGACGGAGAAACCAAACTGGCAAAAATCTACGAAAATGTTCTCCTAAAAAATGAAACTGAGGAAACGAGCATGACACTTCAGACCGATACCTTGTACTTTGACCGGGAAAAACAAGAGTCGTATTACAACACATCGGGTACGGTAATCGACTCTGCAAATACCCTTACCAGTGAAATTGGCAGGTATTTTATGGAGTTAAAAAAGTACCAATTCCTAGACAGTGTTCATATCAAAAACCCAGAATACATATTGGATTCGGAACAACTGGATTACTATACCACATCGAAGAATGCATATATGTACGGACCCTCAACCATTACCGGGGAGACCTATAAGATATATTGTGAACGTGGTTTTTACGATACAAAAATTGAAAGTGGCTATTTTATCAAGAACACGAGAATAGACTATAATAACCGCATCATTGAGGGCGATAGCCTGTACTTTGATCAGGCGACCGAGTTTGCTTCCGGCACCAATAATGTGGTGGTGACGGATACCGTGAACCAGGGAATCATTCGCGCCCATTATGCTGAAGTGCACAAAGCCGTAGATTCCGTTTTCGCCACCAAGCGCGCCGTGTCAATTTCTGTGGTCGAACAAGACTCCGTTTATATTCATGGTGATACCCTAATGGCGACCGGTAAACCGGCCAATAGAATCGTACGGGCGTTCCGCAACGCTAAAATCTATAAAACCGATTTAAGTGGAAAATGCGATTCGATACATTCAAATCAGAGAACGGGCCTTACGCAAATGATCAAAAACCCGATTTTATGGAATGTAGATAATCAAATGACAGGAGACAGTATTCACATTCTATCAAACGTTAAAACAGAGAAATTAGACTCCTTAAAAGTATTGAACAATGCCTTTATCATTTCACAAGATACGATCGGCAAGGTTGGATTTAATCAAGCAAAAGGCATCGATATGTTCGGCAAGTTCATCGAAAATGAACTCAGAATCCTTGATCTGGTCAAGAATACCGAAGTCATATACTATATGTACGATGAAGACGATGAGCTAATGGGCATAGATAAGACCAAGTGCAGTAGGATTCATATAACCATGGCCAATAACGACATTGATGAATTGACCTTTATAACCGATCCCGAAGGCGATATTTTTCCCGAAAGCGATTTTTCCGAAAATGATCGTAAGTTGAAAGGTTTTATTTGGCGCGGCGATGAACGCATTCTAACCAAAGATGATATCTTCGACGAGGACGACAACAATATAGAGTTAGTAGTGATCAAGGGCATAAGCAATCCTATAGATATTGATGCCGAGGAAGATAAGCGTGCACTAAATCCGGCCGATCCCGTAAACAACCTACCCTTGCCTGAAGAGGAGGAAAAGGAAAAGACCAAATCCGACAAAAACAAGAAAGTCAATAAAAAATAGTTTCACCAGCGACTTCCTTTCTTTAAGGATTTTCAAAATGAAAGACGATTTTCTAAAATACCAAGCGCAAACCACTCCGACCCCTTTAGCTATTGAGGTTTCCCATGCCAAGGGCAGTTATATCCATGATATGGCAGGCAAGCGCCATTTAGATTTTGTTGCGGGCGTGTCTGCATGCACCTTGGGACACTGTCATCCGAAAGTTGTTCGGGCAGTTCAAGAGCAGACAGAGCAATATATGCATGTGATGGTATATGGCGAATATGCCCTAAAGCCCGCAATAGCCTATGCCAAGCTATTGGCCTCGCTCCTGCCCGACCCGCTTGATACTACCTATTTGGTGAATTCGGGTACTGAGGCCGTTGAGGGAGCCTTAAAACTGGCACGACGCGTTACGGGACGATCGGAAATCGTTGCAGCTCATCATTCGTATCATGGCAATACCATGGGCAGTTTGAGTGTTTCGGGCTACGAGGAAAGAAAAGCCACTTTTCGCCCCTTGCTGCCTGGGATTAAATTTATTCATTTCAACGCTGAGTTGGAGCTCAAGAAAATTACCGACAAAACTGCTGCCGTGATTTTAGAAACGATTCAAGGCGGCGCAGGTTTTATTCTCCCAAAGAACGACTACCTAAAAAAGGTAAGGCAACGATGTACAGAGGTTGGGGCCTTGCTCATTCTCGATGAAATTCAACCGGGTTTCGGGCGCACCGGTAAACTCTTTGCCTTTGAGCACTATGAATGTGACCCTGATATTTTGGTCATAGGGAAGGGAATGGCCTCAGGACTTCCCGTCGGTGCATTTGTGGCTTCCCAAGAAATGATGGCCACCCTTATGAATAATCCTACCTTGGGCCACATTACGACTTTCGGTGGCAACCCTGTTATTGCAGCAGCCAGTTTGGCAACACTACAAGAACTTACATCATCTGACCTCATCGACAAGACCGTAGAAAAGGAAAAACGCTTTCGATCGCTGCTTGTACATCCTTCGATTTCAGAAATCAGGGGAAGAGGGCTCATGCTCGCACTGATCATGAAAAGCGAAGAAATCGCCAATCAGCTCATCCTGAAATGTGCTGATAAAGGTCTAATTTTGTTTTGGTTACTGTTTGAATCTAAGGCAGTTAGAATATCTCCTCCCCTTACCATATCAGACACTGAAATTGTGGAAGGTTGCCAAATGTTACTCGAAGTTTTAAATGAAATCGAGCAATAAAGTGTTAACTAATTTGTTAATAATATAGCCCAAATTTAGAGTTATTGAAGGGTCCAATAGACTATTTTTAAATCCGAAGTTTAACCAACAACGTTCCTATGGCGTTACAATCGGAGGAAAGACCAAGCCAATCGATTACCAAGTTCGAATCAATGCTCAAGACCGATGACGTCTATTTTTTCGACGCCGAGGATTTTGAGGAAATCATTCACCATTATTTAAACCATGGCAAAATCGCCCTGGCCAAAAAGGCGATTAAAATTGGTCTACAACAACATCCCGCCTCTATTTCGCTTAAATTATTGCACATAGAAGTTCTCGTTTTCGAGAATAATCTTGAGGTTGCAGAAGGTCTTTTAGACGAACTTCAATCAGTGGATCGCACCAATGAGGAAATATATATTCAGCGCGCCAATATTTATTCCAAGAAAGACAATCACGAAGCGGCCATATCGCTTTTGCAAGAAGCACTATCCATTGCAAATGAGAGTTTTGACATATACTCACTTTTAGGAATGGAATATCTTTTCCTAGATGATTTTAAAATGGCCAAAGAGAGTTTCATGAAATGTGTCTCGCACGATGAGCATGATTATTCTGCGCTGTACAATGTGATCTATTGTTTTGAATTCCTTGAAGATTTTGATGGTGCCATTGGTTACTTGAATGACTATTTGGATCGTAATCCGTATTGTGAGGTCGCTTGGCATCAATTAGGCAAACAATACTTTGAAAAGCGCATGTACCCCGAAGCCCTTACTGCTTTTGATTTTGCCATCATTTCAGATGACAGTTTTATGGGCGCCTATTTTGAAAAGGGCAAGGTTCTGGAAAAAATGGGGAAGTTCGAAGATGCCATAGAGAACTATGAAACCACTCTAGAACTTGAGGCCCCCACTTCACATGCCTATTTGCGCATCGGAAGATGTTATGAAAAACTGGGGAGTGATGACATGGCCAAACACCACTACTACAGAACAGTACACGAAGACCCCCTGTTGGATAAAGGGTGGCTGGTCATAACCGAATTCTATTACAAAAGAAAAGAGTACGGCAAAGCACTGAATTATATCAATAAGGCTTTGAATATTGACAGTGACAATCCAGAGTACTGGAAAAAGTGCGGAAAAATACATGTGGCATTAAAGGATTTCGAGCATGCCGACATTGCCTTTAAACAGGCCATAGATATGGGCAACTACGAACTCGAGACTTGGCTCAGTTGGTCAGAAGTTTCACGTATGGCCCAAAATTATGACACTGCAATCGAAATTTTGTCACAAGGAAATCAATTCTTTCCCCAAAGTGCTGAGATAGCCTATAAAATTGCCGGATTGTATTTAATGATGGGTGATAAAATAAATGGGCGTATCGCCTTGATGAAGGCCTTAAAGGAACATCGCGAACAGCAACGGCTTTTCGAGATCGATTTCCCTCAATACATCGCGATAGAGTGGGTAAAAGATCTGCTAGACGCCTAAGAGACCCTTAATTCATAATATTTTCTATACCCCTTTGGGTAACGCACCGAATTTCGACATCTTTGTAATCGAAACATTTAGCTATTTGTAAGTCCTATGCAAGAAAGAAATATCTTACAGTATTTGTTCATTACGCTTAAAGGAATGGGCATGGGCATTGCCGAAATTGTGCCTGGGGTATCAGGCGGTACCATTGCATTTGTTGCAGGCATTTATGAAGAATTCATTTCGTCGATAAACAATGTAAACCTAAAAACCTTTAAAGTGCTTAAGCAAGATGGCTTTAAGGCATTTTGGCAAGCCTTGAACGGCAATTTTTTGGTTGCACTTTTTTTAGGCATGGGCATAAGTATCGTTTCATTCTCGGCCCTTATCAAATGGTTGCTCGAACATCATCCTATTCCGGTCTGGTCTTTCTTTTTCGGAATTGTTTTAGCCAGTGTGATCTTTGTCGCAAAGGGTATTGAAAAATGGAATATAACGACCATAGTGATCTTTATAATAGGTGCGGTTAGTGCCTATTTTATTACAACCTTGCCCCCATCATCGAATACCGACAGTCTAGCATTTCTTTTTTTATCAGGTGCGATTGCCGTTTGCGCTATGATATTGCCGGGTATATCGGGTGCATTTATTTTGGTGCTCTTGGGGTCTTATGAGACCGTTTTGGGTGCCGTTGGCGAAAAAGATTTTAAGGTACTGCTAACTGTTGCCTTAGGGTGTGTCTTTGGACTCCTAAGCTTTGCCAAGGTCTTGAAATGGATGTTCACGAAATATAGGGATATTACCTTGGCCTTGTTAACCGGTTTTATCCTAGGCTCATTAAATAAAATTTGGCCATGGAAAAAAGTATTGGAAACGCGAACCTATGGGGATAAGGTAAAGGTAATCGATGACCTTAATGTTTCTCCTTATGCCTTTGAGGGAGAAAATCACATTCTCATGGCTGCAATTACGGCCGTAATTGGTTTTGCACTTATTTTTATTTTGGAAAAAGTAGCCTCAAAAGAACAGTCTTAGTTACATGCAACAAAGATCTTTTTCAGATAAGGTTTTTTTGGTCATAAAGGGGCTATGCATGGGAGCGGCCAATAAAGTACCTGGTGTTTCTGGCGGTATCGTTGCCTTTGTTGGCGGATTTTATGAAGAGTTCATTAACTCATTACAAAAAATCAATGCCAAGGCTTTTAAACTGCTGCTCAACGGTAAATTCAAAAGTTTTTACAGATATATCAACGGCACCTTTCTATTCTTGCTCATAATGGGCATACTCATCAGTTATTTTAGCGTATCTAGGCTGCTAGACTATTTCTTGGAACAAAAGGAATTGTTTGTATGGGCGGCCTTTTTTGGGATGATTTTGGGCTCTATTTATTATATCGGAAAAGATTTCAAAAATTGGACGAAACGAACCATCATAGCTGCCCTAATAGGATTGGTCATCGGAATTTCGATTAGCTTTTTGAGTCCCGCAAAAGAGAATGACAATCTATTTTTTATATTTCTATGTGGTATTATCAGCGTCTCCGGTATGACCTTGCCGGGCCTTTCAGGTTCTTTTATCCTTATTCTCCTGGGCAATTATGTATTGCTTTTGGTAGACTCGGTAAACGCGCTCTATGACACGCTAGCGGAAATGGCACGCGGCGATTTTAGTTTTTTCCAAAACAAGGCGCGCGTGGCAACCTTGAAAGTACTGGTTGTTTTTACAGCGGGTTCTGCAACCGGTCTGGTTACACTGTCTCACTTGCTTTCATATGTATTAAAGCATTACAAACACATTACTACAGCAGTTATTTTGGGCTTTATTACGGGTTCTCTTGGCGTTGTATGGCCTTGGAAAAAAACGATATACAAAGTAGATGAGGGCGGGAGTGTCTCCCTGGATTCAAACGACCGGGAAATCGTTTCCAATTACGAACGCTATCTGCCCGATTTCGGGAATTCTGAAACCTGGTGGGCCGTTTTCTTTATCTTAGTCGGCATCTCAACATTATTGGCATTGGATTGGTATGGGAAAAGAAGAAAGCAAACGGTTTAGATACGGATTGATAGGAAAAGATATTTCCTACTCGTTCTCCAAGGGATATTTTGCACGAAAATTCGAGGCCATGAAATTGGCCAACCATAGCTACGAAAATTTCGACCTTCCCCAGATCGAAGCTTTCGAACAGCTTAGAAGTGAAGCAAACGTGGCCGGTTTCAATGTGACCATCCCGTATAAGGAGAGCATTCTCCCCTACCTTACCGATATCGATGACACCGCGGCAAAAATCGGTGCGGTAAATACGATCAAGGTGGTTCAAGACGGACTGATAGGGTACAATACTGATGCCTACGGTTTTCAAAAATCTCTTGAGCCACATTTAGAGGCCCATCATAAAAAGGCATTGGTCCTTGGTACTGGTGGTGCTTCAAAAGCTGTCTTATACGTACTTGATCTATTGAACATTAAGGCTACATCGGTTTCTAGAAGTCCAGACCACGATCAAATTGGTTATGATGACCTTACACAAGATATTTTAGAAGAACATCTGCTCTTGATCAATTGTACCCCTTTGGGCACCTACCCCGATGTGGATCGAAAGCCATCCGTGCCCTATGACTTTATTACCGACAAACATTTATTGTTCGACCTCATCTACAATCCGTCTCAAACCGCTTTCCTAAAAGAGGGTGAAAACAAGTGCGCAACAATTTGCAATGGTCATAGGATGTTAGAACTTCAGGCAGAGAAGTCATGGGAAATCTGGAATAAAGACTAGGCTTTGGCATGTAGTTCCTTACTGCACCCTCAAAAAGACTTATACATATACTTTGAGGTTAAGAGGGTTGTTACTATCTTAACACTGTATTATCTGCAAAAGAAAAACCCCAGGAAATGTCCGACGAAAAACAGGAGGAAATACAAGAACCCGTAACGGTTAATGAAAAGGAAGGAGCTGTTCAGGAAATAGTTGGGTCTACTTCAAATTCGGACTCCGACAAGGCTCCTGTAATTGCCCCAAAGGCAGCGGATTCAGATGAGGTTTTATCGGAAATAGAGGAAGAAAATGCCGAGGATGCAGAGGATCAGGATAACAGGCATAGACATGTTATTAAAATGCTCGATTACCATGGTATGTCTATGGAAAATCTAGTAGGTGAGCTGCAACGTTTGGTGCGCAACGAAAAAGTGCAGGCGATCAAAAAACATGTAGACGGCATTAAGCACGAATTTGATCAGAAGTTTAAGCAGTTCATTGAAGGAAAAAAGCAAGAATTTGTTTCTGGTGGTGGCAATGAAATCGACTTTAGATATAATTCAGTTACCAAAAGGCAGTTCAACGAGGTCTATTCCGATTACCGTGAAAAGCGAAACCAATACTACAAGACTCTTGAGAACACCTTAAAGGACAACCTTGAAAAGCGTCTAGAGATCATTGAGGAATTGAAGGGACTGGTCAGTGTCGAGGAAGACATGAACACGACCTATAACAGCTTTAAGGAAATTCAGAAAAAATGGCGGGCAGCGGGCCCAATCCCTAGAAATCAATACAATGATGTATGGCGTACCTACCATCATCATATTGAGATGTTCTATGATTTTCTACATCTTAACCGCGAACTACGAGATCTCGATTTTAAACATAATCTAGAAGAAAAAACAAAGCTCATAACACGCGCCGAAGCCTTGTCTGAAGAGAAAGACCTCGGTAGGGCGTTTAGGGAGCTTCAAGAACTCCATAAAATTTGGAAAGAGGAAATTGGCCCCGTAGCACGTGAATTACGCGATGAAATTTGGGAACGCTTTAGCAATGCTACCAAAGTTTTGCATGCAAGAAGACAAGAGCATCAGAAAAACCTAGAGAAAATCTTTGAAGAAAATCTCGTAGTCAAGAACGAGATTATCGCCAAGATCAATGCGCTGAGTGAAAATGCGGCCCAAAACCACAAAGCCTTACAAGAACAAATCAAACAGATTACGGAGCTCAGAGATCACTTCTTTAAGGCAGGTAAAGTTCCTCAAAAAGTGAATGAAAGCGTCTGGAAGTCTTTTAAAGAAGCGACACGCAGCTTTAATCACCATAAAAACGCATTCTATAAAAGCTTAAAAAAGGAACAGCAGGTGAACCTTGAACGCAAAAGAAAATTGGTTGAGCTGGCCGTATCCTTGAAGGAAAGTGAAGAATGGGATAGCGCGACCCAGGAGTTTAAGCGCATTCAAAGCGACTGGAAAAAAATAGGACATGTTCCCAGAAAATATTCTGATGCCATTTGGAAAGAATTCAAAAACGCGTGTAATCATTACTTTGATCGCTTACATGCTTTAAAAAACACTGCTCAAAAAGAAGAGATAGCCAATCTAAAGAAAAAAACGGCTGCACTGGAGAGCTTAAAAAAATGGACTCCCGTAGGTGACCAAGAAAAAGACCTTGCCTCGATCAAAGAGGCGATTGCCGCATGGAAAAGTTACGGCAGGGTGCCCTTTAAACAAAAGCATATCGACCAAAAGTTTAATAAGGTACTTGACGGACTGTTCAAAAAAATCGGAATGGACAAGCAAGAATCGGAACTAATGCGTTATGGTAACAAAATAGAGCAATTGGCTACCTCGCAAAACCAAGAGCGGGCATTGAGCAATGAACGCCAATTTATTCGAAAGAAGATCGGGGAGAGCAAGAACGAGATCCTACAATTGGAAAACAATCTTCAATTTTTTAAGCACGCCTCCGAAGATAACCCTATGGTCAAAGACGTGCTCAAGAATATTGAGCGTCACAAGGCGTCTTTAGAAGTCTGGCAAGGCAAACTAAAAAAGCTCAATATCATGGTCAACAACCTCAATAAAGCGGTTGTAGAACCCGATAATCAGACTGGCGAAGAGGAAGAATAAGACGCTCACATTACTTCTGTTAGAGGGGTCGCCTCGTGCATGATGTTACAAAATTCCTTACATTTAAAGCATTACTAACCAGACAGGTGTGCCTTTTTTTGGGTATATCTCTCTTTAAAACACCATTATGAAAAAATTATTAGCTGAATTTATTGGAACTTTTTGGCTTGTTCTCGGAGGCTGTGGTAGTGCAGTCCTGGCGGCGGGCTTTCCTGATTTAGGTATTGGCTTTGTAGGCGTTTCATTGGCCTTTGGTCTTACCGTTGTGACCATGGCCTACGCTATCGGTCATATTTCAGGTTGTCACTTGAACCCAGCAGTATCCATTGGTTTATGGATGGGCGGTCGCTTTAATGCGAAAGACCTGATTCCGTACATTGTTGCGCAAGTCCTCGGTGGAATCGCCGGTGCGGGTATCTTGTATCTTATCGTAACCAATCAGGCAGGGTTTTCTGGCCTCGGAGGCTTTGCCGCCAATGGCTTTGGCGAACATTCACCTGGAGGGTTTAACATGACTGCTGCACTCGTCACGGAAATTGTAATGACCTTTATTTTCCTTTTCGTTATTCTGGGAAGTACTCATTCGAAGGCACCAAAATATTTGGCCGGTTTGGCCATTGGTCTTTGTTTGACCCTGATTCATTTGATTAGTATTCCCGTGACCAATACTTCTGTAAACCCTGCACGAAGTACTAGTCAGGCTATTTTCGCCGAAGGCGGATGGGCCATGGGGCAACTATGGTTATTTTGGGTCGCTCCTATTGTCGGTGCGATTTTGGCAGGTTTGGTATATAAATACCTTTCCCCAGAAACAGAATAGACTGCTTTACCAAAAAACAAAAGAGCCATTCGGTATGTACCGAATGGCTCTTTTTTTAGTGCTCAATTGTTATTTTGCTACATTTACCGCCCTTGTTTCTCGAATAACGGTAACCTTTACTTGACCGGGATAAGTCATATCGGTCTGTATCTTTTGTGAGATTTCAAACGAAAGTTCCGCGGCCTTATCATCGCTCACCTTTTCACTTTCCACAATTACCCGCAATTCTCTACCGGCCTGTATGGCATAGGCTTTTTGTACTCCGCTAAAGCCGAATGCGATATCCTCTAAATCCTTTAGTCGCTGAATATATGAATCGAGTACTTGTCGTCTTGCACCTGGTCTAGCACCACTAATGGCATCGCAAACTTGTACAATAGGGGAGATCAAGGTCTTCATTTCGATTTCATCATGGTGTGCCCCGATGGCATTGCAGACATCTGGTTTTTCTCCGAATTTTTCGGCCCATTGCATGCCTAAAATGGCATGGGGCGTTTCTACCTCCGCCTCGGTATTAGGAACTTTTCCAATATCATGCAGTAATCCTGCGCGCTTGGCCAGTTTCGTGTTTATGCCCAATTCAGCGGCCATAACACCACATAATTTAGCGACTTCCCTAGAATGCTGTAAAAGGTTTTGCCCGTATGAGGAACGATATTTCATTCGGCCTACGGCACGAATCAATTCTGGGTGTAGGCCATGTATTCCCAAGTCGATCACCGTACGCTTACCAACCTCTACGATTTCCTGTTCGATCTGCTTTTCGGTTTTCCTTACGATTTCCTCGATACGTGCCGGATGAATCCTGCCATCGGTAACCAACTTGTGCAAGGATAAACGCGCCACTTCCCTCCGCACGGAATCAAAGCAAGACAAGATTATGGCCTCTGGCGTATCATCAACAATGATCTCTACCCCCGTAGCGGCCTCGAGAGCTCGTATATTTCGTCCTTCACGACCAATTATGCGGCCCTTTACGTCGTCTGACTCCAGATTAAAGACCGATACGCAGTTTTCAACCGCTTCTTCGGTACCGATTCGTTGTATGGTATTGATGACAATTTTTCTGGCCTCTTGCTCAGCGGTCAATTTCGCTTCTTCCACGGTATGTTGAATAAAGCTCATCGCATCGGTGCGCGCAGTTTCTTTGAGCGATTCCATTAACTGCTCTTTGGCATCTTCAGCAGAAAGTGCCGAAATAACCTCTAATTGCTGCACCTGATTCTTATGCATTTTTTCGACCTCAGACTGCTTTTTCTCGAATATTTCTTTGCGATAATTTGCATCCTTGATCTTATTCTCCAGGTCTTGGTTCAGCTTCTTGGTCTTGGCCAATTCGCTACTCACTTGAGATTCTTTGTCTCTGGTGCGCTTCTCGGCCTCGTGTATTTTATTGTTTTTGCCTACAATGACCTTTTCATGCTCGGCCTTTAGTTCCAAGAACTTTTCCTTGGCCTGAAAAATTTTGTCCTTTTTAATGCGCTCTCCTTCTTTTTGTGCATTTTTTAAAATGTTATCTGCCTCTTTCTTGGCATTCAATGTGGTCTTCGAGGCCTTTCCTTTTTCGAGAAATTTTGCTATTGCAAAACCGACCACCAGTCCAACAAGTGCTGCTATCAGTATTGTGGTATCCATGGTTTGTAGTGTTTAGTTTATTAGTTGCCTGCATTAAAAGCAGTTTCAGACCAAGGTCTGAACATTGGTTTCAATCAAAAAAAAGCCCACATCAGTGAAGTTTTGTACAAACTCCTAAGAAAAGGTTTAGGGCTACCAGACCGATCAAGGATCCTTGTACGAGCAAGGCTTGCTTTTACGACCTAAACTCACCCTTTTTAAAATTAATTAACGTTGAGTTTGTCAAAAATTAGTACCAATGTGGGCAGTAACTTTGATGTATTTAAAAGAACTTATTTTATGCTTAGCTTAGAATCCACCAAATTGTCCAAGGCCTTTAATCGCTTAAGTGCCTCAGTGGTGCCTTCTGAATGATCTATGCCTTTTTGCTCGATTTTAGAAGCAAACTGCAGGGCACACATGGCCAAGACATCTTGCTTATCCCGAACAGCATAGCTTTGTTCGAACTTTTTGGCCAACTGTGCTATATTCTTTGCCGCCTTTCGCAAGCCTTCTTCTTGGCTCGGTTCGATCGTTAGTGGGTAAACCCTATCGGCAATAGAAAGCTTTATTTTAAGCTTTTCAGACATAGTTGCTGGTTGTTGCTTATTCTGAGAGTTGGGCGATACAATGATCCAAATCTCTGATTAATGCGTTTATTTTTAGCTTCGCTTCGGTTTTATTGATATTACTGCCCAACATTGAATTTGCCAACTTCAGCGAATTGTACTTCTCTTCCCAGTCCGTTGCCGAACTATTTACGCTTTCCTTTTCATTCTTAATGGAAACCATTTCCTTTTCCAACTTCTGATTGGTTTGGTGCAGCACATCTATTTTATGCAACAACTTACTAATCTTATTCTCCAAGGAATCAACGATTTGAACCAATTCGCTCATATTCGAAATTCAATGCTATTCTAACAAAGTTAAGGTACATATCACGACTTCGCAATAGTTTTTCCAAATATTCTTGAAGTAATACTTTAACACTATAAAAATCGTTGTTTTACTGGGGCCGACTAAAAATGCAGAGGTTTTATAATAAGCCTACGGATATTTCTATTCTTCTGTTTAACTTTAGCCCTAGATATAAACCAGTAGATTTTAAACGATACCCTCTTTCCCCAAAAGAGGAAATCTTTAGTACAAACTATGAATTTTTACAATCCCCGAAAAGCCTACTTTTTCTTTGTCGCAGTCGTGTTGCTTGTTTCCGCTTTTGTGAAAGCGCAACAAGCTTATCCTCAGGATACCTTTCGCTCGCCTATGGATATCCCCCTAATTTTGGCAGGCACCTTTGGTGAGTTGCGTTCAAATCATTTTCATGCCGGAATAGATATAAAAACACAGCAACGAGAAGGACTGCCTATCTATGCTATTGGGGATGGTAGTGTTACGCGTATCAAAATTTCGCATTGGGGATACGGAAAAGCGATATATGTAGCCCACCCAAACGGTTATACATCGGTTTACGGGCACCTACAAAAGTTTTCCCCTAAAATAGAAGCGTACATCAAGAAAATACAATATGAAAAAAAGTCCTACGAGGTCGAGGTCTTTCCCGATTTGGGCGAGCTGACCGTAGACCAAGGAAATGTTATCGCCTATGGCGGAAATACGGGTGGCTCGTCAGGACCACATTTACACTTCGAAATTAGAAGCAGTATTACAGAAAAGCCAACGAATCCTTTGTTATACGGACTCGAAGTTAGAGATGCGACCAACCCTATTCTAGAAAAAATATTTGTTTATCCTTTATCCGACGATGCGGTTGTCAATCAGAGTAAAAGTAAGGTCGAGGTCAACTTTACGCCGCAATCAGATGGCTCGTTGCTTGCCGATAAGGTACTTGCACATGGTGCTATTGGCATAGGGTTCAAAGGCTATGACCGTCAAGATTTGGCTGCGAACAAAAATGGAGTGTATTCGGTAAACTTGTCGGTAAACGGAAAAACGTATACCGACTACGATTTCGAAACCTTCTCTTTTGGGGAAACCCGTTACATCAATACACTCATAGACTATGAGCATTTTGGGGCGTACCGACAGCGTGTGCAACAATGTTTTAAGGCACCCGGAAATAAGCTCAAAATTTACAACACACTGGTCGACGATGGCCAAATCGCCATCAAGGAAGGATTAAGTTATAGTGTAACCTTGCTCTTGAAAGACGTTGCCGGAAATGAAACAAAGGCAATCATTCCTGTACAAGGGAAAAAAGAAGCGGTCAAAAAAGAAGCGCCCATCAAAAAAACAAACGATTTTCTCGTGGCCAAACGCACTAATAATTATGATCTCGGGGGTGCCAAGGTATATTTTCCGGCCAATACCTTTTACAAAGATTTTTACATCGACCTACAAAAAGGACAAGACACGGTAACCATTCATAATAGAAAAGTACCGGCCCATCGCAATTTTACCCTGACCTTCGATGTTGCACGTTACAGTAAAGAAGACCGCAAAAAACTCTTCATTGCAAGATTGGACAATAAGGGTAAACCCAACCATGTATCCACTTTTAAAAGAGGCAATACCTTTACGACCCGTACCCGTAATTTAGGCACCTATACCTTGGTAAAAGATACCGTGCCTCCATCCATAAAGGCGAAAAACTTTAAAGAAAAAGAGTGGTTGACCAACTATAGTTATCTTAGTATTCAGATCGCCGATGATCTTAGTGGTGTCAAAACATACAATGCAACTTTGAATGGGGAATGGATTCTTATGGAATACGAGCCCAAGCGAAAGACGCTCACCTACAATTTCGACGATAAGATTCTGAATAAAAAAGAATGCGCCCTTGAAGTAATCGTTACTGACAATGTGGGGAATACAACTACCTTCAACAGTACCTTTTTCAGAAAGTAGCCACTAAACCTATAGGATAGTTTGAAGTGTATCAGAACCCTACTGTTCCTTTCTTTACTCTGCCAAATGCACTTTTTAAAAGCGCAAACGGCAACGATTACCGGCGTAGTACTTAATGAGCTAGAACAACCAATCCAAGGCGTAAATATTACCACAGGCGCTAATGGCAGCGTCACTGATGTCAATGGCTTTTATCTCTTACAGCTTGATGCTGACCAGCAGGTCAGCATTGTTTTTTCACATATCGGCCATAAAGATGTAGTCATCGAAAATTTGATACTTACCACCAACGAGACTTATGAATTCAACCCCATACTCAAAACAGATGCCATTCAGATCGATGGGGTCACCGTTACCCCTACTGGCGGAAAACGAATTGAAGGAGTCGTAACGGTAGCTCCTGAAATCATTCGGAAAATTCCGGGCGCCAATGCGGGGGTCGAAAACATACTGAAGTTATTGCCTGGGGTAAATTCGAATAATGAATTGAGCACACAGTATGCGGTTCGTGGCGGCAATTATGACGAAAACCTGGTTTATGTGAATGATATTGAAGTCTACCGTCCATTTTTAGTGCGGTCTGCACAACAAGAAGGACTCAGTTTTGTGAATAGCGATTTAGTACAAGACCTCACTTTTTCAGCTGGCGGTTTTCAAGCAAAATACGGCGATAAGCTCTCCTCGGTGCTAGATATTTCCTATAAAAATCCGAATGCCTTTGGTGCAAGTTTGGATGTGAGCCTTTTAGGTGCAGCGGCATCGATCGAAACAATATCCAAAGACAAGAACTTTAGTGCTATCACGGGTATACGCTATCGCAACAATGGCCTACTGGTTAATTCTCAAGACACTCAGAGCAATTTCAATCCTACTTTTGTCGACTTGCAGAGTTTTTTTACGTATCGTTTTTCCAAGAAATTTTATCTCAACTTTTTAGGAAACATCGGTATCAACGACTACCAAAATGAACCGATCAGCCGACAAACCTCATTTGGCACCCTAGATGATGTTCGCGCCTTGATCGTTGCCTATGAAGGAAGGGAGAACAATCGCTACAATACCGTTCTTGGGGCATTAAAGGGCAACTATCTCCTAAATGATGCCGTGACCTTGAAGCTCATCTCATCGCTTTATCATACCACTGAGGAAGAATATTCGGATGTTATCGCGCAATACGAATTAGGTGCTGTAAATACTGATTTGGGGAGTGGTGAATTGGGTGAGGTTACCGCCTCTAGAGGTTTGGGCTCCGAGTTTAATCGCGCCCGTAATAATCTAGACGCCCTAATTTTCAATTTGGAACAAAAAGGGCTGTACAAAAAAGAGGACAAGGTCATTGAATGGGGGGCAAAGTATACCCATGAAGACATTAGAGACCAGATTCGCGAGTCTGAGTTCATCGACTCTGCCGGATTTTATATTCGCCCTCCTTTAGGACAATTGCCGAACAACCAACCAGAGGAACCATTCAATGGCCCTATTTTGGCATTTGACGGTGTAAGCGCCACCAATTTCGTGAAAACCGACCGCCTATCGGCATTTATACAATACAGCGACCTGGTTAAGACCGCCGCTGCGGATATTTATTACAATATTGGGATACGGGCACAATGGTGGGGCATCAAAGGCGAGGGCATCACCAAAAGCACACAAAGCATAGTTAGTCCGCGTGCACAGCTTTCGATAAAACCCGATTGGTCTAAAGACATACTCTTCCGCATTTCCGGAGGGGTGTATCAACAACCGCCATTTTATAGGGAACTTCGAGATAGACAAGGTGTTATTCAACCAGATGTGAAGGCGCAGAAATCAATACATCTCGTTCTTGGCAATGAGTATAGTTTTAAGCTATGGAACAGACCCTTCTCCTTTACCGGTGAAGCCTACTACAAGGCACTTCAAAATGTTAACCCCTATACCTTGGAGGATGTACGAATACGCTATGCCGCGAATAATAATGCAACGGCCTATGTCTATGGCGCCGAGTTTAGATTAAACGGTGCCTTCGTTCCCGGAACAGAATCCTGGGTTAGTTTGGGGTATCTGAAGACCGAAGAGAACATTGATGAGCAAGGCTATATTTCCAGGCCATCAGATCAACGTTTAAAAGTGGGTATTCTGTTTCAAGATTATATTCCAAGCATTCCAAAATTGAAGATGTATTTGAATTTGGTTTATAATACCGGTGTACCGGGCGGTTCCCCGAATTACGCCGACCCTTATGTTTTTCAGAGTAGATTACGGGATTATAGACGTGCCGATTTAGGAATTTCCTATATTTTTGCCGATAGCAAGCATCGTCACCCTAAAAACCATTGGTTAAGTCGATTTAAAAGCCTCAGTGCCGGTTTTGAAATTTTTAATCTGTTCAATACCCAAAACTCGATTACCAACACCTGGGTTCGTGATGTAGATAGCAAACAACAGTTCGCTGTGCCCAATTTCTTGACGAGCCGCGTTTTTAATCTTAGATTAAGCATGCGATTTTGAGTTAAAGATCATCGCATATACATTCAACTCATGAAACATTACCTCTTAATAGCACTTTTTGGCCTCAGTATATTTACCTTGAGTGGACAAAAGAATATATATGAAAGCGGCAAATTCGATGAAATTTCCCAGCACCATGAAGTTTTGGCCATTCTCCCTTTTCTGACCCGACTAGACCTGAAGACCGATTTGAGCAATGAAGAATTGCGTGCTTTGGAAAGAAAGGAAGGTTTGGCCGTACAAAATGCGCTCGAAACTTATTTTTCGAAAAGAAAAAAGAAGAAGAAGTTTTCGGTAGCTTTTCAAAATACCCAAAATACAAATGCCATTCTGGCCAAAAACAATATTACCTACTCCAATATCGACGTCTACACCATTAAGGAGCTCAGCGAATTGTTGGGGGTAGATGGTATTATCAGTGGCAACCTAGACCTTAATATTCTCTTATCTAAAGGTGTACCCACAGAATTCAGTATCATCGACTACTTTTTGGGAGAGGCGAACTATGGCCGCATCGGTATTAAAATAAGCGACGGAAAGCTTGGCAAGCTTTTATGGAAATATGAAAAGCAGATAACCAAAAAAACAGGGAAAAATACCGATGACCTCATCGATAGGATGATGAAGATGGCGGCAAAAAAATTCCCATACGATCGGCCTAAGCGCAAGGAACGAAGAAAACAGCGAAAGGCTAATCGGCCATAAAATCGGTTAACACCTTTACTGCCGTGTCTATATCCGCCTCGGTATTGTATTTTGAAAATGAAAAACGCAATGAGGGTCTCTTCATGTCTTGTTCAGAAAGTATTTCGCTCAATACATGAGAACCCTTGCCACTACCAGATTGACAAGCACTACCCTTTGAACAGGCAATTCCCTTCAAATCCAAATGAAACAAAAGCATGAGCGCTTTCTGCTCATCGACAGGCAAATTTACATTGACCAAGGTATAGGTACTTTTTTCCAAATCTCCGGAAAGGCCGTTGAATTTTACTTCTGGTATGGCCTCAGAAATTTTGTCGATAAAACGCTTTTTGAGTCCCAAAACATAGGCTTGCTCCTCTTCAAGATTGTCATAAGCGGCAATAAAGGCCGTTTCTAGCCCAATAATATTATGATATGATTCGGTGCCCGCCCTACAACCGCGTTCTTGGGAACCTCCAGAAATAAGGGGTTTTAATCCAGAATTCTTTTTTATGTAAGCAAAACCAATACCTTTTGGGCCGTGAAACTTATGGGCAGCAGCTGCCATAAAATCAACGGGGGTTTGCTCCATATCCCAAGGGAAGTGACCGATCGACTGTACTGTATCTGAATGAAACAAGGCGTCATTATTTCGGCAGAGCGCAGATACGGCCGCAATATCCAATTTGTTCCCTATTTCGTTGTTTATATGCATTAAGCTCACCAGTTTCTTGGTATCGTCTTGCTTCAATAGCTGTTCAAGCTGCACTAAATCTGGGGAACCATGGGCGTCCAAACGCAGGTAGTGCACCTGTACACCTTGTTTTTCATTGAGCTCCTCAACCGTATGGGTTACGGCATGATGTTCTATTTTACTCGTAATGATGGTTTCAACGCCAAGATCACGTACCGCACATCTCAATATCATATTATCGGCCTCGGTACCACCAGAGGTGAATATAATCTCAGAAGGATGCGCATTCATGTACTTTGCAATGGTCTTGCGGGCCGTCTCAATAGCGGTTTTTGCAGACCTCCCAAAACTGTGGGTAGATGAAGGATTACCATAACATTCTGCCAAGGCTTTCTGCATTTTTTCAATAACCTCGTCCCTTACTTTGGTAGTGGCGGCGTTGTCTAAATAAATACTGCTCATAAACGGCGGTTAAAAAAATTAGTTAACAAAGTTAACTAATTTTGGTCTGTTTATACTTCTATTTTCGCTTTAAAATACAACTGCAACGCAGCTTGCTATATTTGGTAATACAGTGTTTATTAAAATCGTGCTAAATTTAAGCTTAATACTTTTAATTTCAACTACATTTGGGTAATGAAAAAAATCGTTTTGCTAAGTTTTATGGGTCTCGTTTTTGGCTGTGATGATGGTGATCTGCAGATTGAAACATTGGATTTCGATAGTGTTGACGCGCAAACCTGCGAAACACTAACTGCTGAGGATTCAAACGGATATGTTTTGTTCAAGATCAATGGGGATGAGGCGCTGATTCTCGAATTGCCCTCTACCGCTTTTAAGAATGAAGTTCTTGAACCTATCGAACTTGCAGTTGCTGAAACGGGCAGTACCAAGATTACCTATCGCCTGTTCGATGATACGGTAAGCAATGACTATTTCTGTAATGCCGTGCCCTTGGGTACGCCGCTATTACTAGAAGAAGTACCCGCAAAAGATGGTACCGTTACAATCAGTACCTCTACTGTAGACGATATTACCTTCACACACAACATTACGCTAAGTACTATTTCTCTTGAGACCGGCACGGGGCAACGTATTACCGATTTGCGCATTAACGATTTTGGGACCGTGACCACGACAAAACCTTCAGAAACGCCTTAGTCTAAGGGTTTTGAAATATATATACTTCAGTAGCCCCTTGTCCGTATTTTTGATATTCGGCGTCATAAAATTTAATGTTGTCATAGCGTTTAAAAAGGTATTTCAGTTCCTCTTTCAGGATTCCCTCACCTACCCCATGTATAAAAACTACTTTTTGAATCTTTTTTCGCATGGCGAACAATAGTTGCCTTTTGGCAGTTTCCAATTGCAAGTTCAACATCTCGTGATTGCTCATTCCCTTGGTCGATTTGATCAATTGGTTGATGTGAAGATCAACTTCCATTTTTGGGGCATTGCGCTCTTTGGGCTTTGGGGCAATGCTTCTTTTTTTTAAGGGAATTTCTTTTTCCGACTTTATTTGGGCAACCTCATAATTGGTCACTTTTATCCCTGAAGGTTCTATTTTCACCAACTCATGTGAAGCGTACTTCATAGGAAAACCATCAACGGTTTCAATGATAATGCCAGTTTCCGAAATGGCCGTCACCCGACCGGAAATAACATCATCCAACACCTCTACCCTATCGCCTATTTCAAAAACGCTCATTCCAAATTTTTTGTTCCACAAAATTAATGGTATTTTTCTGCTGCAATATTAGATACTCCAAAAAATGCAACTGGCAACGTTTTTATTGGTATTGGAAGACTTTATGCTTCCATGCGTAACCAAAAAATTCTTGGGATTTGACTGCCCAGGATGTGGTTTTCAACGTTCTTTATCATTTTTACTTCAAGGGAATTTTGAAGACGCTTTTCACATGTATCCTGCTATTTTCACGATCATACCCTTATTTGGATTTCTCCTAGCCGATGCATTTTTCAAGATAAAATATTCGAATTTCATTACCATAAGCCTAGTGGTTAGTACAATCATACTCATATTGGGCAACTACATCTTAAAATTTATCTAACTAAACCTTTATCACTATGGACCAACAAAAATTACCTAATGTAACCATTGCCCTAGTACTTGGTATCATTTCCTTTCTTTGCTGTTTTTGCAGTTCTGGACTTGGCGGTGTACTCATGTCTGGTATCGCTCTTTTCTTGACCAATAAGGACGCAAAGACATATGCGGCCAATCCCGAAAACTATAACAATTTCAGTCAACTGAAAACGGCAAAAATCATTGCTATCATAGGTTTGGTCATCGCATTGTGTTCACTTGCATTTGCGGTTTATCAAATCGTCAGCGCTGGAGGATGGGAAGCCTATACGCAGCAGCAGCTACAGATTTTGGAGGACATGGGAATAGAATTGGAATAGAGCTTATGAACAATCAACTCCCAGGGGCAAGTAATACCTTAACTTTCGGCATTTTGTCATTGGTATTGGTATTTGTTTGTTGTGGCCCCTTTGCAGCTATTTTTAGCTTTATAGCATTATCAAGTGCGAAAAAAGCGGAAAAAATACATCTGGAAAACCCTGGTGCATATACGGGTATTGAAAATGTTAAAACAGGACGAATTCTGGCCTATATTGGCCTGGCACTTTCTGCAATAGCCCTCATTTTACTTATCATTTACTTTGGGGTAATAATTGCTTTTGTAGCAAGCGGTGCACTAGAAGGATCCGCCTAAGAGTAGCATCAAACGTAACTAAAAAACCTCCGAGAAATCGGAGGTTTTTTTTATTGGTTATCGAACTGTTGCAGTGTTCTTGTAATAATAGATACGCAATCTAACAGTTCGTCTTTGGTCATGACCAAGGGCGGTGCAAACCGAATGATGTTGCCATGGGTCGGTTTGGCCAATAGTCCATTTTCCTTAAGTGCCATACAAATATCCCAGGCCGTTGAGCTATCCTCGGTATCGTTGATCAGTATCGCATTTAGGAGTCCCCTACCGCGCACAGCATTGACCACACTACAGTTGGGAATAAATTTGTTCATTTCTTCACGAAACAGCTCCCCTAGTTCAAAAGCATTTTGTGCCAAGTTTTCGTCCTTGATCACTTCTAAAGCGGCTATACCCACAGCTGCGGCAATAGGGTTGCCCCCAAAGGTGCTACCGTGATTTCCCGGTTTGATCACCTCCATAATGGTATCATTTGCCAAAACCGCCGAAACGGGATACGCTCCGCCCGATAAGGCTTTGCCTAAGATGAGGATATCAGCTTTTACTTCGGGCACCCCGCTACAGTGTTTATCCGCACAGGAACAATCGCCACAGGTGGCCAAAAGCCTTCCCGTACGTGCGATACCTGTTTGTACCTCATCGGCAATGAAAAGTACATTATGCTTCTCACATAAAGCCTTTGCGCCTGCCAAATAGCCATCTGAAGGCACATACACACCAGCTTCCCCTTGAATTGGTTCCACCAAAAAACCAGCAACATTCGGATGTTCTTCCAAAGTGCGCTCCAATGCCTCGAGATTATCATATTCTATTTTGAGGAAGCCTTGGGTATAAGGCCCAAAATTCGTTCGTGCCACCGGATCGTTCGAAAAAGAAATAATGGTGGTCGTACGCCCGTGAAAATTATTTTCACAAACCACGATCTGTGCATCATTTTCAGCGATACCTTTTTTCTCATAAGCCCATTTTCTACATAACTTCAGGGCCGTTTCAACTGCTTCGGCCCCGGTATTCATAGGCAACAGCTTGTCGTAACCAAAGGTGTTCGTGGCATAGTGTTCATACCTCCCAAGCATATCGTTATAAAACGCCCTAGAGGTAAGCGATAAGGTTTGGGCCTGGTCGGTCATCGCCCCAACTATTTTAGGGTGGCAATGCCCTTGATTCACTGCAGAATAGGCAGATAGGAAATCATAATATTGTTTCCCTTCAACATCCCAAACATGAACTCCTTTTCCCCTGCTTAAGACCACAGGCAAGGGGTGATAATTGTGTGCTCCGTACTTGTCTTCCAATGCGATCGCATCTTCAGAAGTGATTCTTTCTAAAACTGACATGATAAAAAAATTACTTTGCGAGACTATTTTGCCATAAGTGTAGGCAAAAACACTCTCAGATAAACTTCAGCAATTCCTTCTGTACCTTTTTCCTTTCGTAATCCCAATAGCCATCGGGACGAAAATTCAGCGTAGGAGAGAAATCATCCTTTTTGTAGTGCAGCTAAATTAATAAATATTTTTTGCACCTCATATAGAATTCCCTTGAACATATTTTTTCATCTTAAAGTGACCATCCTCAAAAAGTGGTGTCTTAAGTATTATACACTATCAACTATAAAACAACTATATGGATTATTTACAGAACATTATGAACAGCCTCACCAATTCGGTGGGAGATTTTTTACCAAGTACCATCGGTGCGATACTTATCCTTATCATAGGATGGTTCGTTGCCGGTTTTATCAAAAGACTTATTACCAAATTGATCAAACGCACCCATGTGGACGAGAAATTGGGCTCTGGCAAGATTGTGCTGTCGTCACTGATCGGCAAGCTCATTTACTTTTTCATTATGATTTTCGTTTTCATGCTCGCTTTAGAAAAGTTGGGGATGACCAGCGTTTTAGACCCTGTTAAGAACTTACTTAATGGTTTTACCGATTACATTCCAAATATTGTCGGCGCCGGATTGGTAGGTTACATCGGCTATATGCTGGCCACGATCGTCTCAGAATTGGTAGGCCTTTCGGGAGATACCATTCGTAGTTTGGTTCCCAAACTTAAACTCCCGGAAAATATCGACTTGGTCAATATTCTAAAGAAGATCGTTTTCATATTCATATTTATTCCATTGCTGATCACAGCCTTGAATATTCTAAATATGGATGCGATTTCGGTTCCGGCCACGCACATGCTAGAGCAATTCTTTAATGCTATTCCCAAAATACTTGTAGCGGTCATTATCATTCTACTTTTTGTAGTGGGCGGAAAATTCGTCGCTGGGCTGCTTACCGATTTGTTAGAGAGTTTGAAATTAGACGGTATCGTAAACCGCATGAATTTAGGTGGCGTATCCTCGAATACCAATTTGCCAAAATTGATCGGCAATATCGCCTTCTTCTTTATTGTTCTTTTCGGTATTACCACTGCCTTGGAAAAGCTCGAATTCGCAAAGCTTACCGAAGTACTTGATACCATCGTAGGTGTATCGGGTAATATTCTATTTGGTTTGGTGATCTTGATCATCGGCAACTGGATTGCATCGATTGCACACAAAGCCATGTCAAAAGACGAAAATAATCTGTTCGTTGCCTCAATTGTACGAATGTGCATATTGGCCATCTTTTTGGCCATGGGACTGAAGACCATGGGCATTGGCGATGATATTATCAACATGGCCTTTGGTATCACCTTAGGAACCATCGCCGTAACCATTGCACTTTCATTCGGACTCGGAGGAAGACAAGCAGCAGGGCGTCAAATGGAACGGATCTTAAACAAATTCAACAATAACAAGCAGTAGTTATCTAGGTTGATTAGATTGGTTGTTGCGTCGGGGAGCCTTGTAGTGGGGTTTCCCGACTTTTTTTAGTCCACTTTTTGGGACAAGGCTGCTATTTGAAGCTCAATACGCTTTAATTCTCGGAGCACATCGTTCTTATCCATTTGCATCCAAATAAATAGTTTCATCATCGCCATAAAGCCCCAGGCAATAAAACCGGCCGCGGCCCACTGAATGAGTTCCTTGGTGTCACCCGTATTAAAGAAACGCACGGTGCAGAATATGAATAGCACAAAAATAACAATGTGCAAGACACTCATTAAACGTACCAACCATCCCAATTTACCCTTATGGGCTTGCCCCAATTTTGCCATAAGGTTCTGTTCTTCCAGTTCCTCATAAAATTTGGCATCTTCCGAAGTGAGGCTTTCCTTGATCAACTTATCGATTTCATTCTTTTCTGTACTCATAACTATGATTTTAAAATTGTTTTTAATTTTTCTCGGGCATGAAACAACCTTGATTTAACCGTACCTACCGATATACCCAGTATACTGGCAATCTCAAGCAAGGAATAGCTTTCGGTATAAAACAGTCGCAACACGATCTGTTGGTTTTCCTTTAGCTTCGAAATGGCACTTTTTACCTTCTGATTCTGTACCCCATTCTCTTCGGCTTCGTTAACTTCTGCTATCAATTCCCTTTGGGTCAAGGCCTTTGTTCTGTTCTTATTTTGCTTCACCCAGTTCAAGGCCTTTCTGGTAACGATCTTGAATGCCCAACTACCGAACAGATTTGGTTCTTTTAGCGAACCCAGCTTTCGTATCATAATGCCCCAGCTGTCTTGCACGACATCTTGTGCCGCCTCCATATCTTTTGTATAGTAACATGCATGTCTGCACAACCTTCGATGGTATTTGTTTACCAAAACGCCAAGCGCCTTTTTAGAGCCCCCTCGGTATTCGAGTATCAATAAGCCATCGAATATTTTATTGGTATCGGTCATGCTGTATTACCATAAAGACATCAAAAAAGTGAAAAGGTTCATTTTTTGCTTAAAAAAATGTTATTCCTCTTAAAGTTAGGGGAATTAAAGCCGCCCAATTCCTATTTTTACCCAATGCGAAGAAAAAAGAGGCGACAGGTTTTTGAAAATGTCGAAGTCATTGATGCGGGCGCCAAGGGAAAGACCATCGGAAAGGCCCCCGACGGAAGGGTCATTTTCATGACCAATACC